>DBFNYT010000100.1:0-5271 GCA_048425625.1 Collinsella sp. | reverse complement strand
TTGCTGCTCTACAGTCCTGCGCAAGACGGAAAGCACATTAAGTGCTTTCCTTTGCGTGCGGAACTCGCGACAAACTTAACCCGCCCCGGCCCCCGATGGGCCCAGACCTGCCAAAAGGGACAGGTTTATTTTGGTTGGTTTTATCTGGGGATATACCGGGTGTGCAGCTATCGACAATTCAGAAATATGGAAAACTGAATTGACCATCTGACAAAATTGAAACCCGCATCCACCAGCCCTTTTGCTATTCCCGGCGGGGGCCGCGGGCAAAGTTTATCGCGAGTTCCGCACGAGCCGGAGAGCACTTAATGTGCTCTCCGTGCGAGCAGGACTGCCCGAGCAGGCGATGTTGCCCCATACGCCCGTCCAGGTCCGCCGGGATTATGACAGCTTGACGATCGGTGCAAAGCCCTTCATCAGCTTTTTGGTCTGGCCGGTCTTTTCGAATTGAACCTCGATCATGTCTCCAGCGACCGAGATCACGGTACCCGTGCCAAAGGTCTTGTGGCTCACGGTATCGCCCGCGGCAAAGTCCTGCGATGCGCTGGCGCGATCGACCTTGCGCTCCACCGTCGGGGACACCTTGGACGAGGGCTTTTTGGCTCGCGGCGCGCCCGAGCCAAAGGTCGAGGCAACACGGCCGGCATCGGGCGAAACCCCACGATGGCGCTCGGTCCCGTAGCTGCTGCCGCCAAAGAAATCGTCAAAGCTCGATCCGCCGCGCGAACCGGAACCGCCGGTCGAGCGCGTATGCGAGCCAAACACCTTGCCGCCATACATGTCCGAGCCCATGCCCGAGCCAAAGGTGCCGTGACGGTCGCCGCGCTTCTCCCAGCCCGTGCCCTCAAAACCGGCAGAGCCGATACCGCTAAACTCGATATCCTCAAACGGAATCTCGTTGAGGAAGCGCGAGCGCGGGTTGGCAGAGGTCGAACCGTAGGTGCGACGTGTGGCCGCATAGGTCAAGAACAGTCGCTTACGGGCACGCGTGATGGCAACGTAGGCCAGGCGACGCTCTTCCTCGAGCTTGCCCGGATCGTCGCTGCCGCCAAAGTCGTGCACGTGCGGGAAGATGCCCTCCTCCATGCCGGCAACGAAGACCGCAGGGAACTCCAGGCCCTTGGCGGAGTGGATAGTCATCATGGTAATGGCATGCGTCTCGCCGGCAAGAGAATCCAGGTCGGAACGCAGGGCCAGCCACTCCATGAGGGCGGGCAGCGCCTTGCAGGTAAGCGGGCCATAGGTGCGCTCAATCTCGTCGGCATGCACGGCACCCGCGGGCAGCTCCGTCGGCGCGGCATAGGCATTGCCCGCGATGGCGGCAGCCAGAGCATCCTGCGGAGAAAGCGCCGGGGCCGCCAGGCTATCGAGCGGATTGGAACCCGCGGCATCACGCGCGCCAACGAGCGCCTCAAACGAGGATGCCGGGGCAGACGGCCCCGGTTCAGGCGCAGGCGCGCTCACCACGACGGGCTCGGACTCGGCGCCGGCCGGTACATCGGCAACGCCAGCCGCGCGCAGCTCTTCCAAGCTCTCGAGCGTACCCTCGATATCCTCGTGCGTCTCTTCAAATTCGGCAGCAACGCCCAAGAATTCCTGAATGTTCTCGGCGCGGCTCTCAGACTCCATGGTGCCCTCGGCGCGGAACGCCTGCAGCAGGCCCGTTTTGTCGACAATCATCTCGACGACGTCCTTGAGCTCGCCGTCCATGCGACGGCCCTCGCGCACCAGCGCCACAAAACTCGACAGGCCGTTACGCACCTTGGCGCTAAACATGCCCGTCTCGGCCGTCGCGATCTCGCAGGCCTGGAAGAACGAGCAGCGGTTATCGCGCGCCAGCTGCTCAATCTTTTGGATCGAGGTGGAGCCGATACCGCGTCGCGGCGTATTGATGACACGCTTGACGCTCATCTCATCTGCCGGGTTCACAATCATCTTGAGGTAGGCCATGACGTCGCGGATCTCGGCGCGGTCGAAGAATCGCGTGCCGCCCACGATCTTGTAGGGTACGCCCGCGCGCAGGAACATATCTTCGAGAATACGCGACTGGGCGTTGGTGCGGTAGAACACGGCGATGTCGTCGTAGCTTGTGCCCTTGGAGTGCAGCTTTTCGATCTCGCCGGCAATCCAGCGGCCCTCATCGCGCTCATCGCTCGCCTGGAAGGCCTGGATCTTCTCGCCGTCGCCCTCTGCCGTGAACAGGCGCTTGTCCTTGCGCTGCGAGTTGTGGCGCACCACGGCGTTGGCGGCGCTCAGGATGTGACCCGTGGAGCGGTAGTTCTGCTCCAACTTGACGGTCTTGCAGTTTTTAAAGTCCTTCTCGAAGTCCAAGATGTTGGTGATATCGGCGCCGCGCCAGCTGTAAATGGACTGGTCGTCGTCACCCACGACCATGAGGTTTTGGTACTTGGCGGCCAGCAGGTTGGCGATCTCGTACTGGACGTGGTTGGTGTCCTGATACTCGTCGACGCTAATGTAGCGGAAGCGCTCCTGATACTTGTCGAGCACCTCGGGGCGGGTGCGCAGCAACTCGAGCGTGCGCACGAGCAGATCGTCGAAGTCCATCGCGTTGGCGGCGCGCAGACGGCGTTCCAGCTCCAGATAGACCTGCGCGGCCTTTTTGTCGTTGGGGCTGTCGGCGGATTTGAGCATGTCCTCGGGGCCGATCATGGCGTTTTTAGCCGAGCTGATCTTGCTGCGGATCATGTTGATGGGGAACTGCTTTTGCTCGATGCCGAGCGTCTGCATAATGTCGCGCACCATGCGCTTTGAGTCATCGTCATCGTAGATGGTGAACTGACCGGTGTAGCCCAGCAGGTCGGCGTCCTCACGCAGCATGCGCACGCACATGGCATGGAACGTGCACACCCACATGCCACGGGTGCCGCTGGGAATGAGTGCCGCCAGACGCTCACGCATCTCGGCCGCAGCCTTGTTGGTAAACGTGATGGCAAGGATCTGCCAGGGCTTAACGCCCAGGTCGCCGAGCATATGTGCGATTCGGAAGGTCAAGACGCGGGTCTTGCCCGAGCCGGCGCCGGCGAGCACCAGCAGCGGGCCCTCAGTGGTCAGGACCGCCTCGCGCTGGGCGGGATTCAGGCTGTCGATGTCGACGATCGGCTTGGCAGGCTTGGGTGCCGGCGCGGGAGCGTCGTAGATGTCGAGCGGAACGAGCTCGGGCTCCGGCGCAGCAGGGGCGGTGTATGCATCGAGCGGCACGGGTTCCGGCGCGGGCGGCACGGATACCGCGACGTTCTTTTCCCAGGGCAAGGGCTGGGTCATGGGCGACTCCTCATCTGACGGACGGCGCGCCTGCGGGCGGCGCCATAGTTTGAGCCGTACCAGTATACCGAGCCGCGCGGACACCGACGCAAATCACACCACGACTCCGTGCGTCACCGTCAGGCCCACCCCATTGCGCCAATCACAGAGCCAGCGATGTCACGGCAGCAGCAGCGAGCGACGGTCAGGGCGAACAAATTGGCATGAAAAGGAGGCGGCATAGACCTTTTGGTCATGCCACCCCCTTTGAATGACAAGTTGTCGCCCTGGCCGCCGCGCAGCGTCGACTAAGTTAGAGGCCGAGCATCGGCTCCAAGACGAAGAAGTACGCAAGCACCACGATGCCCAGAATGATGCGGTAGACGCCGAAGCACTTGAAGTCGTGACGGCGGACGAAGCCCATAAGCCACTTGATAGCGATGAGCGAAACCACAAAGGCCACAACGCAGCCCACGCCCAGGATGGCGACCTCGTTGGCACCGAACGTACCGCCCTTGATGAAATACTTGACGAGCTTGAGCGCACTCGCGCCAAACATGACAGGAATGGCCAGGAAGAACGTAAACTTGGACGCCACCGAACGCGTGCAGCCCAAAAGCAGGCCGCCGATGATGGTGGAACCGGAGCGCGACGTGCCCGGCACCAGCGAGAGGATCTGGAAGCAGCCAATGCCCAGTGCAGTCTTCCAGCTCAGGTCCTCGAGCGTGGCGATGGAGCCAAAGTCCAGATTCTCGTCATCGTCCTCATCCTCAGCGGTAGCCGCGGCGGGCGCCGCAAAGTGCGCACCGGCGGGACGTCCACCCGACACCACAGCACGCGAACCAAACGAACCGGCAACGGCCATTTCCTCGCGCTTGCTCGCGCGCCAGTTCTCGATCACGATAAACAACACGCCGTACACAATGAGCGCCAGCGCCACGACGGGAGCATTGTAGAAATGCTCCTCCATCCAGTCGTTAAGCGGCAGACCGATCGCCGCGGCGGGAATGCAGCCGAGCACAATCTTGCCCCACAGCACCCAGGTGTCGCGACGGCCCTCCTTGCCCTTGCTGGGCGAGAACGGATTGAGCTCATGGAAGAACAGCACACAGACGGCCAGAATGGCGCCGAGCTGAATCACGACCAGGAACATATTCCAGAACGTCTCGCTCACGTTCATCTTGACGAACTCGTCCACCAAGATCATGTGACCGGTCGACGAAACAGGCAGCCATTCGGTGATGCCCTCGACCAGGCCCATGAAGGCAGATTTTAGAAGCTCGATAATATCCAAAGGGACCCCCTCGTTAGACACCCGCCGATATTGTTCTGCGGACGGTGCGGGCGATGTCCCATTATCAACCGTTCGGGCGCGTCTACGCCTACCCTTACCAAAAAACTCGCCCGTTCACAGAATTGCGAGCGGTCAAACCCAAATCCTTGGGTATAACTGCAACAAGATAAAGTGTCCGGCGGCCAACGCGCCCGCGCCCGCCCGATGCACGAGCCCCGCGCCCGTGCGATAGACCAAGGAGGAAACCATGAACGAGGGCTACACCAAGGTATTTGTTTCACTCGACGGTACTGAGCAGCAGGATTTTGTGCTCGCACGCGCCATCAAGGTCGCCGCGAACAACGGCGCCAAGCTAATCATCGGCCACGTTATCGATTCCACGGCGCTCGAGAGCGCCGGTTCCTATCCGGTCGATCTGGTCAACGGCCTAGAGGAGGCATTTAAGAACTCCATCGCCAAGCAGCTCGAAGAGGCCAAGGCCAATCCCGATATTCCCGAGGTCGAGGTCATGATTCGCGCCGGCCGTATTCGCGAGACGCTCAAGGACGAGATGCTCGACGTGGTTAAGCCCGACCTGGTGCTCTGCGGCGCCCGCGGCCTGTCCTCGATCAAGTATGCGCTGCTGGGTTCGATTTCGACGTTCCTGCTGCGCAACACGGACTGCGACATCTTGGTCGTGAAGTAGGTTCCTTCCCGTCGGCGCACTTCAGCGAGTT
>DBFNYT010000099.1:0-2877 GCA_048425625.1 Collinsella sp. | reverse complement strand
CAAGGAGCCCCCTTCATTCCAAAAAAGTCAGCCAAAGTATCTAGGCGCCAAGACGCCATCCAGGCGGCAAGCAAGTCACCGCAGGACCTGGCCGGGCGCGTTAACGAGCCGCCAAGATGGCGTCGATGAGCGTCAGTACGCCCCCGTCGTTGTTGCTCGGAATGCGCCACTTGGCGTGCGCGTTCATGTGCTCCTCGGCATTGTCCACGATAAAGCTATGCCCGACGCGCTCCAGCATGGGGATGTCGTTGTAGGTATCGCCCACGGCGGCAGCATCGGCAATATCGATGCCCAGGTGCTCGCACAGGTGAGCGACGCCGGCGCCCTTGTCGACGCCCAGGTTCATAAAGTCGATCCACTCGCGCCCAGCGTTGGTGACGTAGAGTTTGTCCGAGAACTCGGGGCTATAGGTCTCGCGGAAAGCGGGCTCGGCGTCGTAGCCGGGGAAGAAGACCGAAATCTTGTTGGACTCGAAATCAATGCCCTCAAAGCTGTCTACGTAGTTGATTGTGTTGTAGTAGACGCTGATCTCGTCGTGGTATTGATGGTCGCGGGCAAGCACGTAGAACTCGTCGAAGCAGCACAGGACGGGGACAGCGCGAGGATCCTCCGAGGCACGGTTCAAGACCTGCTGATACAGCTCCACGTCAATATTGCTTTTATAGATATAGCTGCCGCGATAGATCACGCAAGCTCCGTTGTCGGGACAAAAGGCGAGGCGGTTCTTGATGCCCTCGAACATCTCCTCGAGCTTGGGGGCGGGACGTCCGCTGGCGGGGCAGAATACGATGCCGGCGTCGGCGAGCTTGTCCAGACGCTCATCAAGACCCTGGGGCAGCACACGCTCGTCGGTCAGCAGCGTCTTGTCCATATCGACGGCGAGAATCTTAATGTTGCCGATGTTGGCGTCCGATTCGTAAGTTTGCATAAAAATGCGCCTTTCGTTTCGAGATTGTTTCAGACGTTATAACCATCAACTAGTAGTCGAGCGTATTTTCGCAGGAATGGTGCGTATTTGCACCACGCTTCACAAAGTAATGAAAAAACTTTTCAGAAATTTGAATTTGTCGCTTGTGCTGCGGGCACTTTAGCGTAATATAGCGACCATCGAAAACGGAGACGGAAAAACAACCGCTTACCGAGTAAAAGGTACCGTTTACGATATTTGAATTGCGCCCGGCGATACGTGAAAGGAGAGGCAGATGCAGTTCGTACAGATCATCACCACTGCAGACAATGCCATCCGACGCCAGCGCGCAATTTCCCGACGACGATAACAATCGTCTCTGTCCGCATGGGGCGAATTGCCTCAACAGAGTCATTTTGAGGTCGTTGGGTTTTAGCACGACATTGCTGCATGTTTCTAGGGCATGTATGTGCTGATTTTTGCTATTTAACCTGATATTGCACGGTATATGACCTTGAAATGACTTGCAACTGACCGATGTTCTAACTAGCTACCAAGGGCGAAAGGAAACAGCCATGAGCAAGGAAAAAGTCGTTCTCGCATATTCCGGTGGTCTTGATACATCCGTATGTGTCAAGTGGCTCCAGGACGAGAAGAATCTCGACGTCGTTTGCGTCTGCGGCAACGTGGGCCAGGAGGAGACCGGCCTGGATGCCAAAAAGCAGAAGGCGCTCGACCTGGGCGTTCTCGATTGCCAGGTGCTCGACCTGCGCGACGAGTTCTCCGATGAGTTCCTGACCAAAGCCATTGCAGCAAACTCCATGTACGAGAACAAGTATCCGCTGCTCTCCGCCCTGTCTCGCCCGCTGCTTGCCAAGAAGCTTGTTGAGGTCGCCCACGAGTTTGGCGCGACCTACGTCGCCCACGGCTGCACCGGCAAGGGTAACGACCAGGTTCGTTTTGAGGCCGCCGTCAAGGCCCTCGACCCCGAGCTTAAGGTTATCGCCCCGGTTCGCGAGTGGGATCTGAAGTGCCGTCCGGACGAGGTCGCCTACGCACACGCCCACAACGTGCCGGTTCCCGAGGGTGCCAACGACAACCCCTATTCCATCGACGACAACCTGTGGGGTCGTGCCATTGAGTGCGGCCACCTGGAGGATCCCTGGAACGAGCCGCTCGACGACGCCTGGGTTATGACCAAGAACCCCGAGGACACGCCCGACACCCCGACCTATACCGAGATCGAGTTTGAGGCCGGCAAGCCCGTCGCCGTCGACGGCAAGAAGATGAAGCTCTCCGAGATCGTCATCGCCCTCAACAAGATCTCCGGCGACAATGGCTTTGGCCGTCTCGATCTGGTCGAGGATCGCCTGGTGGGCCTTAAGAGCCGCGAGTGCTACGAGGTTCCCGGCGCCCTGACGCTCATCACCGCCCACAAGGCGCTCGAGGACATCTGCGTCGAGGGCGACCTGCTCAAGACCAAGATCAAGCTCGAGCAGGATTGGGCCACCGCCGTGTACAACGGCCAGTGGTACAGCCCGCTCAAAAACGCGCTCGATGCCTTTATGGCCGATACCCAGAAGTTCGTGACCGGCACTGTCCGTCTGAAGTTCTTTAAGGGCAACTGCCATGTCGTCGGCCGCAAGAGTCCCTTCAGCCTCTACGACTACGGCCTGGCTACCTACGACCGCGACACCACGTTTGACGAGAAGGCCAGCGCCGGCTTTATCGAGATCGATACGCTGTCGCTCAAGACGTGGGCAAAGGTCCAGGGCCCCAGCTCTGCTGCCGCCCAGGCCTAGCGCCTCCTTCCCTTGGTATCCGCGCGGCCCATCCGCGTGATACATAACGGGCGCACGGGGTCTCTACCTTTCGTAATGCTTGCTGACACTTCTTAACATCGGTGGCCCCTACGTTCCGCCCGCATATATGATGCCGCAACTGTGGCTGAGTCCGAGCCCCGCCGGGGT
>DBFNYT010000098.1:0-7725 GCA_048425625.1 Collinsella sp. | reverse complement strand
GAGCCCGGGGCCCGTGGGTTATACCCTAAGAGCAAACCACCCTTTTTAAGGGTGGTTCTGATTTTTAAACAACCGTCTGCAATTCCCGTTTGAACCAGAGCTTTGCGTTCTGCCTATGGCCCTTACGGGTACAATATCCAAGATATTTTGACTGTTAGAAGGAGTCTCATGACGGAGTCCTCTCAGCATACGTCTAAGCCCCAGGTCGAGGTTGAGGCCTCGGGCGGAGATGACAATAAGAGCGCACGCCGCGGCGCCATCTTTATCGGCGTCGTGCTGGTAGGTTATATCGTCTATCTGGTGGTAACCGGGCAGATGGGGCAGTTCTGGGCCGCTATGTCGAGCGTCCAGGCGTCATGGCTCGTTGTCGCGTGTCTTTGCATGTTCATGTACCTGTTCTTTGGCATTGTGGCCTATGCGATCGCCGTCTGGCTCGATCCCAATTCGCCCGTCGGCATCCGCGACCTGATCTCGGTCGAGGCGAGTGGCATCTTCTTTGGCAACCTGACGCCCATGATGATGGGCTCCACCCCGGCTCAGATCTATCGCCTGACCAAGGCCGGCCAAAACGTGGGCGAGGCCGGCGCCACGCAGTTCACGCGCTTTATCGTGTATCAGTTTGGCCTCGTTGCCTGGGGCGCTATCCTACTGCTTGCTCGCATGCCTTTTTTTGCCGAGCGCTATGGCGACATGACGCTGCTGTGTGTCTTTAGCTTTGGTGGGCACTGCTGCATCTTGCTTGGCATCTTCGCCGTCGCGCTCATGCCTAAGACCGTCACGCGCGTCGCCCATTGCATCATCAATTGGCTCGAGCGCATTGGTGTCTCGGCCACTAAGATCGAGGGTTGGCGCACGTTTGTCGATGGCGAGATCTACTCGTTCTCTGAGAAGTTCAAGCTTTCGGCTGGCCACTTTTCGTCCATGCTGCTCACGGTGGTCATCACCATGCTGCAGCTCGCGTTTTTCTACCTCGTGCCGTATTTCCTGATGCTTGCCTTTGGCCACCATGAGGTCGACTTTTTCTCGGTCATGGCCGCGAGCGCCTTTGTCCAGCTGTTGAGCTCTGCGGTCCCCCTGCCCGGTGGAACTGGTGGCGCTGAGGGCGGCTTTACATTGTTCTTGGGTCATTTCTTTGGGTCGGCTTCGACCGCCGGCTATCTGCTGTGGCGTCTCATTACGTTTATTGCGCCGACCATTTTGGCTGCGCCCCTGTTGGGACTTAAGAGCGCCCACAACGAGAGCATCCATGCGCGCTGGGATCGCGTGATGCGCAAGCTCGGCCGCACGCCTCAGACGCCCTCTGCGCCCACTAAGCCGCACCCCACTAATGCTGTTACCGTTGATCCCAAGAAGCACGCTCAGAAGGCTTCTGGGACCGCTAAGCCGGCTCATAAGGCCTATGTGCGCCAGACAGGCGATGGTATTCGCGTATCTCCGTCGGCACTCAATAAGAAGAAGCACCCTAAGTCGCAGTAGGGCAGTCGTGCGTTCTTCATGATGCGGGGCATATTTGTACTGTATGGGGGATAATCCTCTTACGTAGATTATCTCTCATCTGTTGATGAATGCTCGCATATCGAAGGGACATGCCCATGGCAACCAGCAAACCGCGTCTTGACCGCCGCATCGTTCGCAGCCGCAATGCCATCCTTTCCGCTTTCGAGCGCCTGCTCATGGAAAAGCCGCTGGCAGACATTACGGTGAGTGCCATCGCGCGCGAGGCCAATGTCGACCGCAAGACCTTTTACGTTCACTTTGGCACGGTTGACGGCCTGCTCGATGCCATTGCCGTCGATGTGGTGGAGATGATTGTCGACTCGGTCGAGAAAACGCTTGCTTCCATGGACGGCGACACCAACGAGCGCGCCCTGGGCGCGGCGGCGACCTTCTTTAAAACCGTTAACGAGGCACTGTGCAACAACTTGGTGCTCAATCGTCAGCTGATCGAGAACATTCCGCTCGATGATTTTATGGCTCGTCTTCGTGCGCCGCTCGAGCACGAGATTGCCGAACGCGATCTGCTGCCCCAAGGTCTCAAGGACGAGATGTTCGACTACTATCTGGCGTTTTTGCTGTCGGGTATTATCGGTATCTATCGCACGTGGGCGCTGTCTGACGGTTCGGTTCCTATCGAGCGCGTCTCTGGGGTCGCCAACGATCTGACTCTCAACGGTCTGTCGAGTCTGGAATCTCGCTTCGAATAGCATCGATAATTCAACAACTTATAGAAGTTGCGGTGGAATAGGGATTGTTTTGGTTATTGGAAGGCCGTTCTGGTCCCTATTTCACCGCAACTTAGTAAAACTGTTTTGATGGTAAGGCGGAGCAGCCTCGAAGATGAGCCTCGAGACTGCTCCGCTTCATTTCTGAGCGTTTGTCGTGTAGGGCAGCATTAATCGCCGTTTTTGAGTATGCGGCCCTGTTTTTCGAACTTGTGCATGTCGCTATCGGCCATGCCCTGCGACTTGTCCTCGTGACGCTTGGCGTATAACGGATCGTCGGAGTCGTTCCAGATGCGGTCGGCGACAGGTGACCATGCCTCGGCGGCAGCCTGGGTCTTTTCGCGCAGCTGCTCGGGTGACTCCTTCTCGATTAGGTCGGTGCTCATTGCGCCACTCTCGGCGACCAGTTTGGGCAGCACGTCGGGATTCTCGAGCATGGGGCATGGTTTGAGGTAGTTGTCGTTAAACGGCATGTTCTCGTAGTACTTCATAAAGAGGGGAGAGCGCAGCGCGTCGAGTAAACTCACATCGTGGATGTTGGCATTTGAGTAGTGGATGAACACGCACGGCTCCACGTCTCCGGCGGCGTTGATGTGCAGGTAGCGGCGGCCGCCGGCGATACATCCGCCTACAAACTCGCCGTCGTTTTGGAAGTCGAGCGTAAACAGCGGCTTCTTCTCACGCATTTCGCGGATAAAGTGATACATGTGCTCGCGCTGCTCGGGCGTGGGCATGAGCTCGGGGGTTGCATTGCGGCCAACCGGCATAAAGTGGAAGTACCAGCAGAAGAGTGCTCCCTCGCCGATCATCCAGTCCATGTTCTCCTCGGTAGCAACCGTATCGGCATTGGCGCTGGTCCAACAGGTGGAGATACCAAACGGCAAGTCGCGCTCGCGCAGGAGTTTCATGGCGTGCTCGATCTTTGCGTAGGTACCCTCGCCGCGACGGGCGTCGGTGGTGTGCTCATTGCCCTCGGCGCTGATGGCGGGGACAAAATTACCTACGCGAATCATATCGTCGCAGAAGGCCTCGTCGATCAGCGTGGAGTTGGTAAAGCAGAGAAACACGCAGTCCTGATGTTTTTCGCAAATTCTGATCAGGTCGTGCTTGCGGACGAGCGGCTCGCCGCCGGTATAGATGTAGATATGCGTACCGAGCCCTTTGCCCTGCGTAACGATAGAGTCGATGTCTTCGAACGAGAGATTCTGCTTGTAGCCGTACTCGGCGGCCCAGCAGCCCGTACAATGCAGGTTGCAGGCGCTCGTGGGATCGAGCAGGATGGCCCACGGAACGTTGCACTGGTACTTTTCGCGGTTTTTTTCCTGCTCTGGCCAAGCTAGCAGGTTGGCGTCGACAATGAGGGTCTTAAGCAGTTTGGTTCGCATCTGGGGATTAAGGCTGAACACACGCATGATCAGGTCATACCAATTGCCGCGGCTCTTGATGACATTGGTGAATGCCTCTCGCTGTACAGGAAATACGCGATTGGGGACCAGCTTGTTCACGAGGTCCATGATTTTGTCGATGTTTTCTTGCGGGTTGTCGTCGAGATAATCGATGAGCTTGTTGAGCGCTGCACGCTCTGCTGACCGTGTAAGCGACATGGGTATATCCTTTCACGTGTGCTTAATGTGTGATAATACCCACTTGTGGATTAAACGAAGTCTAAAGATTTGTAGTGTGTCTATTCAACGAATCAATTTAATTTGGGGTGAAGCGTTATACGCCGATACCTTCTAAGTTGCGGTGAAATAGTGTCAGATGGGGATGCGGACGATTTCTTGGACCGCGCCTAGGCGTATCCATTGGAATCCTCCGATGCGCCTTCGCACGCTTGCATGACCTCGATACCATGCGATCGTGCGAACTCGACGAGCTCTGCGTTGCGGGCGTTTATGGTGCCGAAGGCGGCGGGGCACACGATAAGGCGCGCGCAGTGGACGAGGAGCTCTTTGGCGCGGGCTATGGTTTTATCCCCGATCGGCTCGAAGGCGCGCTCGGCCACGCATTCCGTCGCCAGGTCGCGCGCGAGCTCGCAGTCGATGTCCCCTTCGTGCAGAATGCCCGCGTAGAACGCCTTGCCCTGCCGGATGAGCTGGCGAAACACAGCTGACCCCGTACCTGCGCCGGCGATGACGAACGTGTGCGCATCGCCGTGTGGGCGCCCAATTTCCACGCTGCCGAAGCGCTCGTTGAAGGTGCCATGTTGAAGGCCGTAGAGCTCGCCAATCGTCTCGCGCGTGAATATGTCCTCGGGTGCGCCGGCGCGGAAGACCCGGCCGTCCTTCACGCAAATCACCTTGTCGGCGCTTTTCTGCGCGAGCTCGAGTTCGTGGATGGACATGATGACAGCAACATTCCGCGATTTCGCAAGGTGGCGAAGTATTCGCAGCAGGTCGATCTGGTAGCGGATATCGAGATACGACGTGGGCTCATCGAGCACGAGCACACGCGGATCCTGCGCGATGGCGCGTGCGAGCATGACGCGCTGGCGTTGCCCGTCGCTTATCTGCATGAAGTCGCGCTCGGCGAGCCCTTCCACATGTGCGGTTTTCATGGCCTCGTCGACCCGATTATGGTCATCGGGCGTGAGTGTGCCCATTCGCCCGGTGTAGGGATGCCTTCCCGCCTCTACGATATCGCGGCAGGTGAGGAGCTCGGTCCGGGGGCGATCTGTCAGCATAACGGCAAGGTTCCTTGCGAACTCCGCCGTCTTCCATCGGGAAATCTCTCGCCCGTCGAGCTCGACCGTGCCGGCATGCGGTGCCAGATGGCGTGTGATTGTTTTCAAGATGGTCGACTTGCCCGAGCCGTTCGGCCCGATGAGCGCCACGACGTCGCCCGCGCGAACCTCCAGATCGACGCCTTCGACTACGACCTTCTTGTCGTAACCCGCCGACAGGTCGCTTATGCGGAAAAGCGGCGCTCCGTCAGCCTGCGTTTCGACCGGGGTTTCGAGGTTCGACTCCCCTCCGAGCGTTTTGGGCTGCGGCACGAATTTCCCCATCTACCTCACCCGCTTCTTCAACATGAGTGCGATAACCACCGGCGCGCCGAAGATGGCGGTGACGGCGCTGATGGAAAGCTCGACGGGGGAGAACAGCGTGCGTGCGATCAAATCGCAGCCCGCGCAGAAGATGGCGCCTCCCAAGAAGCACGCAGGAATCACGCGGATGGGCTTCGACGACTTCAGCGCCGACTTAACGAGATGCGGAACCGCGATGCCTACGAACGACACCGGACCAGCGAACGCGGTCACGCAGGCGGAGAGCATGCTTGCTAGAAGGACGAGCACCACGCGGAAGCGTGCGACGTTCACGCCGACGCTTTTTGCGTAGGCTTCTCCCAGCTGGAAGGCGGAAAGGGGCTTCGATATCGCGAATACGCATGCGCTCACGGTGATCACCACGACCGCGATGACCGCGACGTCGTCCCAGCTCGAACCCGAGAAGCTACCCAAAGACCAGTTGTGCAGGTTCACGATGGACTGGTCGTCGGCGAAGGCGATGAGGAAGTTCGTCGCCGCCGAGCAGATGTATCCCACCATGACGCCCGCCACGATGAGCATGGCCATGGAACTTATGCGCCGTGCGATGAGGAGCACGAAGCCGATGGTGATAAGCGATCCCAGAAACGCTGCGGCCACCATGACCGGCGAGGACATGGCCTGGTTCGCGCCCAGAAGCACGATCATCGTAAGCGCGACGACGAACTTTGCGCCCGAGGAGACGCCCAAGATGAACGGGTCGGCGATGGGGTTGTTGAAAAACGTCTGCAGCAGGAACCCGGAGAGCGAAAGTGCCCCGCCGAGAAGTATGGCTGAAAGCACGCGCGGCAGGCGAATCTCCCAGATGACCTGGCTTTCCATGGAATTGGCCGCGCCGCCCGAAAGGATGTCGGGGATGTGGTCTGCGGGCACGAGCACGCTCCCGATGCACAGGTTGGCCCCGACGAGCACGATGAGGGCAACAGCGAGCAGCGCCGTCACGACGCGACACCGCGCGGCGCGCCCCGATTCGTCGTATGCCATGGTAAGCCGGCTTCTCATGGCGCTAGCCGAGCTTCCTCAGATAATGGAAGTCACTCGTGTCATCGCCGGTGAACGCCCCGTGCAGCTCGTCGATAATGTCGGCGGTAGAAGTCATCTGCTGGTACATGTCGGCGCTTGTGACCCAGACGTTGCCGTTCTTCACGGCTTTGAACTGCGACAATAGCGCGTTTTTGCTTACGAAGTCGCTCAAGGTGGCAACCGATTCGTCGATGGTGCCGTTGTAGACGATGATGTCGGCATCCTTCGCCGTCGCATAGAAGCGCTCCATTTCGAGCGTTACTGACGAACCTGACGTCGACGCCGTCTGTGCGTCATCGAGCGCGTAGCTGCCGCCTGCGAGCTCGATCATCTGCGCCACGTAGTCGCCCCTCCGCCGCGTGACGGCGGCCCCGTTCGAGTTAATGTAGTAATACGCCACGGTTTTACCTGACGACGCGAGCCCCGACGTTTGCTCGACGCGGGCCTTCTGCTCGTTGAACAGGTGCGCGGCCTCCTCTTCCTTGTCGAACAGGACGCCGAAAAGCTTAATCCACTCGACGCGTCCGAGTGCTTCGGGCTCGCTCGACGACTGTTCGGTGAGCACGACGAGCCCGAGCTTCTGCAGCTTTTCCTTCACATCGGGCGTGTGGTTGATCATGGTGTTCTCGATGGCGAGCGTGCAGCCCGAGGCCGATATTCGCTCGTAGTCGGGCGCGCTGTACTTGCCGCCGTAGGCGATCGCCCCACTTTCGAGCGCGCTTTTGAAGCCCGCGACCGAGCAATCGTCGGCCTTCGTGCCCGACATTAAGATATTGTCGTTCGCATCGAGCGCGTCGACCAGGCACATCGTCGCCGACGACACGAGGTACACCTTGTCGGCGGGGCGTCTTATGACCGCGATGTCGGAGCTCAACCCGTCAGGTACCTTCGCATCTTGCGGCACCACGAGGAAGCGCTCCCCGTTCGAAACGCAGATAAGCCGCAAGCCGCCTTCGAACTCGTCGACAGTGAAGTGCTTGGCGTATTCAAGCTGAAGCGCCCCCGTCGGCTCCCAGCCGCAGCCCAAATCAGCGTTGTGGAAGTCGGCCGCGGCGCTTGAAGCCGTTCCCGCAGGGGAGCCGCCGCTTGCATCGTCGCCCGATTTCTCCTTCATGGTGGATGAGTCGAAGTGGAGCGTGTAGTCGATGGTGTGCGGCGTCGACATGGCGACGGTCTCGGCCGACACGGCGATGTCCTCGTCGAGCGTGACGGGTATCTCGAACGTGGAGTTGCCGCCGTCGTTTACGGGCGCGTAGTCCACGCCGTCGACGGTCATCTTGTCGTAGTTCGAACTCGACCAGGTGATGGTCGCGGTGTAGGTGTCGCCATCCTTCACAATTGTGGTGGGCGAGGCGATGCTTGCGCGCCCTGACCCGCCGGAAAGCGAGACGCTCACAGTGTATTCCTGAGAGCCCGCCGTGGCACCGGTCACGT
>DBFNYT010000097.1:0-2867 GCA_048425625.1 Collinsella sp. | reverse complement strand
CGTGCTTCCGGGCGGTTCTTCAATTTGACTATTGATGCCTTAAGCCTGGGGCACCTCGCCGGTCGCAAGAACCTGCTCGAGTGCGTCCTCGTCCAGCACGGGTACACCCAGCTGCTCGGCTTTGGTGAGCTTGGAGCCCGCTTTGGGGCCGGCGACCAGATAGCTCGTCTTCTTTGACACGCTGCCCGAAACCTTGGCGCCGAGCACCTTGAGCGCCGCGCCCGCCTCGTCGCGTGTGCGGTTGACGAGCGTGCCGGTGAGCACGAAGGTTAGACCCGCAAGCGGCTGTGCGTCGGCGAGCTCGCCCGCCACGCCAGCGTCGGCTGCGGCTTGCGCGTGCGCAGCACCCAAGTCGACCTCGAGCGACAGGCCCGCCTGACGCAGGCGCTCCAGCACGGCAAGGTTTTCGGGCACGGCCAGGAACTGCTTGACGCTCGCCGCAATCTTGGGACCGATGCCCTCGCACTCGGCGATGTCTTCTTCACTCGCCAAGATGAGCTTGTCGATCGACAGGAATCGCTCGGCGATGACCTCGCCCACGCTCTTGCCCACGTGGCGGATGCCCAGGGCAAACAGCACGCGACCGAGCGGCTGGCTCTTGGACTTGTTGAGCTCGGCGATGATTTTCTCGGCCGTCTTGAGGCCCACCGGAATGGGATCGCCCTTCTTAACGCCCTTCCTGCTGTTGGAGCTGGCGTACACGCGCCCCGTGTCCAGGCCTGCGATGTCGTCGACCGTGAGCTGATAGAAGTCCGCGACGTCGTGAATCAGCCCGGCGGCGATCATCTTGTCGACGATCTCGTCGCCCAGGCCGTCGACGTCCATGCAGCCGCGGCTCACCCAGTGGAGCAGGCGCTCCTTGAGCTGCGCGGGGCAGTCGATGGAGACACAGCGGTAAGCGACCTCGCCATCCTCGTGAACCACGGGGCTGCCGCACACGGGGCAGACCTCGGGCATGTGCCAGTCGACCGAATCAGCCGGGCGCTTGTCGAACACCGGGCCCACGACCTCGGGGATTACGTCGCCCGCCTTGTGCACGATAATAGTGTCGCCCTCGCGCACGTTTTTGCGACGGATCTCGTCGATGTTGTGCAGCGTGGCGCGCGCGATGGTGGAGCCGGCAACCGTCACCGGATCGAACTCGGCGACCGGCGTGAGCACACCGGTGCGACCCACCTGGATGCGAATCTCGCGCAGGACGGTCTGCTTTTCCTCGGGCGGAAACTTAAAGGCAATGGCCCAGCGCGGTGCGCGGGCGGTAAAGCCCAGGTCGAGCTGCTGCTGAAAGCTGTCGACCTTTACGACCACGCCGTCGATGTCGTAGTCCAGGTCACCGCGATGCTCGAGCGCCTGGGCGCAGAACTCGTGGACCTCGGCCGGCGTGGCACAGCGAGCCACGTTGGGGTTGACGCTAAAGCCGGCGCTACGCAGCCAATCGAGGAACTCGCGCTGGCTGTGGACGTGCAGTGGATCGGTATCGGCGATGGCATAGATAAAGGTGGCCAGATCGCGCCGCGCCGTAACCTTGGGATCCTTCTGACGCAGGCTGCCAGCAGCGGCGTTGCGCGGGTTGGCGAAGGGGTCGCGGCCCTCGGCATCGGCCTCTTCATTCAGACGTACAAAGCTGCCTTTGGGCATATAGACCTCGCCGCGCACCTCGATGGTGCGCTCGCGGTCGGCACCCATGTGAGCGAGCGCCGGCTCGGACAGGTGCATGGGCACGTCCTTGATGGTGCGCACGTTGAGCGACACATCCTCACCCGTTGTGCCGTCACCGCGCGTAGCGGCGCGCACAAAGGTGCCGTTTTGGTAGGTAAGGGCCACACCCAGACCGTCGATCTTAAGCTCGCAGGTATAGGTGACATTGCCGGCACCGAGGGCATCCTCGGCGCGTTGGAGCCACGCGTCAAGTTCGTCCAGATCCATGGCATCGTCCATGGAATACATGCGCGCCATGTGCGTGACCGGCGTAAACTGCTCACTCACGTAGCCGCCCACGCGCTGGGTATAGCTGTCGGGCGTTACCAGATCGGGGTAGGTGGCCTCGATCTCCTGCAGCTCAACGAGCATTTTGTCAAAGGCGGCGTCCGTGATCTCGGGCGCGTCGAGCATGTAGTAGCGATAGGCGTGGTAATCAAGCTCGTGGCGCAGCTCGGCCGCGCGCGCTGCCGCCTGGGCATGGATGTCGGTCGGTGCGGCGGCATCCGCGCTCGCGGGCGTTTCGGTATCGATGTCCACGCCGTCACCAAACAGGCTCGATTGCTCCATAGCGGCACTCCTTCGCTCGATTTCAAACGGATACAAGAGTACCACCGGTCGCAACGGGTGTTAGCGCCGGGCGATTTTAGCCGCTAATAGTCAAACTATTTTGACCAATCCCGGTCACCGAATAATGGCCACCGTGCCTCCCCGCCGCCACTACGCTGGTGGTGCCAACACGCCGGCGTTAGGAGGACCATTGAGGTGAACGAGAGACACGATGACCTACAGGAGATTATAGACGCGGCGCTCCGGGAGATGGCCGCGGAGGAGGGCGACGGGTTCGACCCGCAGGCATGCAACCTCGCGGAGTTCTGCAGGAGGACGGGGCTCACCCGCTCCCGCGCGAGGACGGTCAGGGCACACGGGTTCAGGGCCCTGCCCCACGGGAACAGCGGGAGGAGGGCCGCGCCGGGCGTGCTCGCCGGCCACACCGGCCTGGTGGACGACCTCCTGCGGAAGGGCGTCACCAACTCGCAGGTGATATTCGAGCGGCTGCTCGGCCAGGGCTACGCCGGCGGCCTCACCACGGTGAAGACCTATATCGCCGCGCACCGGGACCTCGTGCCCGCGAAGAGGCGGCAGGCGGCCCCGCAGGGCTGCCGCGG
>DBFNYT010000096.1:0-16519 GCA_048425625.1 Collinsella sp. | reverse complement strand
GAAAGTAACCCAAAGCGGCCCGGCGGGGGTCCTGTGTAGTCACCCTTTAGGCGGAACTCTCCAAATTATTTGGATGAGTCGTTTACTTACTTGTGCTGTTACCGTCTTCCCGCTGTTGTTGGGGTATGCTTTGTTCGTATGTAAACGTATGACATGTTGATGGGGGAGGGTGCTATGGCTCGCGAGAGTGCTCGTTCTAAAGATACGGCTAAGCCTGGCATCAAGGAAGTTGCAGCGGTGGCGGGGGTTTCGCCTACTACGGTATCTCGCGTGCTTAATAATCGCGGCTATATTAGCCAAGAGACCCGCGATAAGGTCCATGCCGCGATGGAGCGCATCAACTATACGCCCAACGATATCGCCCGTGCCATGCTCAACGGTCGCCTGAATCTTATCGGTATGATCGTTCCCTTTGTGAGCAGCCCGTTCCATGCTCAGGTTGTGCAGGCGGTCGAGCGCACGTTAGCGGAAAACGGCTTTAAGATGTTGCTGTGCAACAGTGCCAATCGACCCGATCTTGAGCGTTCCTATATTGACATGCTCCGCCGCAATATGGTCGACGGCGTCATCGTCAATTCCCTCAATATCGGTGCCGAGGCATATGCCGAGATGGGCTTGAGCCTGGTTGGCATCGACTGCGATCTTGGCGAGGGCTCTGTCCAGATTGCAAGTGACAGCTATGGCATTGGCGAGCTCGCCACGCGCCGTCTGATTGATGACGGCTGCAGGCGTATCCTGTGCCTGCGCAGCAATAGCCGCATGCGCATGCCTGCCAATAAGCGTACCGATGCCTACCTCGATGTTGTTGAGCAGTCCGGTTTGTCCGCGCTTGTCCGTGAGGTTGAGTTCGTTAAGCCCGACGACGAAAAGGGCGCGGTCGTTGCGAAGATCCTCGATGAGAACCCCGATATTGACGGCATCTTTGCGGGAGACGATACGATGGCGGCCATCTGTCTCAACGTGATGAAGCAGCGCGGCTTGAGCGCTCCGGACGATATTAAGGTCGTGGGCGCGGATGGTGCCCGCCGAACTATGACGTTTATGCCTGACTTAACAACCGTACGTCAAGATATCGATCGCATCGGAGAGCTCGCGGCGCAATCCATCATCGCTCTTATTAACGGCGATAATCCCGAATCGAATATCAAGCTCCCCGTTGAACTCATTGAGGGCAAAACCGCGTAGTTCATCCCGTGCCAAAAGAATTCCTCAAACGCCTCTGATGACCGTTCACCGGCATATGTCAACCGTTTGCCGACGACTGGAACTGCGAAAAGACGTATTGGTGTGAAAACGTTTGACATATGAAAACGATTGACATATCTTGCCATTGTACCGAGTTAGTATGTCGTGGAAAGGAAGTCTCGGATGCACAAGGTGTATTACCAGCCTGAGGGAATTTGGGTAGGCGACATCATGCCGTACGGCGAGGACGGCACGTTCTATCTCTATCATCAGCGTGACACGCGTAACCCCGAACCTTTCGGAGAGCCGTTTGGCTGGGCACTCGCTACGACCAAGGATTTCGTCAACTACAAGGACTTTGGCGAGAGCCTTGAGCGTGGCGGCGACGAGGAAGTCGACCAGTACATTTATGCCGGCACGGTGTTTAAGGTGGGCGACAAGTACCATGCGCTCTACACTGGTTGCAATCGCGATAAGGTCCGCGCACGTTTGATGAAGCAGGTTCTTCTTCACGCAACGAGCGACGACGCCGTCAAGTGGGAGAAGAACATCGCCGAGACGCTGCTTCCGCCCCAGGAGGGTTACGATGACCGCAACTGGCGCGATCCCTTTGTGCTTTGGGATGAGGAGAACGAAGAGTACATGCTCATCCTCGGCACGCGTGTGGGCGAGGACAAGCGTCTGATGACCGGCCGCCTGGTCAAGTTCACCTCCAAGGATCTGACCAACTGGGAGTTCCAGGGCGACTGGTGGAACCCGGGCCTGTACACCATGTTTGAGATGCCTGATCTCTTTAAGATGGGCGACTGGTGGTACCTCGTCTTTTCCGAGTACAGCGACGGCAACAAGACCCGTTACCGCATGTCCAAGTCCATCAACGGTCCTTGGATTACCCCCGCTGACGACTCCTTCGACGGCCGCGCGTACTACGCCGCTCGCACCGCATTCGATGGCGAGCGTCGCGTTCTCTTTGGTTGGGTTCCTACGCGTGACGAGGGCGGCGACCCCAGCTCTTACCTATGGGGTGGCACCTTTATGCCCCTCGAGATCGTTCAGCGTGCCGACGGAACGCTCGGCACCAAGCTCCCCGACAGCATGCTTGGCGCCTTTGGCGAGGCTAAGGCAGTCGAGACCTTTGAGCTTTCCTGCGAGTCGGGCAAGGTCGAGCAGGTGCTCGCCGCGGATGCCGGCTCCACCTACTTGCTCGATGCCGACATTGAGCTCGGCGGTAACGCTGCCGGCTTCTCGGTCAAGTTCGCTGAGGACGCCGAGACCGGTCTTGCCTATGAGTTCCGCGCCAACCTGCGCGAGGGCAAGCTCGAGTTCACGCCGGCTCCCCAGTACCCGTGGTTCCAGGTCAACAACATGGGCCTCGAGCGTCCGTTGTTCTTTAAGGGCGAGGGCACTCACCATGTGCGTCTGGTCGTCGACGACGACATCGCGACCATCTTTGTCGATGATGTTGCGCTCAACGCTCGCTTCTGCAACAAGCAGGGCCAGGGTGTGGCGCTTACCGTCACCGACGGTGCGCTCAAGTGCGCAAACGCAACGATCGCGTCTCTGTAGCGGCAACGAACCGTTTTATGATTTCGTAAAGGAATGGAGAGGAACATGGACTACAAAGTAGTGTCTCAGCAAGTCGTCGATAACGTCGGCGGTCTGGAGAACATCGAGGGCGCCACGCATTGCGTTACGCGTCTGCGTCTGGTGCTCAAGGATACGAGCAAGTACAACAAGGCCGAGCTCGAGAACATCGATGGCGTCAAGGGCGTGCTGTACAACAGCGGCCAGCTCATGATCATCTTCGGTACCGGTACCGTCAACAAGGTCTACGATGAGTTTATGGCTCTGACGGGCGTTAAGGAGATCAGCGCTTCCGAGGTCAAGGGCGCCGAGGCGGACAAGAAGGGCAAGTTCTTCTCGGTCCTCAAGGTATTCTCGGACATCTTTATCCCCATCATTCCCGCCTTCGTCGGCGCCGCTATCATCATCGGCCTTAAGTCGCTGATCGTTGCCAACGGCCTCTTTGGCATGGAGGGCAGCCTTGCCGATCACAGCGAGTTCCTCAAGAACCTCGCAAGCTTCTTTGCCATTATCGCCACCACGTTTGACTACCTGCCTGTCCTGGTTATGTACAGCGCGGTGAAGCGTTTTGGCGGTAACCCGATTCTGGGCATCCTCGTCGGTATCGTCATGGTTCACCCGAGCCTTATGAACCGCAACACGTTCGTTATGGACCCGACGGGTGCTGAGTACTGGAACTTTGGTCCGCTCTCCATTCCCATGGTTGCTTTCCAGGGCGGCGTGTTCCCTGCAATCCTGACTGCCTGGTTTATGGCCAAGGTCGAAAAGATTGCCCAGAAGTACATCCCCGAGGTCGTTTCGTTCGTCTTTGTCCCGACCGTTACCCTGATTCTTGCTAACGTCGCCCTGTTCACCGTATTCGGCCCGCTCGGCAACCTGATCGGCGACGTCCTCGGCGGCGTAATCGATATCCTGTACAACAGGATGGGCGTCTTCGGTGCCTTTGTCTTTGCCGCATTCCTGCAGCCGCTCGTCGTTACCGGTACGCATCAGTTCATCCAGGGTATCGAGGCAAACCTCGTCGCCACGACTGGCTTCAACTACATCCAGGCCATCTGGTCGGTTTCCATCATCGCCCAGGGCGGCGGCGCCATCGGCATGTACCTCATTCATAAGAAGCATTCCAAAGAGCGCAACATCTGCATGTCGTCCTTTATCCCGACGCTGGTCGGAATCTCCGAGCCCGCTATCTTCGCTGCAAACATGCGCTACTCGATCATCCCGTTCATCTGCGCTTGCATCGGTGCAGGCTGCGGCGGTGCCTTCGTGAAGCTCTTTGAGGTGCGCGCCATCGGTCAGGGTCTGACCGGCGTGCTTGGCCTGCTCATCGTCACGCCCGAGACGCTCGTGTGGTATGTGGCTGGCAATCTCATCGCCTTTATCGTGCCGATCGTCTTGATCTTTGCCTACAACAAGGCAAAGGGCGTGCCGACCACTGATGAAGAGGGCGCTGGCGCTGGCTTCGATGTCAGCTTCTAGTTGAGCCGTTCAGCGTAATCTGAGGATAAGTCCATTTGAGGAAGGGCGTTCGACTCGTGTGAGTCGAGCGTCCTTTCCCATAGACGAGAAGGTCAATGGCGATGTTTAATCAAAAAAACAAGGTGATGCGTGCGGACTATGAGCAGTGGCGAGCTGGACAGGATGAGACGGCGGCTCGCATCGCGTCCGACCCCGATAGGCTTTTGTTCCATGTGGAGCCTGAGCTTGGCTGGCTCAACGACCCCAACGGTTTGGTTCAGATTGGTGATACGTATCACATCTATCATCAATACGATCCGTTCGATGCTGCGCATGGCGGTCCAGTGCTTTGGAACCATCTGACGACAAAGGATTTTGTGACGTACGAGAATCACGGCCCCGTGTTGTTCCCCGATTCCGATTTGGATTCGAGTGGAGCGTATTCTGGTTCTGCCTTTGTACGTGATGGCAAGATTCACTACTTCTATACCGGCAACGTTAAGTATTTTGACCGCGATGATTACGACTACGTGTTGACGGGCCGTGAGCAAAACCAGATTCATATGGTTGCCGAGAATCCCGACGAATTGGGCGAGAAGCGCATAGCTGTTGGGCCGGTCGATTACCCCGACGATATCGGTACGCACGTGCGCGACCCCAAGATCCTTGAACACGACGGTATCTACTACATGGTTCTCGGCGCTCGTACGAAAGACGATCGCGGGTGCGTGCTTGTCTATACCTCGCGTGATCTAGAGGACTGGGGCTATGCGACGCGCATTGAGCTGGGCGAGAAGTTTGGCTTTATGTGGGAGTGTCCTGATCTGTTTGAGCTCGATGGCGAGCTTATTCTCGTTTGCTGTCCGCAGGGCGTGCCCGCCGATGGCTGGCGTTACCGCAATCCGCATCAGTGCGTGTGGTTCTCCATCGAGGCCGATTGGGGGGCGCCGAGCTTTAAGATCGTCGGCCAGGGCATGCCTCCGATGGTTGATGCCGGTTTTGATTTCTATGCCCCGCAGTCCTTTGAGGATGCGGCAGGTCGACGCTTGATGATCGGATGGTCGGGTTGCCCCGATACGATGGCAGAAAGCCCGACGGTGGCACGCGGATGGCAGTGCGCGTTGACGGTGCCGAGAGAGCTGAGCATACGCGATGGTAAGCTCTGCCAGCAGCCGGCGCACGAGATTGAGAGGATGCGCGGTGACTGCGTTCGCGCGACAGGCGGTGAAACCGTTGAGGAGCCGGGCCGCCTGTTTGATCTTGTGGTTTCCTGTGAGGGCGCCAAGATGGCCGAGCTCGAAATCCGCAAGGGTGTCTTTGTGCGTTATGCGGACGGGATGCTTACCCTCGACATGGGTGACGAAGGCTATGGGCGCGACCAGAGGTCGATCGAGCTCAGCGAGCTTCGCGACCTGCGCGTGCTTTCGGACACTACGATGGTCGAGATTTTTGCAAATGGCGGCGAGGCGGCACTTACGAGCCGTACCTATTCGCCGGCGGTTCCGGCGATGGGGTTGCATGCCGAGGGTGCGGCGTCGATGGATTTCTACCGCCTCGCGCATTAACCGTGTGTGGAGCGCGATTGGACTTGCTGGGCGGAATGCGTCGCAGTTGCTGCAGCGAACTACCGTTCATCGCGTATAGCTACCGTTTGCGGGATAAGTAACACTCATTTATAAACCGTGTAAAATCTCAGGTAAGCACGGAGTTTTCCAGGGAGACGCTGTCCTTTGTTGTGTGCAAGGGGCGGCGTCTCTTTGGCGCTTGGACGCCGTTGTACAACAGTGCGGCGGTGCGTGCCATGTATTGAAAAGCCAATGTCGAGATGGGTCGTGATATTAATGGGCAAGTACGTAATCGTGGTCGAGTCTGGGTCGGATGTGACGCCGGAGCTCTGCGAGCGCTACGGCATCGTGCGCGTGCCCATGCATGTCACGATTGGTGACGAGACCGTCGAGGACGGCTCGATCGATCCGCTCGAGATTTATTCGCGCTGCAATGAGTTTGGCGTAATGCCCAAGACCAGTGGCTGCGCGCCTGCGGATTTTGCTCACGTGTACGACCGCATTCACGCTGAGCAGCCCGACGCGACTATTTTGCATCTTGCATATTCCGAGGCCACGACCTGTTCGCATCAGTCCTCAAAGATTGCGGCCCAGGGGCGCGACTACGTGTTCTCCATGGACACGCGCTTTGTCTCGGTAGGCCAGTCGCTTGTTGTCGTCGAGACCGCCAAATACATCGAGGCTCACCCCGATGCCACCGTCGACGAGATCTTTGCATTTACGAACTCCGTCATGGACCGTGTGCTGCTGGGCTTTGTTCCTACCGACCTAGCCTTTCTTAAGGCGGGCGGTCGTCTGTCCAACGTCGCGTTCCTTGGCGCCCACCTGCTCAAGATTAAGCCCTGCATTGAGGTAACGGGCGGTAAGTTTGTGGCGACCAAGAAGTTCCGCGGCTCTATGCTCAAGTGCGCCCGTGCCTTTATTGACCACATGGTTGCCAAGGGCGAGATTGACTACTCGCACATTGGCCTGGCGTATTCGGTAGGTCTTTCCGAGGAGCTGCGCGACGACATGGAAGTCTATGCGCACGACCTGGGCTTTAAGGACATTACCTGGACTCAGGTCGGCGGCGTCATCTCGAGCCATTGCGGCCCGACCGCCTTCGGTGCGGTGCTCACGCTTAAGGCGTAAAGGCCGCAGGCGAGCGTTCTTCAGCCTGACATCTCGACGTAGACCCCAGCCATGGTGATGGGGGATAGATTAAAACGTGCCATTCTAGCCCGAGACGTTTAAACGCAAGCGCATGGGCTAGAATGGCTCTGGCATTTTAATTGGTTGCATCCAAGGAGAGGCAAGGTAGCGGGAATGGCTGAGATGACGCTTGAGGGTGTGGACGCTCGTCCTGAGGATTCCGCATTTGCCCTAGGCCGCGTGCATTCAATCGAGACGATGGGAACGGTCGACGGACCCGGCATCCGCTTTGTGGTGTTTGTTCAGGGCTGTCCCATGCGCTGTGCGTATTGTCACAATCCCGATACTTGGTCGGTTAGCGGCGGCACCATGGTGACCGTCGAGCACCTTATGGACGAGTTCCAGAGTAACCATGAGTTTTACCGCAGCGGCGGAATTACGGTTTCGGGCGGCGAGCCACTTCTGCAGCCCGAGTTTTTGGCCGACCTGTTCCGTGCAATGCACAACAACCCCGATGGTCGTGTACATACCTGCATGGATAGCTGTGGCTACGCCTTCGACCCTCAGCATCCCGAGAAGTTCGATGCCGTTCTCAACGAGACCGACATGGTGCTGCTCGACATCAAGCATGCCGATCCGGCTGAGCATAAAAAGCTGACCGGCTGCGATCCTGCACGTATCCTGGCGTTTGGCGATGAGCTTGCCCGTCGCAAGATCAAGGTCGTTATCCGCCACGTGGTTGTGCCGGGCATTACCGACACGGTGGAGGAGTGCGAGAAGCTCGGTCGCCTCATCGCTCCATGGCACAACGTGGTGGGCCTGGAAATGCTGCCATATCACACGATGGGTGTCGTCAAGTACGAGCAACTGGGCATTCCCTATAAGCTCGAGGGCGTGCCCCAGATGGATACCGCGCGCATGCCCGAGTTGCGCAATGCCGTCATGACGGGCATGAAAAAGCGCCGCGCGGAGCTCAAAAACGCTATCGGATAGCATGCCATTTTCGTTCCCCAAGGGCACTCATTGGGGACAGACTTAAATGAGTGCCCCTGGGCACCTAGTTGATTGCTAAAGAGCCCCGTCCTTAAAAGACTGCTCTCTGGGTTGCGGTGAGATGCGCAACAGAATCGTGCCATTTGGATAAATACGCTTGTGGTTTCTTTAAAGACACCTTAAACGCCGCTGAATATCTTTGGAAAGAAATGCCTGCTCGGTATCATGCTGCTCGTATATAAACGGTGGCAGTCAGGAGACCACGTGCGAAACATCGCATCGCGGGACGAGTATGTGCCGCAGCATGGCAGCAGATATAAGACGAAGGGCACGTCTTCGCGTGGCCTTGCCGGCGCTCGCATCCGCGTGAGGAAGATTGCCGCTATTGGGATGCTAACGTCGGCGGTTATTATCCTCGGAATTACCGTTAAAACCTACGCCTCGGAGCGAACGGGGCGCCCAGATGCGTCAACGGTACAGCTGCAAAACGAGAAGGTTTCAAAGTCCAAAGCGTCGGCAGATCAAGCTCTGTCGACGGCAGATCTCAAGACGAGACTTTCGAAGGCGGGCTTCAACGATATCCCTTCGGGTGATACCGTTCGGACCTTCTCGTTGGTGGATAACAAGACTCCTGCCTTGGAGGATGAGAGCCTTGCCTCGCTCCAGGATGCCCTGTGTCGGGCACAGGAGCTGGGCGATGTGGGTGTAGTGTTCTACGACCTATCGAGCGGTAGGGGCGTGACGTATAACGCCGATGTCGAGGTGTATGGAGCGAGCAGCTACAAAGCGCTGTATGCGCTCTATATTTGCGAGACGTTGGTCGAATCGGGGCAGGTGTCGCTCGATGGGCCTTTAGCCACGTATGGTGGTTACAGCATGGGCTGGCAGACGGTGCGCAACCTTATCGAGAATGCCGTCGTCAACTCAGACAACGATTCGTTTATCGCGTTACGCGCGGCGTTTGACCATGATGGCTATGAGGATTGGATTGCCAATCTGGGTGTTGATGACGAAACGGCACTGAATCCGATGAGTGATTTTCCGACCTACTGCCCGCGCACTTCTGCGAGGTTATGGCGCGAGATGAGCGAGTATCTGAGCATGGATACCGAGACTTCACAGTGGTTGTCAGGCCTTTTGGCATCAACATCGCGCTCGTTTATTCGCGATGGCATTGCGGACGATCAGGTCTTGGTGCGCAACAAAGCGGGTTGGATCAGCGAGGACGGCTACTATTCGACATGCGATGCAGGCCTCATCGACATCGATGGCCGTACCTATGTCATGAGCGTCATGACATCGATGCCATCGAGCGACCGTTCGAGCGAGGTTACGGCTGCGATTGCAAAGGCTCTGTTTGATACGCGAGCTGCACTGGCTTAGCGTGTTCGTTTGGCGAGGTCAAACAAAATGCTGGTACCATACCTTGGTTGAGAATTTCGTATAGGTTTGGGGAATGGTATGGCTACCATCGCGATTATCGGTGCGCTCGAAAAAGAGATCATGCAGATTAAGGAAGAGCTGAGCGACGTTTGCGAGGCACGGGAGGCAGGCTTGACCGTTGTGAGCGGTGAGCTCGACGGCCTGACAGTTGTCGCCACAACGGCGGGCATGGGCACGGTGAACGCCGCCGCTGCAACACAGCACCTCATTAGCAAGTATGCTCCGCAGGCTGTTGTGTTTTCGGGCATTGCGGGCGGTTTGAACCCCAAGCTCCATATCGACGACGTGGTCATTGGCAAACGCCTACGCTATCTGGATACCGATACCGCGCTTATCGCCGAGTCCGCACCGGGGCTCGAGGAGTTTGGCTCGACGCCCGCGCTGGTCGATATTGCCGCCGACGTGCTTGCTGAGCGTGGGTTTGTTGACGCTTCGACAAATGCAGTCGCTTCGAATGAGGGCACCAAGCAGTTCCTGGTCGGCACGATTGCCACGGGTAACCGTTTTGTGACGGGCGCCGCCATGCGCAACGACGCTATCGAGGCGACGCATGCCGATTGTGTCGGCATGGAGGGCGCGGCAATTGCCCATGTCGCAACCAAAAATGGTGTCGATTGCCTGGTGTTGCGCGCTATCAGCGATAATTGTGACGAGGCGTACGATGCAATTTGCGAGCGAGAGTTCGATCTGTTCGAGTACGCGCGTGTCGCAAGTGACATTACGCTTGATATCGTCCGCCGCATTGCCGCTGCGCAATAGCGCGTCTATTTGTAAGAACCTACGACCAAGGAGTGTCCATGGCCGATTCCATTAACTACCAGCTTGCCAAGTTCGTCGCCAGCTATGGCAAGGTTTCGCAGATTCCCGAGTCCACCTGCCCCGAGGTGAGCTTTGTCGGCCGCTCCAACGTGGGCAAGTCGTCGATTATGAACAAGCTATTTGGCCGCAAGAACCTAGTCAAGGTTTCCAGTACGCCGGGCAAGACGAGCAACATCAACTTCTTTGAGGCCGACGACGTGCATTTCGTGGACCTGCCGGGTTACGGTTTCGCCCGTCGCTCCAAGGCCGAGCGCGACCGCTGGGCCGAGCTTATCGGCGACTTTTTCGACTCCGAGCGCAGCTTTAACTTGGTCGTCTCGCTGGTGGACATTCGTCACGATCCCAGCAAGCTCGATCATGACATGATCGACTACCTGCAGGGCAACGAGTTCAACTTTATCGTCTGCCTCACCAAGGCCGACAAGCTCAGCCGTACCCAGCAGGCCCGCCAAGCAGCAGCTATCAAAAAGCAGCTCAACGTCCCGGCCGAAAACGTGATCATCACAAGCTCCCAAACCGGCACCGGCATCGACGAACTCAAGCGCCGCATCGCCGAGGCCTGCCTCTAGTAAGGGCTCCAGCCTAGCAAGAGCCCCTATCAATAAAAAACAAAACTATCAGCCCGGCGCCCTTTCAAAGCGTGGGTCCCTGTAGACATCGCCGGCAATGTTGTTGTAGGGCCGCCCAAGGGCATCCCCTTAAAAACATTCCGCACGAGGCCCGCTTATCCACGGCTCCGAAGGAGCAGGATAAGCGGGCCTCAAGTGCGAGGACGTTTTTAAGGGGATGCCCTTGGGCGGCTCGGTGGGGTCGACCGGCGATGCCTACAGGTACTCGATTTGAGCGCCCTCGGTGTCGCACGTCAGAATATGCGTATCACACTTAGGGAACTGCTCGCGCAGCTTGACCTGCAGGAACTTTGCCACGATGGTGTCGTCAGTCACGGCCATGAGAGTCGAGCCCGAGCCGCTGATCCAGATGGTCTTGGCACCGCCGTTAAGGCAGGTGTCGCGCACGGCGTTGTAGTCGGGAATCAGACGGCGACGATAGGGTTCCTGGATGCGGTCGTCATTGGCGGCGGCAATCAGGTCGAGGTCACCAGTCTCCAAGCCGCGCGTCATGCCGGCGATGCGGCCCATCTGCCACACGGCGGTGGAGAGTGGAATCTCCTGCGGCACAACCTTGCGCGCCTCGCTCGTATGCACCTCGTAGGGCGGAATCACGGTAATAAAACGCAGGCGATCGCTCACCTCGTAGCGCAGGCACTGGGGGAGCGAATCGGTCGGCGTAAAGGAACAGACGGCGCCGCCCAGGATAGCGGGGGCGACGTTATCGGGATGGCCCTCGACTTCGGTGGCAATGCGAACCAGCTCGGCGCGGTCGACGGTGTGGCCTGTCAGTGCGGCGGCGGCCATAATGCCGGCGACGACGCAGGTGGAGCTGGAGCCCAGGCCGCGGGCGACGGGCACGTCGGTCTGGATGTCGATGGCAACGGGAAAAGCCGGCTCGCCCCATGCAGCCAGTGCATCGACAAAGCTCACGTAGACCAGGTTGTTCTCGTTTTGGAATTCCTCGGGGCAGCCCGTGATGGTGAGTTTGTCGGCGCGCTCGAAGGTGAAGTGCGAGTAGAGGCTGACGGCCATGCCGAGGGTATCGTAGCCAATGCCCAAGTTGGCGCTTGTTGCTGGGACGGTGATCTTGATCATGTGAGTCCTCCTGGCGTGCCTGGCTGTTTAGTTCGCTGCTCGGGCAGTCCTGCGCAAGACGGAAAGCACATTAAGTGCTTTCCTTTGCGTGCGGAACTCGCGACGAACTAAACAGCCAGGCACGCTATGCACGTTCGTCATCATCCCGGTAGGTATCTGATAAAAGAAGGTGCGCCGGCTTTCGCCGGCGCCTTATAAGGGGTTTAGTTGGTTGCTATCTTTTTTGCAGCCTGCTCTACGTAGCTGGCCATCTCATCGACGTCGCAGACGTCTTCGAAGCGGACGGGCTTGGACTCGAGTTCGGCGAGCTGGGCTGGGGCGACCGTGTTGGTTGCCTGCTCGAGCACGCGCATGGCCTCAAAGTCGTCCTCGGGAACGTCGAGGCCCAGGGCATCGCAGCAGGCGCGCGGGAACTTGTAGGGGCTGGCGGTCGAAAGCAGCACGCGGGCCTTGGCGCCCTCGGTGGGGGCGACCTGCTCAAAGACGTGATAGCCGCAAGCGGTGTGCGGGTCGATCACGTAGCCGTTGGCATCCCAGCAGCTCTTGATGGCGGCGCGAACCTCGTCCTCGCTGGCCCAGCCGCAGCCAAATACGCTCTGGATCTTGGCCAGCAGCTCGGCAGGCACCTCGTAGCGACCGGTCTGGGCAAGCTGCTCCATAAGGCCGGCAACGAGCTCGCAGTCGCCGTCGGACAGGAAGTAGAGCATGCGCTCCAGATTAGAGCTAATAAGGATGTCCATCGACGGCGAAATGGTCGTGAAGAACGGACGGTTGCGGTCGTAGACGCCGGTGGTCAGGAAGTCAGCGAGCACGTTGTTCTTGTCGCTGGCCACGACGAGTTTGGCGACGGGCAGACCCATGCGCTTGGCGTAGTAGCCGGCCAGGATATCGCCAAAGTTGCCGGTCGGTACGCAGAACTCCACGGCATCGCCGGCCTCGATGGCGCCGGCGCGCAGCAGCTGCGCATAGGCGGCAAAGTAGTAGACGACCTGCGGCACCAGGCGGCCGACGTTGATGGAGTTGGCGCTCGAAAGCACGGTGCCGGCGGCCTCCAGGCGCTCGGCCAGCTCCTTATCGGCAAAGATGCGCTTGACGGCACTCTGGGCGTCGTCGAAGTTGCCGCGGATGCCGCAGACGGCGACGTTGCCGCCCTCCTGCGTGGACATCTGCAGATTCTGCACGCGGCTGACCTTGCCCTCGGGATAAAAGACGGTGATGCCCGTGCCCGGGGCGTCGGCAAAGCCGGCGAGTGCTGCCTTGCCTGTGTCGCCCGACGTGGCGGTGACGATCATGATGCGCTCGGCGCCGCCGTCCTTGGCGGAAGTGCGGGCCATCAAGCGGGGGAGCATCTGCAGGGCGACGTCCTTGAAGGCGCTCGTGGGACCGCCAAAGAGCTCCATCACATAGGTCTGAGGGGCGTCAGCGCCCGGCGCAGCGTCGAGTTTGACGAGCGGCGTAACCTCTTCACTCGCGAACGTGCCGCGGTATGCCTCGTCGACACACGCCGAAATTTCTTCGGCCGTGTAATCATTCAGTAACATTCCCAACACATCTTGAGCGATTTCAAAGTACGATTTATCTGCAAGCGAGCTGATATCGACCTGCTGGGTGCCGAGCTCGTCCGAGACAAACAAACCCCCGTCGGGAGCGATGCCGGTACGGATTGCCACCTTACTTGAGCACGATAAAGTGCGTCCTCGTGTACTATGATAAGTTCCCATATAACACTGCTCCTCGGATGCCTTGGTCCCAATCGGTGAAACCATGGTATCAGAGCGCGCAAAATAGGTTCGCAGAGGCTTTTTAGAAAGGTAACCTCCAGCCCATGATTAAGATTGCCAAGTTTGGCGGCTCGTCGGTCGCCGACGCCGAACACTTCAAAAAGATCAAGGCCATCGTCGACGCCGACCCTGCCCGCCGTTTTGTGGTGGTTTCCGCCTGCGGCCGCCGCTTTAAGGGCGACACCAAGGTGACCGACCTGCTCTATCTGGTCAATGCGCACGTTAAGTACCACGTGTCGTGTGAGGAGCTGCTCGAGGACATCGGCCAGCGCTATTTTGATATCGCTGATGAGTTGGAGCTCACCTATCCCATCCGTGAGGAGTTCGCGGCCTTTGCCGAGCGCGCCCGCTCGGGCGGCTACTCCACCGAGGAGCTTGTGAGCCGTGGCGAGTACTTTACCGCTCGCCTGATGGCTGAGTACCTGGGCCTACCGTTCCTGGACGCCGCGACGGTTGTGGCGTTCCATCACGACGGTACGCTCAGCATGAATCGCACCTCCGAGCTGGTGCAGGAGTATGGCCAGCAGGGCGGCTTCGTTATGCCTGGCTTCTACGGCGCGACGCGCGAGGGCCAGATCAAGCTGCTCGATCGAGGCGGTGGCGATATCTCGGGCTCGATCTTGGCCAAGTGCCTGGGCGCCGACCTGTACGAGAACTGGACCGACGTCTCGGGCTTCTATTCTGCCGATCCGCGTATTGTTCCCGAGGCTCAGCCCATTGCGCGCGTTACCTACGAGGAGCTGCGCGAGCTTTCGTACATGGGCGCAAGCGTCCTGCACGAGGAAGCCGTGTTTCCCGTGCGCGAGGCAGGCATTCCGCTGGTCATCAAGAACACCAATGCGCCGCAGGACCCCGGTACCATCATTAGCGAGACGGCTGATGAGGGCGAGGCGGAGCCCATCATTACCGGCGTGACCGGCAAGCGCGGCTTTGTCGCCATCAACGTTGCCCGCGACCGCACCAAGCCCCGCGTTGGCTTTATGCGCCGTGCGCTTTCGGTGTTCGAACGCTATGACGTTTCCGTCGAGCACATGCCCACCGGTGTCGACCGTTTTGGCGCCGTGGTGCAGGAGCAGGACGTGCACGATTCGCTGTACTCGCTCGTTGGTGACATTCAGCAGGAGGTCGAGCCGCTCGAGATCGAGGTTGTCGAGGGTCTGGCGCTCATCGCGACCGTCGGCCGTAACCTGCGCGGTCGTGCAGGCATCTCGGGCCACCTGTTTGGCATGCTTGGCCAGGCCGGCGTGAGCGTGCGCATGATTTCGCAGAGCTGTGACGAGATCAATATCATTATCGGTGTCGAGGAGAAGGACTTCGACCTTGCGATTCGGACCATTTACCGTGCCTTCTCCGATGAGAACGGCATTGTGAAGGTCTCCGATCTGGAGGCTCCCGCGCCGGCCGATCCCACCCTGGCCGCGCTCAAAAAGTAGCGACTGCTCGGTAGATTTTTGGGTCATGTCTCAAAAATCTACGGCGGGGCGTTTCGTTTCGGTTTCGTTTCGACGGGGCGGGTTTCATGCCCGCCCTGTTCTTGTATAAACTGGCAACAATAATCGGCCTGCTCGGCGTGCGGGCAAAAGCCACAACCTTTAAAGGGGGAAGCATGAAACAGTACACGGTTGCTATTTTGGGCGCGACGGGAGCTGTGGGCACCCAGATGCTCGAGTGCCTCAACGAGCAGGAGTTCCCGGTCGGCAAGCTCAAGCTGTTGGCAAGCGCACGCTCCGCGGGCAAGACCGTCGAGTTCCGCGGCGAGCAAATCGTGATCGAAGAGGCTTGCCCCGAGGCCTTTGAGGGCTGTGACATTGTGCTTGGCGCTGCCGGCGACGATATCGCTAAGGAGCTGCTGCCCGAGGCCGTCAAGCGCGGAGCCGTCGTGGTCGACAACAGCCACGCCTTCCGCATGGATCCCGAGGTGCCGCTGGTCGTGCCCGAGATCAATGCCGACGATATCAAATGGCATCACGGCCTTATCGCCAATCCCAACTGCGCGACCATCATCGGCCTGGTTCCCACGTGGCCGCTGCATCAGCTTGCCGGCGTGAAGCGCATGATCGTCTCGACGTATCAGGCGGCTTCTGGTGCCGGTGCTCCCGGTATGGCCGAGCTCGAAGCGCAGCTTGCTGCCCTGGGCCGTGGCGAGGAGATTCCCGAGCCGCGCGCGTTTGCCGCCCAGCTGGCGAGCAACCTGATTCCGCAGATTGGCGGCGTCAAGGAGGAGGGCTTTACCTCTGAGGAGATGAAGCTACAAAACGAGGGCCGTAAGATCATGCACCTGCCCGAGCTGCGCGTGAACTGCACCTGCGTGCGCGTGCCTGTGCTGCGCTCGCACTCCGAGAGCATTACGCTCGAGTTCGAGCGTGACATTACGGTTGACGAGGCCCGTGTTGCGCTGGCTGCCGCTCCGGGCGTGAAGCTGGTTGACGACATGAGCGCCGAGGATGCGCACGACCGCTTCCCCATGCCGATGGATACGTCCGATCAGGACCTGATTTGGGTCGGTCGCGTGCGCCGCGACATCTCGAACCCGGAGGCCGCGCGTGGCATTACCTTCTGGTGCTGCGGTGACCAAATCCGTAAGGGCGCGGCAACCAACGCCGTCCAGATCGCTAAGCTGCTCTGCGAGTAGTGTGACCTGTCCGGCGGGGGCCGGGCTCAGTTTTCAGAACGTCCTCGACCATGTGTGGCGCCTTGTCCTGCTCCTGCGGAGCAGCGGAAAGGCGGGCCTCGCGCTGACGCTCCTATTTGGCAAGGTGTTTTTTAGAATCCATTTTGCGCTCGGCCTCGAAGGCCTGCCTGTCCCAATCGAGCGGGAGCCCCGCCTCGACCCACGCCTCGTAGGCCCTCCTTA
>DBFNYT010000095.1:0-17206 GCA_048425625.1 Collinsella sp. | reverse complement strand
CCGTTCCATCAACTGGGAAAACGGCGCCCCCGGACCCCAGGAGGGGCCGCGGGGGCGTTCGGCTAACTGCGGGAACGGCCTATTTGCTCAATGTGTTCGGCTGAGATCGGAAATCAACCGATTCGGCAAAGGGGCACGCACGGGCCCTATTCCTCGCGGTCGAACTCCTCATCGGCTTCGAGCACGCGACCGCTGTAGTTGACGTGACTGGTCACGGCATCCATGTCACCGGTCTCGATAAAACGTGCGACCGTGCACTCGTAATCGACCAGCGCGCGATCAAAGACCTCGGGGAAACTCTCGTTCGAGACCTCGTCGGTAAAGGGATTCTTCCATGTCAGATGGCCCAGGTTACCGGTGCGCTCGGGCAGCTCCGTCGTCACGCGATGGGCAAGGCCGTCGAGCAGCGAGTAATCGTGCACCAAGCCCTCAACCAGCGAGATCGCGCGCGTCTTTGCGGAGCCGGCCGGCTCAATCGCGCGGTAAAGTCGCTGCATATTGGCAATGGCAGCACCGTACTCCCCCGCCGGAATGTCAATGCCGTACACGCGTCCGGCAACATAGCTCATCAGCACGCCGGCCACGCGATTGATGCGATCGGTGGTGACGATCTCGCCCGCCGGCGGGTAATCGTCAACCGTAGCGCCATCGCGTTTAAGCTGCAGCATCAGCACATCCAGGTCGCTCTCGATCACGGCATGGACCTGACTGCTCGAATCCTCAAGCTCTGAATCGGACTCCACGATGCCAAACTGCTGCTCATAGACAAAGGGATGGGCGTTGCGGTCGAGCACGTAATGAGACAGCAGGCCCAGCGCAAAGGCGCGACCCAAGCTGGCGTCGCGCGGCAGCAGATGCGACACGCCGTCGCGCAGGCACGCGAACTGGCGAGACATGCGCGACCGATGCATGACCTGCGCCAGCAGCGTGCAGTCGGAAACACGCGGTGTCAGAATGTGAAAGAAAAACGGGTCGGGGCCTTGGTTGCCCAAGATAAAGGCAATGCGCTCTTCATCGGACGTGATGACGCCCTGCGGAAGACGGTCGATGCTTTCCTCGCCAAACAGATGATGGGTGATAAGCGCGGGCATAATGATCCTTTCGATTTCATTCGATGCCACCCATTATGCCCACCGCGCGCCCATGCCAAACCCGCGATGGTAAACGACGGCACGCAAGCCTCTTACGCAAGCCCCAGGTGCGACTTGACCTCGGCAGCGCGACGGCGGGACACGGGCACCGTCGAGCTCACGCGGTCGAGCCTGAGCTCCATCAACCCCGTGGAGCCAATCTCGACATTGTGCACGTCTTCCAAATTGACCAGATAGCTGCGGTGGACACGGATAAAGCCCTCGGAGGCCAAGCGCCGCTCGAGCGAGGAAATCGACTCGTTGATCAGGTATGTTCCCTCGGCGCAGACGGCGTTGCAAAAATCGGCGCGCGCCTCAAAGTAGCAGACATCCGCCACGGGAATGAACACCTTTTTACCCCCACGATCTACCGTCAGGCGCAAAGGCTGGCGCGGAGCATGGACGACACGGCGAGCGCCCAGGGCAGTCTCGATCTTGTCGAGTGCCTTTGACAGGCGGGCATCCTCGACCGGCTTGACGACATAGTCGACGGCATCGAGGTTATAGGCATCGGCCGCATACTCGGCAAATGCCGTCACAAACACCACGACCGGCGGTGTCTTTAGGTTCTGCAGCGTCTCGGCAAGTTCAATTCCCGAGCGACCGGGCATGGTAATGTCTAAAAACAGCACGTCGGGCTTGTTCGACAGAATCGACTCCACGGCTTCGGTGACATTGCCCGCCTCGGCAATCTGGCCCACACGCGCATCCTTTTCCAACAGATAGCGTAGCTCAGCCCTAATGGGAGGCTCGTCATCAACCACCAAGATGTTCCAGCCTTCGGACATATGCGCTTCCCCTCTTTTTTCTCTCAATCCAACCGCGTGCTACACCGTTAGCGGCGCCGGCTCATGCGGCTCGCCGTTCAACTCAACGATGACCTGCGTTCCCACGCCCTCCTGGGACTTCACACGCATGCCAGAATCTTCTCCGTAAAAGAAATGGATGCGCTGAAGCACGTTGAAGAGCGCCAGGCCGCAGCCTCGCTTGACGGAGCCGTCGGCGGTAATGCTTTCGGGCTCCTCTCGGCGATGCTGCTCAAACAGATGCGCACAGACTTCTTCGCTCATACCGATGCCGTCATCTTCGACGATGATCTCCAAGCCGTCATCGGTCTCAAAAGCCCTAACACGAATAGAAAGCGGCTCAGTCTCGCGCTGCGCATGCTTGATACAGTTTTCGAGCAGCGGCTGCAAGATAAACGGCGGTACCAGGCTATCGCGCACCTCAAAGTCGATGTCGACCGAAACGCGCAGACGGCCGTCGCCATACCGGGCCTGCATAAGATTGATATAACGAGTGCCCTGTTCCACCTCGTGTTCGAGCGTGGTGAGCGTATCGGAGTCAGAAAGCGTCTGACGGTAGTAATTGGAAAAGTCGATCAGCAGCGACCTGGCCTTGTCCGGCTCGGTACGTACGAGCGACACGATGGTGCTGATGGTATTGAATAGAAAATGAGGATCGACCTGCGATTGCAAGGCGCGCAGCTCCACGCGAGCCGTAAGCTCGTCCTGGCGCTCGAGCTCAAAGCTCGCAAGCTGCGTGGAAATGAGGTCGGCAAAGCCCGAGGCAAGCGCCGTCTGGCGCATATCGATGCTGCTCAGACGGGGATAATACAGCTCGAGCGTGCCCACGCAATGCCCGCGCACGGTAAGCGGTGCGACAATACCGGCGCGCAGGCGCGAAAAGTAGCCACCCGTCTCGGTCGAGGCATCGCGCGAGAACACGCTTTGCTCACCGCTGTTAATCACATTGAGCGTGGTCCGCAGCACCACCGGAGTGCCGGCAGGGCACTTTGCCGAGTCCTCGCCCCAGCTTGCCAGCACCTGCTTGCCGTCGGTAAAGCAGATGGCAGAGGCGATGGTCTCGGACAGGATGATTTTAGAGGCGCCCAGGGCTGCTTCGGGTGTAAGGCCGCGCGACGTGTAGGCGAATATTTTTGATGCGATGGCGAGCGTACGGTCGGTTGCGCTCGATGTGAGGTCGTCGGGGACCACAAAGACATATGAGAAGAAGAAGCACAGCATGACCAGGCCGGCAATAACGACAACGCCCGGAACGGGATTGGGATTATCGGTTAAATCCCAGATAAGCAGCAGGATAAGCGCCGGAACGACAATACCGAGCAGGATGGCCTGGACCACATGCTGGGCCGTACGAAAGACCTTGGTAGAGTTGTAGCTCTTGCCCAGAATCAGCCTGTTTAAATCCACCGTCATCCCCTCTTGTCCGTAGCACCCATAGCAACAAAGAGGGCCGCAAGCGACCCTCTCCATTGCATTATGCAATCAAAAACTGTGTTTTACATCCAGCCATCGACAAACGGTATCTTAGGCGCTGTATTTGTTGGCCTCGCCAAAGGTGCCAGCCTCGACAATCCAGCCGTCCTTCATGATGACGTCCATGTTGTCGGTGTTGAGCACGTGGATGTCAGCGGCGACGTCACCGTTGACGACCAGCAGGTCGGCGCACTTGCCGGCCTCGATAGAACCGGTCTCGTCCTCGATGTGGCACATCTTGGCACCGTTGAGGGTAGCGCAGGTGATGGTCTCGACCGGGGTGAAGCCGATCTTGTCGACGAACTCGTACATCTCCTCGATGGAACAGGTGCCGTACGGGGTGACGAAGGAGAAGGAGTCGGAGCCGATCGTCATGACGACGCCGCGCTTCTTGGCCTCGCGCAGGCAGTCGTAGTTGCGCTGCAGCTCCTTCTCGACCAGGGTGCCCTCGTACTTGTCGTGCAGCTCGGGGACGTAGACGGGCGGATAGGTGGCGTACCAGGTGGGCAGGAAGGCGATCGTCGGGGTGAAGAAGGTGCCCTGCTCGGCCATGAGGTCCATGGTGCGCTCATCGATATCGAAGCCGTGAATCAGCTGCTCGCAGCCAAAGCGAACGGAATCGTAGGCAGCGGCGTGGTTGTTGTAGCAGTGGCTCCACACGGGGATGCCGACCATCTTTGCCTCTTCGACCACGGCCTGGATCTCCTCGGAGCAATAGTGCTGGTCGCGACCGGAGTCCCAGCGCCAGATGCCGCCACCGGTAGCCCAGATCTTGATGGCATCGGGGTTCTCGCGCAGGCGACGACGGACGGCCTTGCGCAGATCCCAAGGACCGTCGACCTGGTCGCCCCAGGGATGGGATTCCTTGTTGAGCTCCTGGGTGCAGTGGTGGGAGTCACCGTGGCCGGCAACGCGGCAGAAACCGAGGCCGGTGGCCAGAACGCGCGGACCCTTGAATACGCCCTTGTCGATGCAGTCACGGATCTGGATACCAAAGCGGCCGATCTCGCAGACGGTGGTGAGGCCGTGGGTGAGGCAGTCGTAGGCCTGCTTGACGGCGACGGCCTGCTTCTCGAGGAGCGGTTGCATGACCCAATCGGTGTCATCGTCGGTCAGGTTGCCCGAGAAGTGCAGGTGGGTGTCGATCAGGCCGGGAAGGACGGTCTTGCCGGCGGCGTCGATGACCTCAACGCCCTCGGGAAGGTCCTGCATAGTGCCGGCGTACTCGATCTTGCCGTTGTCGTCGACGAGAACGAGGGAGTTCTCGACCGGCTCGGCACCGGTACCGTCGATGAGCTTGCCGCCAACGATTGCATACTTAGTGGACATGGTTCCTCCTTATGGATCCATATAGTGGGCGAGGCCGTGTTGGGTTAAGGCCTCACAAAGCTACCCAAGTGGTGCCGGGTTCGGTGCGCGGGAGAGAGGGTCCCGCGCACCCGATCTGCCCCGGCTAGGCGTTACTTTTTGCGGGAATTGGTGAAAGCCATGAGGGCCAGGCCAATAGCCAACCAGCCGATCACGATGCTCCACTCCACCATGTTGAGGGAGGCGGGAGAGAACGGAATCACGAGCAGGCCGATGATGATGGCGCAGGCAGCGATAGCGAGGCCGATGCCAAACTTGCCGCCGGGCACCTCGTAGGGACGAGGCAGGTCGGGCTCGGTGAAGCGCATGCGCAGGCAGGCGAGGGCGACCATGCCGCAGGAGAAGATGAAGGCGAGAGCCGACACGTTGGTCAGAGGGATGAGCATGTTCTTGCCCAGGAACGGACCGACGACGGTGATGACGCCCAGAACGACGCAGGCGAGCTTGGGAGCGCCGGACTTGGGATCGACCTCGGCGAACTTCTCGGGCAGCTGGCCCTTTCGGCCCATGGCGAGCATGATGCGGCTCGTGGCGCCGTAGAAGGAGTTCATCGGGCCCATGGGTCCAAGCGTGGCGATGACGAGCATGGCCAGGTACAGAAGCATGTTGATGCCCTTGAGGCAGGCAAGCGCGGGAACCGGGCTCTTAACAAACTCATGCCAGTCGAGGATGGTGCCGAACGAGTAGATGCAGACCATGTAGAAGCCGCCGGCGGCCAGCAGGGCCAGGGAGATGATCTTGCCGAATTTGTTCCAGTTGAGGCCCTCGGCTGCTTCCTCAGCCTGCTGAGGAATGGTGTCGAAACCGGCGTAGAAGAACGGGGTCAGAACCAGGACCGACACGATGCCGGCGAACAGGCTGGTGCTCTCGGTAGCGGCCTTGCCGCCGCCAGCGCCGGCGACCTGGGAGAACACGGGCATGGCGTTGTCCGGCGAGCCGGTGAACAGCGATACGCCCATGGCGAGCAGCATGCCGCAGAGCAGGGCCTTGGTCAGGAAGGCCTGGAGCTTGGCGGCCGAGCTGGCACCGCGGAAGTTGAGGAAGATGACATAGACTGCAAAGCCGAGCGCAATCAGCGTCGGGAACAGATAAACGTCAGCGCCCAGGATGGTGTAGAGCTTGACGGCGCGCAGCCACTCAAGACCGGGCAGGCTGCCGAACATCTCGGACACGAGGGTCGAAATGGCGATGGCCTCCCACGGGCACAGGATACCGTTGCCCAGGGCCAAGAGCCAACCGGTGATGTAGCTCAGCGTACGGCCAAAGCTACGATCAACATACTCGACGATGCCGCCCGAGATGGGGATAGCAGCTGTGAGCTCACCGAAAACAGCTCCGACGGGCACGAGGAAGATTGCACCTAAGAGGAATGCGATCATAGCGGGAACGGGACCGCCGCCCACGACCATCCAGTCGCCGACCTGCAGAACCCAACCGGTACCGATGATGGCACCGAAACCGATGGTGAAGAAGTTCCAGAGCGAAAGCGTTTTCTTCATGCCGCCGTTATCCTCGACTGCAACTTCTGCGTTCTTGTCCGCCATTGTTCTCCTCCTTTCCTTTTTGACGCCCTTGGCGTCACCCCTTGCGCGGTCCGTTTTGCCGCGCGCTTTTATTTCGTGGCTTTAAGATACGGCCTTGGCACAGCAGCGCCGCTTGTGACTCGACCGAAGGCAGAACTGCAAAACGAGCGGCGCCGTTTTTGGGACGAACGGCACAGTTTGCAGCCCATTGTCGCCGCCCGCCCGACGGGCGTACGCTCATCGGACGCGTATAGAGATGTTTTTGAGGCCGTGTGTTTTGCGCCTTTCGTACCGTTTACCGAGCTTTTGACGCGCAGACCCCTTTGTTGCACATCTTTTTTGTAGGATAGACAGGTTATACATGAGACAAGGCGGTACGAATGGCATACGGATACAACGACGGTGATCAACGGCGACAAAGTGTTCGCCTTGCTGGCCGTACCACGCCGACGCCCAGAAGGGCCACGAGCAGCAATCCGCAACGCCCTCAAGAGCAACCCAGACCTTCGTCTCGGCAGCAGACAAGCAGAACACGGCAGAGCGGCCGTCCGAGTACGGCCACAAGCGCGCAGCAAGATAGCCGCTTGGGCGCGCGCACTCGACAGCGTCAGGCCGAGGTTCCGCAACTGCGCCGCAACGGCGCACGTCAGCCCGGCATCCATATCAACCGCTTCTTTTCGCATCCCCAAGGCGGACGCGACGGCAAGCCTTACCGCTCGACATCGTACGTGAATGCCCCCGCCCTGTCAGCTCGTCGACTTCGCCTCGCACTGTGCTCTATCCTCACCTGTCTGGTCTTTGTGCTTATGAGCTCCTGTATCTCCCACGGCTCGGCCGGCCTCGATCCAACCGCCGAGGATAAGCTGCTCAAGGCCCCGGTCGCGCCCGGCTATTCGTTTGCGTTTTCGACCCCGCGCTCGCAGTGGCAAGCCGGCACCATGCCCCATATCTATCAGATCGACCCTGCGTGGTCGGAGCTGCCTTACGCCGGCGGCACCATCCGCCAAAATGCCTGCGGGCCTACGTGCCTCACCATGGTCTACATCTTTAAGACGGGACGCACCGATATGACCCCCGTCGATATGTGCGCGCTTTCCGAGGCGGGCAATTACGCCCCCACCGGTGCAACCGAATGGTCGTTTATGACGAGCGGCGCGTGGCAGTTGGGACTTAACGGAACTGAGCTCCATATCGATCGCAGCTCCATCACCCAGGCGCTGCGCTCGGGCGCACCCATCATCGCCGCCGTTCGGCCGGGCACCTTTACCAACGTGGGCCACTACATTGTGCTTTACGGTATTGACGACGCCGACCAGATTGGCGTCTACGACCCCAACTCGGCCAGCCGCAGCGCCCGCCGTTGGGGCGCCGTAGAGGTCCTTAACGAAGTCGAAGCCATGTGGGCCTACTACTAGTCATTGGGCACTCATTGGGGACAGACTTAAATGAGTGGTCGTCGGGGACAGTCTTACGGACGCCGGCCGAGAGCAAACGAAAAGGGCCATCCCGAACTGCTTGGAACTGCCAGCACGGAAAGCGCATCCTGCTTTGGGGCCCAATAGCGGGATGCGCTTTCCGTTAGCGGCCCGTTTGGGAAACTAGGGACCGCTTTTCGACAAAAATCCGGGATGCATTTTCCGATTGAGGGCCTCAAGGGAAACCGCACCCCATGTTGGACGCTCATTCTGGGATGTGCTTTCCGCAGTTGATCGATGCGGCCTTTAAGGACTGTCCCAAGCTGCCGGCAGGAAAGGAACGTCCCCAAGTGCCGGGTTTCCGCAGCCTGCAATGCTCCTCATGAACAGCCGCCTCAATAACAAAAGCCCCTGCGGCCGAAGCGGACCGCGGGGGCAACAGACCTGCAAGAGTTAACTCAAGTCCTCGCCATTTGATGCAATGACCTTTTGGTACCAGCAGAAGCTGTCCTTTCGGTAGCGATCGAACGTGCCTTTGCCCGTATCATCGGCATCAACATAAACAAAGCCATAGCGCTTCTTCATCTGCCCCGTCGAGGCCGACACCAAATCGATACAGCCCCACGGCGTGTATCCCATCAGGTCAACACCGTCCTCGACAATTGCATCGCGCAGCGCAAGAATATGCCTTCGCAGGTAATCAATATGATACGCATCGTGGACTTTGCCGTCTTCCAGCGCATCGAGTCCGCCCACACCGTTCTCGGCGATAAAGAGCGGAAGATGGTAACGATCGTGGTAGCCGGCAAGCGTCACGCGCAAACCCAGCGCATCGATCTGCCACTTCCAGGCAGTCTCTTTATCCTTGAGGTACGGATTGCGCAACGTCGGGAACACGTTGCCCTCCGCCTTCTCGGCGATCACCTGATCATCGGCGCACACCAAGCGCGAGCAATAGTACGAGAACGAGATGAAGTCGACCGTATGCTCTGCCAGATACTCCGTATCGCCCGGCTCAAAGGGCACGTGAACACCCTCTTTCTCGAGTGCACGCAGCTTCCAAGCAGGATAGGCGCCCGCAGCCATCACGTCTGTGTAGAAGTAGCGGCCGCGGTCCTCCTCATACGCAAGCCATACGTCCTCGGGCGCACAACGGTACGGATAGGTCGCACCGGCAGCGACCATGCAACCCACCTTGTTTGCGGGATCGATCTTGTGCAGAATCTCGACAGCGCGAGCGCTCGCCATAAACATATGGTGCGAGAACGCCGCGGTCACGGCTGCACGGTCACGCTCATCCTCGAGCGTGACACCCGCGTTGAGATAGGACAGCGCCACGCTGTTGATCTCGTTGAACGTAAGCCAATAACGCACGAGGCCCTGGTACGCGCGTCCGACGGTCTCGACGTAGTGCGCATACCGCTCGATCATCTCTCGGCTTTGCCAGCCACCATAGCGCTCGACCAGAGCCAACGGATAGTCGTAGTGCGACAGCGTCACAAGCGGCTCGATTCCATGCTCGCGCAGCGCTTCGAATACCTGACGGTAAAACTCCAAGCCCTCGCCGTTGGGCTCGGTCTCCATCCCTGTGGGAAAAATACGGCTCCAGCAAATTGAAAGACGCAGGCACTTAAAGCCCATCTCGGCAAAGAGCTCGACATCCTCGTGCCAATGATGGAAGAAGTCGTTGCCCCAGCGGCATGGATACAGCCTGTCCGGATCGTCCACGGGCTTTTGCCTGCCAAACATTACATCCCAGCGGTCGGAACCCTGTGGGATCAGGTCGGAGTGCGACATGCCGCGGCCGCCCTCGTTCCAGCCCCCTTCGGCCTGGTTGGCGGCGAGGGCACCACCCCACAAAAAGCCCTCGGGCATACCGGCGGCAGACGTTCTGTCAAAGTAACTCATGCTACTCAGCATCCTCGGCAGAAGCCGCCGCGGCGTTCTCCTGCTCCTGAGCCAGGAGCTGGTTATCGTACACCTTAAAGAACGGGTACCAGACCACAGCCATGACCACGATCAAAACGATCGTAAACACCCAGATGCGCGGGTCGAGGCACTGGACAAAGCCCTGAACGAAGATGGGGAACGTGCCGCTCACCAAGATGTAGAAGTTAGAGACAAGACCCAGTGAGACCGCACCCCAATACAGCAGGGCCGAGATCATGCCGCCTAGCACAAACGGAATCATGAGGATCGGGTTGAAGATGATGGGCGCGCCGAAGATCGCGGGCTCGGAGATACGGAAGAAGCTCGGCACGATCGATGCCCTGCCAAATGCCTTGAGCTGCTGCGACTTTGCCCTAAACGCGCAGAGCGCCACAAAAGAGAACGTATTACCCGTGCCGCCGATGAGGTTGATGGCCAACGACATGAGCGCCGGGTGGAACTCAAGCGGCTGCCCGGCAGCATAGAGCGAGGCGTTGGCGGCAAAGGCGGCAAGCGTGACCGGGGCGGTGATGGGCATTACGATCATGTTGCCGTGGACGCCAAAGCACCAAAACAGCAGCGTCATGAAGCAGATAAGCAGTGCGCCGGGCACAGAGTCAACTGCGACGGAAAGCGGGGCAGCGAGCAGCTTCTCGATAACCGAGGGGATGGACAGCGCGGGATCGATCATCTGGATCAGCAGGTTGCCGCCAAAGAAGATGAGGATGTTGGCGAGCATAGGTACGATGGCGCCAAAGGTTTCGGACAAAAACGGCGGCACGCCATCGGGCATCTTGATGGTGATGCCCTTGGTCTGGCAGAAGCGCGTGACCTCGACGGAGACCAAGGCAACGATGATGGCGGTAAACAGGCCCTGCGCACCCAGATAGGTGCAGGGGACCGCCTGGAGCACGGACTCGTCAGCAAGCTGGTAGTAGGACGACGGCGCCGCGGCGATCAGGAACATCACCAGCGAGGTCATACCGGCGTTAAGCTTGGGCATCTTGTAGGTGCCCGCCAGGTTATAGGCGATTGCGAACGTCACGATCACCGACAGTATGCCCATCGTCATGTTGAAGGGAATGAGCAGCGTGAGCTTATTGGCCGTGGCAAAATCGAGCCAAGGGCCAAAGACGGACCAGAACCCGCCCTGCGCCACCAGGTCGGCCGTGACCGGCGGGTTGGCGAGGATCATAAAGACGGCAGATACCAAGATGAAGCTGATCGCGCTCATAAAGCCCTTTTGCATGGAGGCAAAGTGGCGCTCGGTGCCGCAGAAATTGGCGATAGGGGTCAGTTTTTCCTGAAGCAGGGTCATGAACTTCTCCATGGTTGCCTCCTAACCCAACAGCGACTGGGCGAGTGCCAGCACGTTGGCGGCGTTGCCCATGCCGTAGTCCTGTGCGGGGATGACCGCGGTCGGCTTACCGCTCCCCTGCTTGACGGTGTTGAGCTGGTAGGACACCTGCGGCCCCAAGAGCAGCACGTCATAATTGGCGCACGTCTCCTGATACTCGCCGATACCCACCGCATCGATATCGAGCTCGATGCCGTTTTGCTCCGCATATTTCTCGAGTTTCTTCATCAGAATGCTTGTAGACAGACCAGCTGCGCAAACAAGAAGGATCTTCATAAGGGATTCCCTTCGCATTGATTGGTTGGATAGTCACCGCACGCCGCTAGGCGTTCTTGGTTGCAGTGCGCTCATACAGGCAGATCAGCTCCTGCACGAGCTCCTGAGCAAGCATGGAGCACATGAGGTGGTCCTGAGCATGGACCAGCAACACATCCACCGACAGATGCTCGCCCGCTGCCTCAGTCGAAAGCAGCTGCGTTTGGATGTGGTGAGCCTTGATTCCCGCATCCTTTGACTGCTTCATGAGTTTGGCGGCGGCGTCAAAATCCCCCGCCTTTGCCTTTTCAAGGGCTTCGAAGGCAAGGCTGCGTGCCTCTCCCGCTGCAGCGACCAGCTGAAACGAAACCATCTCGGTTCCCTGATCGTCCATAACGGTCTCCTCTCCCGTGATGTTTGGTTTGTACTTGAATATTCGAAACGCCTATCTCCCGCCCGCAATCCTCGAGGTTTATTGCAGGTAGACTGACAGGGTCATCGACAAAAGAAGTCTTAAGCCGTATGCGCTTGCACAAGCGCCATCAGCTCATGCCAGGACCGGCGCTCGCGTAGGCGCTCGACCCCCTGGCGGTCCATAAAGATCTCGGCGAGCAGTGAGCTCAAGATCCGCGCCTCATCGCCGCCCGACCGGGCAAACGACACCATAAAGACGATATCGACCTCATGGCCGTATTCGTCCCAAAGAATGGGATGTTCGAGCAGGCCCACGGTAACAAAGGCCTCGGCGCTCAAGGGATGCATCCCATGGGGCATGGCTACCCCATTGCCAAACGAGGTGGCGCTCGCGCTCTCGCGCTCGGCGACCTCTTGGGCAAACTGGGCATCGACACGGCCGCTCTCGACGGCGCGCTCGGAGAGATATCGGAGAACGGCCTGCTTCGACGACGCCTCAACGCGGTTGAAGAACAGGGCACGGCTAAAGAAAGAGCTCACGGAGTCCGATTGCGCAGTGTCGTCGCCCAGCACCTTGCGGATAGCGTTGACATCGCTCGTCTCCAAGAAGAAATCGGCCTCGCGGACGGGCACGGGCAACTTGACGTTGAGCGGCACCGTTGTGAACACGTAGTCGATATGCGAAAAATCGAACGTTCCCACGCGGGCGACATCGCATGTCTCAATCGAATCGATATACATGCCAAACTGCTTGCGGTACTGGTGCTCGAGCATACGGGCGCTTCCCGCTCCCGAGGCGCACACGATCAGGATGCGTTTGCGACGCGGCTGGTCGGCTTGCTGCTCGAGGGCCAGGGCAAATGCCATGGCGATGTAGCCGAGCTCTTCATCAGAGGGCTGGCTGCCAAAATGACGCTCGAGTACCTGCGAGGTGCCAGCTGCCATCGAATAGGCCAACGGAAACCTCGTCTTGATATCGGGCAGCATGGGGTTATCCATATGCATGTGATATTCAAGGCGATAGCCCAGAGGGCCGATATGCCGAGCAAGGTTCATGCGAAGTTCAAGATCGCCGCTAAAGTCAAACCTAAACTCATCGTTGACCGCACGTACCATCTCGGAAGCAATCTCCCACATCTCGTCCGAGATAACGGCAGAGCCCTTCTCGGGCACGCCCGTGCCCCTGCCGAGCAAATGGATTGCGATAAAGGCAACCTCTTCTCGGGGCATGCTCACGCCCAGGGCATCCTTGATGTTTGCGGCAATCTGGAAAGCCGCGGCGTATTCGCGCGTTCCCTCCAGTTTTTGAACGTCCGATTCTGCAGCTGGGACATAGCAGCCCTGCTCGATGCGGCCAAGAGCAATGTAAAGATGCATGATGAGATTGCGGGATGCCAGCGAGCTCACCGTGACGGGCGAGGCCGTCAGGGCATCGTCCACACATGCGGCGATGGCCCGCAGGCGCTCGGCGAGCTTTGCATCGTCGGTGTCGGGCAACACGGGCCTCACCAGCGAGGCCAGGCACAGGCGCCGTTGCGACTCCCCGCCCGCAACGCGGATTCCGTAGCGTGGGCGCTTTTCGAGCGTTAAGTCAAATTGGGCGAGTTTCTGCTCTACCAGACGCATGTCATTGGACAGAGTTCGCGCCGAAACGTAGAGTAAATCCGCATACTCCTCAATCGTCACCCACTGGGACCGCATGAGGAGGTCGTTAAGAAGGAAGGACACACGGCCGTCGCGCGTATCAGGAATGCCCGGATGGGCCTGAGCCGCACCGTCTAGCAAGCGAGCAAGCTCATCTGCGCGTGCAACATCGATACGATACTGCCCCTTGCTGCCAACGATGCATGCAACCCCTGCAAGGTTGTCGTTTGCGCGATGGATATAGTTTCTCACGGCGCGCTCGCTTACCTCGAGACGCTTGGCAAGTACCGCGACAGCGACAGGCTGAGCGTCCTCGATCATATTTACAAGCTGCTTGACGCGAGCATCCATGTCCTCCTCCTTTCCCTGCGTCTAGTCTAACGCGGTAAAGAATGACACTCCACGTCGCGCTCGTTCCGCCAACTCGGAACAGGTTGCGGGGAGTCCAGCCGAACTTATAGGGAGCACGGAGAAAGGACCCGAAAGCCATGTGCCGGTGTGAGATGCGCTTTCCGCAGTCATTGGGGACAGACTTAAATGAGTAGTCGTTGTGGACGTTCTTGTTTGACTAGTCGTTTAAGAACGTCCCCAATGACTAGGTGAATAGCAAAAGCCCCGCAGTCGGAGCGGACCGCGGGGCTCATGAAGAGAGGCTAGTTTGTGGGCGCTTTGCCTGGCGCCCACGGGAGAGGCAACGGAGTAGGGGCTACTCGTGGATGCGGGTACCGGAGAGGCCGGCCATGGTCTCGGCGGCCTTGTCCAGGGCGCCGATGATGCAGGTGCGGCCCTTGCGGGAGCGGGCGAACTTGATGGCGGCGCGGACCTTGGGCTCCATGGAACCCTTGCCGAACTGACCCTCGTCGGCCAGGCGCTCGGCCTCGTCGGCGGTGAGGTCCTCGAGCTCCTCCTGGTTGGGCTTGCCAAAGTTGATGGCGACGTGCTCGACGGCGGTCAGCAGGAACAGGACGTCGGCGTCGCAGTCCTCGGCCAGCAGCTCGCCGCCCAGGTCCTTGTCGATGACGGCGGGAACGCCCTTGTAGCAGCCCTTGTTCTCGTAGTCGCGGACGACGGGGATGCCGCCGCCACCGCAGGCGATGACGATGAACTCGTTGTCGAGCAGGTTGAGGATGGAGTCGGCCTCGACGATCTTCTTGGGATCGGGGGAGGCGACGACGCGACGCCAGCCGCGGCCGGAATCCTCGACGAAGACCTTGGAGGGATCCTCGGCCATGAACTCCTTGGCCTGCTCCTCGGTGTAGAAGGGGCCGATCGGCTTGGTCGGGTTCTTGAACGCGGGATCGTCGGGATCGCACTCGATCTGGGTGACGACGGTGGCGGCGTGCCAACGCTTGTAGCGCTTGTGCATCTCGCGGCCGATGCCCTGCTGCAGGTGATAGCCGATGTAGCCCTGGGACATGGCGCCGCACTCGGGCAGCGGCATCTCGGGGGTGCCGATGGCGTCGTGGGCGGCGGCGAAGGCGTTCTGGATCATGCCGACCTGCGGGCCGTTGCCGTGGGTGATGATGATCTCGTTGCCCTGCTCGATGAGGCCGAGGAGAGCGTGGGCGGTGTTGCTCACGGCCTCGATCTGCTCGACGGGGTTGTTGCCGAGGGCGTTGCCGCCGAGGGCGACGACAATACGATCGGGCTTGCCAAGAGGCTTAGACATTGCTGGAATCCTTTCTGTAAAAGGCCTACAACCCATTAATAACCCGCGTCCGTGCGATACGCGAGTTTATTAGGGTTTATATTCTCTTTATCGCTCATTTTATTCATTTTGGAAATACCTAAGCGGCGAACGGTCGATTTTACCCGCTCAGCGTAAAGAAGCCCAGTTCAGGTATATCTACGCCATTTACGTGCAACTTTATTTAAATAGAGCAGGGATTAGACCAGATTATGCAAACTATATCTTTGCTAAACACAAAACGGACAGCGCAATATTTTACTCGCACTATACGCGATTCTATACATTAATTTGACGAGTATGCATCCCTGCAAAAACATGGGGCTTTTCATCCAACATAAGGGATAGCCGATCGCGCTTCACCCCGCGGCAAGCGACTGCGAGTTCGCAGTATGGAACTTTACCGTCGGCTTCTGCATGAACGCTGCCGACGCCCTTTCGCTCCTGCGCGCCCAAGCAGCCGAGAACGCTAACGGCGCCACTGCCAACCTGGCCACCCTCAACAACGGCGCTGCCAGCCTTTTCGCAAAGTACCGTGCTGGCTCGCTGGCTTTGAGGCCTAAGCGAGCTTTGCTATTTGCCAATTTTTGTATGATTTGGGTCAAATCTATCTGCCAATTTTTGTATGATTAGGGTCAAATCTATTTGCCAATTTTTGTCATTGAGGGGTTTTAATGCTACGCCGTAAGGTCACTGACAGGCTTTTGAGCTGGAAGAACAAATCCAATAAAGCGTTGCTTGTTACTGGCGCGCGTCAGATTGGCAAGAGCTATGCAATTCGCGCGTTTGGAAAGAGCAACTACGCTTCGTATTATGAGGTCAATCTGCTACTCGATGCCGAGGCAAGAGACGTACTTGTTGGCGCTAAGAACTCCATTGACTTCATCAACCGTGTGGCCCTTCTTGCGGATGCACCGCTTGTTGAAGGAGACACGCTTATCTTCGTCGATGAGATTCAGGAGTATCCGCAGATCGTTACACTTATGAAGGCGCTGGTCGAGGACGGACGCTTTAGCTATGTCTTCTCGGGGTCTATGCTTGGGACTGAGTTTAAGGGGATCTCTTCTTTTCCGGTGGGGTATGTCGAGCACATTGTTATGCGACCGATGGATTTTGAAGAGTTCTGTTGGGCAAACAGCATCAGCGAGAATGTGCTTGCAGACATTCGCAGCTGCCTTGTCGAGAGACGTCCCGTCGAAAACTATATTCATGAGGCGATGCTCAAAAACTTTAGAGCCTATATCGTTTGCGGCGGCATGCCAGAGGTCGTTCAGAACTATATCGATTCGGGCTATTCGCTCGTGAGAACGCGTGTGCTTCAAATTCAGCTAGTCGATCAGTACAAAAGCGATATCTCTAAATATGCATCGACTCGAGCGTTTAACGTTCGCTCCATTTTCGAGCAAATTCCCGTTCAGCTTGAGGCGGAGTCCCATCGCTTTATCGTCTCGTCTCTAGGCGAGGGAGCTCGTCTTCAAAAATACGAGCAGGATTTCCTATGGCTGGTGAACGCAGGCGTTGGATTGATGGTCCCCCAGGTGACGGAGGCCCGGAGTCCTCTTAAGAGGACAGAGAAGGCAGCCGCCTTCAAACTATACGAGTCCGATACAGGAATGCTCGCATCGCGATATCCCGGTAGCACGGCACGCGCTGTATATCTAGATATGAAAACCCCCAACCTCGGCGGTCTCTATGAAAACGTGGTCGCGCAGGAGCTTGTTGCCCTCGGAGCAGATACGTGGTACTACCAAACACGTGAGGTCGGTGAAGTCGACTTTGTAATCGAAGGCGCCCGAGGACATGTTGTCCCAATCGAAGTCAAATCGGGCAAGAAAGTTCGAGCACATGCGGCCCTCGATCGCCTGATGAGTGTGGGCGAGTACAAGATTCCCGAGGCCGTTGTGCTGAGCCACGAAAACCTTAGCGAAGAGGGCAAGATCCTGTACGTTCCAATCTATATGACATTCTGCCTCGATGAGTTTATGGAAAAGGACGACCCCAACAACGATTTCTCATTTGCACCCATATCTCTCTAGATCATCTGAACCAACAACCAAGCCCCCTCCATAACCAAAGTAACGCGTGGTTTCGCGGCCGCGCCGCGAAACAGCGACGGGGACAAAAGGCCCCCACAACCACGTCCCTCATGCAGCCCCACAATCCGAGGACGTAGTCGTAGCAGGATCTGAGGGCTAACCTTCGCGG
>DBFNYT010000094.1:0-5916 GCA_048425625.1 Collinsella sp. | reverse complement strand
ACGCCCGGTCAAGCCGATGCGTCGTCGGTTTGACCGGGCGTTTTCTCTTTGAGGGCATGAGTCTCGTCAGGCTGCGAGCTAGCCGGCTATCGCTTGGAATTGACGCGATAATGGAAGATCTCGGGGTGTGTGCGAGTGTGCGTCACCTCAAACAAGATGCCATCCGAGGTGTACGACTGACTCTCCATGACGGCAACGCAGTTGTATTTGCCGAGGTCAAGATAGCTGCAGTCTTCATCGTTGGCGAGCTCGACACTCACCGTACGACGGCTCGCCATCACTTTGACACCGCGCTTGTGCTCCAGATAGCCGTAAATAGAATCTGCCGCGATCTCGGGGGTCAGGCCCTTGGCGATCGACGCCAAAAAATAGCCATGGTCCACTTGGCGCGCGTTGCCGTTGAGGCTTCGGACACGCACTACGCGAATAAGCTCCTCGCCCACCCTAAAGCCCAGGCGACGAGAGAGCTGCTCGGTGCAGACCAGATGTTCAAAAGACTTAACGTCCGTCGATGCAACGGCATTGTTGCGCTTTGCAAACTCGCCAAACGACTCAACCTCTTCGAGTGCGCCCAACATGTCGGTTTCGCCCTTAAGCCAAATAACGCGCACGCCCTTGCCGTGTATGGGCTGCACAAACATCCCGTCGGCCAGCATGCTCAAAGCGCGGCGGACGGTATTGCGCGTGCAGCCAAATTCCGCGGTCAGTTCGGCTTCGGTTGGCAGCATCTCCTGAAACGCATAGGTCCCATTAATGATGCGCGAGCGTATTTCTCGGTAGATTCCTTCGTATATCGCTTTTGGCATTGTTTCACCTCTACATTGTTCATTACCGGCTAGGCACGATAGCATTTCTTAAAGTTGTTTAAACTGAATATCGGTAAAGCGACAGGATTTAACCGTTGACGGTTTCTGTCATGCCCAAATCGGTTTCGCTCAAAACTGCCGGTACGACAATCGTCCGGTCCTCTACAATGAATCCATTGTTTAAACGTTTCCCCACGCGCAACGCGCCTCGATATTCGGAAGGCAGAACATGCTGCAAAAAATCCAACGCTTTGGCGGGGCAATGTTCGCGCCCGCCATGCTGTTTTCTATATCAGGCCTCATGGTCGGCGTCTCCGCTCTCGCAACGACTGCGGACATCGTCGGCGATCTCGCCGTATACGGAACCCCTTGGTACGCTTTTTGGACCATCATCCAACGCGGCTCGTGGACGGTCTTTAAACGCCTCCCGCTCCTTTTTGCCGTAGCGCTGCCCATCGGCCTTGCCCAAAAACAACCGGCTCGTTGCTGCCTCGAGGCTCTCGTCGCCTATTTTGCCTATTGCTTCTTTTTGAGCGAAATCATTAAGCTGAGCGAAGACAATCTTGGACTTAAGTACCCGTCGTCTTTGACCTCCGCCAGCGGCATCACCATCATCGACGGCATCAAGACGCTCGACACCGGCATTATCGGCCCGCTGGCGGTGTCGGCAACCGTCGTCGCCATCCATGACCGCTTCTACGATGCCAAGGTTCCCGATTGGCTCGGTACCTTCTCGGGCTCCTCGCTGGTCTACCTCATCAGCTTTTTTGCCGTGTTCGCCCTTGCCGCCATCTCGGCCGCCATCGTGCCCTTCGTATACGCTGTGACCGAAACGCTGCGCCATGCACTTACGAGCGTCGGCCCCTTTGGCGTGGGCATCTTTGTGCTTTTGGAGCGAGCGCTCGAGCCCATGGGGCTGCACCACCTGCTCTACATGCCGATCTACTACGACAACCTGGTCATTAACGACGGCATCTACGCCACGTGGAGCAGCTTGCTCCCCATCCTCTCCCATAGCACGCGCCCCCTTAATGAACTTGCGCCGTGGGCCGGTTTTACCGCCACCGGCTGGGTCAAGCTCTTTGGCCTTCCCGCCATCGCAGCCGCGTTCTACTCCACCGCAAAACCAGAGCGCCGCGCCGGCCTCAGGGTCATCCTTGTTCCCGCCATCATCGCCTCGGTGGTTTGCGGCGTTACCGAGCCACTCGAGTTTCTCTTTATGTTCACCCACCCCGGGCTCTTTTTTCTCTACGCCGTCTTATCGTCTTGCCTTGCCACAACCATGAATCTCTTTGGCATCGTCGGCATCTTCTCGGGCGGCCTCATGGAGATGGCAGCCTTCAACTTTATTCCGCTCATGCGCACGCATGCCGGTGCCTATCTTTTGGCACTCGGTATCGGCCTTGCCTTTAGCCTCATCTTTTTTGTTAGTTTTCGAGCACTCATCTTGATCTATGACCTTAAGACACCGGGCCGCGAGGATCATGTCGCCAATCGCGCGGCAATCGATCATTTAACGGGAAGCGGCTTTGCCAAAGAGCAATCTCCCAATGACGAGGTCAATAGTCGATCCGATCAAGATCGCGTCCTCGCTGAGCGGGCAATTCAGCTTTTAGGTGGCGTTGGCAATATTGTGGGCGCAACCAACTGCGCCACGCGCCTGCGCGTCGAGGTCGCAGACCCTTCCATCGTTGCAGATAACGCGGCGTTTGTCGCGGCGGGCGCCAAGGGCCTCATCATTACGGGCAAGACCGCCCAGGTGATCATCGGCATCTCCGTTCCCCGCGTTAAAGAGCATTTTGACCAGATCATGGGCCTCGAGCCGGGATTTGTGCCCACCGCCTCGGCCTCCCCTGCCGCCAGCGCAGCCCATAAGCGCGGCGATATTTGCTTCTTCGATATCGACGGAACGCTCGCCTGGCAAGACCCCAGGCTCGCCCAAGACCTTCCCGAAGACGAGCGGGACCTCTCCCCCTATCCCAACGAGGCGGTTTCGCAGGCAATCCGCGAGTTTGTCGCCAACGGCAACATGGCCTTCATCTGCACAGGGCGCACCCTCAGCTGCATCCACCCCAAACTTCTTGAGCTGCCCTGGACCGGCATCGTCTGTCTTGCGGGCGGTTACGCCGAGATCGACGGACACGCAATTCGCGATCTGTCGATGACACCCAGCATGCTGCAGCATCTTGCCCCCTATCTTGAGCAATCGGGCGAGGTCATCCGCTTTGAGGGCCTCAACGGCGTCGTGCGCATGAGTGCCGATGCCCCCGATGCCCCCGGATACGCGCGCACCCTGGGCGACGCAGTCACGCAGCTGCAACATTACAGTGTCTACAAGATCTTGATGTCTACATCGCTCGCCAACCACATCGCTCAAGATAAGACACTTGAGCCGCTGCTGTGCTTTAACGAGCTCGAACTCGAGGTAACCGAAATCTCGCCCCGCGAATGCACGAAGCGCGGGGGCATCCAGTCTGTACTCGACGCCCTCGATCCCCACCACGGAACCGTATACGGCATTGGCGACGCCAGCAATGACATCTCGCTGATGAACGCCGTCGATGTCGGTATCGCCATGGGCAACGCACCAGACTATCTCAAGGATAAGGCCGATTACGTGACCGACACCGTCGATCACGACGGTGTCGTTGCGGCGCTCGAGCATTTTAGGCTGATTTAGGCACACTCCATCAAACGCACGCCCGTTGTCCTAAATCGCCAAAACTGCCGCGCCAAACGCCCTGATGTGGCAATATGTTGTCTGCATATTGCATCAATGCAACCTCAGAAAGAATGCGAGAACCCGTGTCCAGTCCGTTTACCAGCTTTTTAGCCCAACACTTTGACCAGATTAACGACTATCTGGCCACGTTCTTTGACGGACAGGCGACCTCTGCCGATATCGAGCGCTACCTGTACGCGCCGCTCTCGGCTTTTACGGCCAACGCCGGCAAGCGCCACCGCCCGCTTATCTGCATGCTCGCCGCAACCGCAGTGGGCGGCAGCTTTGAGAGCGCCCGCAGCGCCGCGGCAGCTATCGAGCATTTCCAGTCGGGCGCGCTGATCCACGACGACATCGCCGACAACGGACAGCTTCGTCGAGGCAAGCCCTGTATGCACCTTACCGAGGGCACGGGCCTTGCCATCAATTGTGGCGACCTGGCGCTCACCATGGTCACCAAGACGGTTCTCGACGACCCTACGCTGGAGTCCGACGTGAAGCTGCGCGTGCTCCACGAGCTTACCGAGATGATCGTCCGCACCATTGAGGGTCAAGCACTCGACCTGGGTTGGGTCCGTGACGGGCGCTTTGATATCTCGGTTGATGACTACCTGGACATGGCGACGCACAAGACCGCGTTTTACAGCGGAGCCACGCCGCTTGCCGCCGGAGCCATTATCGGCGGCGGCAGCGATGAGCAAATCGGAGCGCTGCGCGCCTTTGGCCTACACACAGGCCTTGCCTTTCAGATTCAGGACGACCTGCTCAACCTTGTCGGCACTAAGGAAGCCGCCAACAAGGACTTCCGCACCGACATCACCGAGGGCAAGCGCACGCTTGTCGCCGTACACGCCCTCTCTGATGAGCGCCACCACGACGAGGTCGAGGCGATTCTTTCCTCGGGCACCGATGATCCCGCGCAGCTCGCACGCGCCGTGGAGATCTTCCAGGAGACCGGCTCTATCGATTACGCCCACACTTACGCGCTCGACCTGACCGCTAAGGCCAAAGCGGCCATCGAGAACGTTGAGCTTGATCCGCACGCACGCGAGCTGTTCCTCTCCATGGCAGATTTCTTTGTGGAGCGCCTTAACTAACGGGGGTTATAAAACCTGTCAGCAGCGTATTTAGGCACAACTTGCTACACTGTTGAGTGCATGTTTATGCATCCCTTTGCGTTGTCTATCCGACAGACGCTCAAATAGTACGAATGGTACGCCGAAAGGGGTTCGTTCATGGAACCTATTACAACGGGCATGCAAGGAGCAGCCGTCGAAGACGTGCAGTCTCGTCTCCTGCAGCTCGGCTACACGATTGATGCCGCCGAAGTCACCGACAAGTACTTTGGAGCCACCACTGAGCAGGCCGTCAGCACCTTCAGGCTCGACAGCGGCCTTGCTGCCGGTCATGCCGTCGATATCCCCTGCTGGAGCGCCCTTGTAGACGCTTCGTATAAGCTGGGCGACCGCACTCTCTATCTGCGCATGCCCAATTTCCATGGCGCCGATGTGCAGGCCCTGCAGCGCGCTCTCAACGTTTTGGGCTTTGCCTGTGGCGAAGACGACGGCTACTTTGGTCCGCATACCGAGGCCGCCCTGCAGCAGTTCCAGGAAAATGTCGGCCTGTTTGCCGACGGCATGGCCTTCCAGGACACCTACGCCTACATCAACCGCCTGCACCATGTGTGGGAGGGCAAGCCCTCGGTCACCGAAGCCGAGTCCCGCATCGGTTTTGCTCGCGCCGCCAACGTGCTCGAGCGCTTCCAGATTGCCGTTATCGGCGAGGACCCCATCGCGCGCAGTGTTGCGTCGCGCATGTGGAATATCGCCACGGCAACGACCGACAACAGCGGCATGATGCTCTGCGACTCCGAGGTCCCAACCGACGTTGACCTGGTGCTCGAAATCGCAAGCGACGAGCTGCCCGCCGACGCCGCACCGCGCGCCACGATTGCCCTCGCCGAGTGTCACAACCTGGCCCAGCGCATCCGCACTGCCAATGTCGCCGCGCAGCAGAAGCCGGCTCGCATTCGCATTGAGCTCACGGGCATGACGCGCTACAACGGCACTTTCACGGCCAGCGACGCGCAGACACTCGCAGTACGCCTGCTCGATGGCGTTTGCGATGCCCTCGCAGATTAGGTAAACTAAACGAGTTGCTTTTGGGCAACACCACACATTGGGACGTAGTTCAACGGTAGAACTCCGGTTTTTGGTGCCGGCTGTTGGGGGTTCGAATCCCTCCGTCCCAGCCATTAAAATTGAGCGCCCTGAGCCCATAACGGCCCAGGGCGCTTTCTTGTGGGCAAGCAGAGGGATTCGAACCCGCAAGGGTGCGGAGCTGAGGAAACGCGAAGCGTTTTCCAGCGCAGCACGCGAGGGCCGTAGG
>DBFNYT010000093.1:0-3475 GCA_048425625.1 Collinsella sp. | reverse complement strand
ACTTGGCTCGCATGCCCGCCCGGCATTGCTCGACCTCGCGGATGCCGAGGGGATGGCCGTGCAGGTTGACGCGGCCTACGCGGCTGCGCCCAGGCCCGTCGACGCCCTCGTGAACAACGCTGGCGTGCTCAAGGGCGCGCCCTTTGGCAGGACATCCGTTGAGGACTTCGACGAGGTGGTCGGCGCAAACCTCCGTGGCACCTACTTCCTCACGCAAGAGGTCGCCCGGCGCATGGTTGCGGGCGGAGTCCGAGGCAACATCTGCTTCGTCACCTCCTCCTCCGCCTACCGCCCTGCCACGAACGCCTACTCGTGCACAAAGTGGGCGCTGCGCGGTCTCGTGGAGGGCTCGGCCAAGATGCTCAGCCCCAACGGCATCGTGGTGAACGCCATCGCCCCTGGCCCCACTGCCACTGGGATGCTCATCGAGGGCGATGCGGGCAACGTCATGAAGCCGAACAGCCCCATCGGGCGCTACGTCACCCCTGAGGAGATCGCGAGTATGGTCGTGACGCTGCTCTCCGACGCCTCGCGCTCGACCGTGGGCGACACGGTGCGCATGTGCGGCGGCAGCGGCGTGGTGACCTTTGACGATGCTGACGCGACATTCGAACTTTAAGGAAGTAGATTTGAAACAAGGAAAGCAAATACGGGTGCTCCAGGTGCTGCCGTCCCTAAATAGGTCGGCAGGGGTGTCGCGTTTCGTCTACAACATGACGGTCGCAAGCGACGAGTCGCGCGTCCACTACGACATCCTCCACCACGCTCAGGACGATGGCGTGCCGCACCACGAGAAGCGCTTCGACGAGGAGCTCGAGGCACTCGGGCATCGCATCTACCGCGTGGACTATGCCGGCCATGATTTCAGACGGTTCATCCGCGAGGTCCATGCTGTCATATCAGAGTACGGCGCGAGCTACGACGTCGTGCACTGCCATATGCCCAACTCGGCGTTCTGCGTCTTGCGCGAGGCAAAACGTGTGGGGATTGAGCATCGCGTGCTGCACAGCCATCTCAACAGCAGTTCCGACAATGCACTACATCGTCTGCGTAATGTGCCCCTCAACGCTGTCGGGAAGCGCTATGCCACCGATAACATGGCCTGCTCGGAGGAGGCGGGCCGTTTTCTCTTCGGAAGAGCCCCGTTCACGCTCATGAGGAACGGCATCCCGCTCGCGGACTACGCCTACGACTCGAGTGCGGCGGCCGAGCTGCGCGGCGAGCTTGGCATCGTTGCGGGCGAGCCAGTCGTGGGGTGCGTCGGGCGCATGGTGCCGCAGAAGAACTACGCGTTCGCCGTCGAGGCGTTCGCGGCGCTGCTGCACGAGGTTCCCGAGGCGCACCTCGTGGTCCTCGGGGGAGAGATAAACGGCGCGACCACTGTGCGCGACTCGCTGGTCGAGCGGGCGAGCGAGCTGGACTTCGCCGACAGGGTGCACTTGCCTGGTATCCGCGAGGATGCGCAGCGGTTCTACTCGCTCTTCGACGTGTTCTTCATGCCGTCGCTCTACGAGGGCCTTCCCGTTTCGGCCGTGGAGGCACAGGCGGCGGGGCTGCCGTGCGTGTACTCGACCGGCGTGCCGGCCGAGACCGACATCGCCGGGACCGGTTCTTTCACGGCTCTCGACGCGCCGCTGGCCGACTGGGCGAGGGCACTCAAGGCGGCGATCGAGGGCGGCAGGCACCCGGAGGCCCCTATCAGACTTGAGGCTGCGGGGTACTCTGCCGAGGCAAACGCCGCGCGGCTTATGGAGTACTACGAAAGGCTGTTGAGCCGATGAGCTACGTAAGCAGGATCTCAAGAAAAATCGGTGATAAGACGAATCCATTGCTCGCCAAGGGCAGAAGGGAGAAGCTCGTCCGCACTGACTTCAGCATCTTCTCGAACAACTGCTGGGCCGGGTCGGTGTATCGGCGTTACGGGCTTCCCTATAGCAGTCCAACCGCCGGCCTCTACTTCTTCGCGAGCGACTACGTGAAGTTCGCCTCAAGGCTCAGATACTACACTTCCGTGCCGCTTGAGTTCATCGACGCCCGGGAATCACAATATGCCGACCAGCTGCGCGAGAAGGGCGAGCTCGGCAAGCCCGTCGCCCGACTCGATGACATTGAGGTCGTGTTCCTGCACTATCCCTCCCCGGAGGAAGCCGCAGAGAAGTGGGCCCGCCGCTGCAAACGAATCAACTGGGATAACGTCTTCATCAAATTCAGCCAGATGAACTGCTGCACAGAAGGGGACCTCAGGGCCTTCGATGCCATTCCCTTCAGAAACAAGCTCTGCTTCACCGCTTCGCTAAGGCCCGAGCTCGCGTGTGCCGTGCACTTTCCCGGCTATAACGAGCGGGGAGGGGTCCTCAATGATACGGACTATTACTCTCGGTACATTGACTTGGAGGAATGGCTTAATGGCGAACCCGAAAGGTATCTTATTGGCTAGCTTTAACTTGTTAATCTTAGTATTTAAATCGCGAGGAAACGGCGGTGACTTATGAGCGCCGTAGTTTCTGCTGCGCATTTGCTTAATCCAACGGGCTCTGTTTCAAAGCGAGGATATTCGCCTGCAGTGTGGGCGGTTGCCCTGCTTCCCTATTTCATTTTGGTTTGTGGGGATAATTCCTTTACATTCCAATCTGCTTATTTCTGTTTGGGTCTAATGGTGTTCGCTGCCTTTTTCTCGAAAGAGAGGGCTGCGTATTCTCGTCATGCGATCGGTCTTATTGTTTCGTACCTTATAATCATGGGCATAGGCAACTTAGTGACACTTGCAATTGCATCTGAGATGATTACCAGCAGATCGTTAATCCGTGCCTTAATGTTCCTCGCCATTATCTGGTTCTTTGCTCACGCAATCTCCCGGAGGTGGAGTCCTCGAGAGATAACCTTCCTGCTGAAATCAGTGGCACTTTCCACGTTTGCGTCTGCATTCCTTGAACTAAAGACATGGGTTGAAAACGGTTTTTATGCAGGACGTGTGTATCCAGTGAGTCTTACGGGGCACATGATCGATGCAAACTTTTTTGCGCTTTTGTTGGTCGTTCAGATTAGCTGTGCCTTTTTACTGGTAGTTTATAGTAGCAATGTGCGGGTGAAGATTCTGTACTTCATTCTCATATCTTTCGGCCTGGCATCAGTTATGTTAACTGGATCAAGAAGCGGGCTTCTTTGTATTGTCTTGGTTATTGCTTTCGGCTACATTGCGTTTGTCTGTAGTGAGAGAACCGGCAAGCTTTCTACTACGGTATTAGTTTTTGTGCTCGTTGCCGTTGCCCTGTTTCTAATTAATCGCTTTATGGGCGATTGGATGTTTAATCGTTTTTTTAAGAACAGCTACAATGATGGGTCAAACCAATTTCGCGTTGAACTGTGGGTGAAAGCTGTACAACGTTGGATGAGTAGGCCGCTATTTGGCTTTGGTGTGGGTAATTATAATTATTTCAGTGCGGAGGACTGGGGCGTCGTGGAGACGTCAACTACA
>DBFNYT010000092.1:0-13454 GCA_048425625.1 Collinsella sp. | reverse complement strand
CATCCGCTTGGGGGCGCTTTCATGTAGTCGTTGGGGACGTTCTTGAATGACTGGTCGTTTAAGAACGTCCCCAATGACTAGGTCGGAAAATTTCTTAAAAAAGTTCTTGCCCTGAGCTGATTCGTCCGTATAATAAATTTCGTTGCTTGAGAGCACGCACCTATTCCTCGGTAGCTCAATGGTAGAGCACGCGGCTGTTAACCGCGCTGTTGTAGGTTCGAGTCCTACCCGGGGAGCCAGGTTGTAAAACCCGTCGCTTATGCGGCGGGTTTTTTCATGTCGCGGTCGCCGTTCGCGAACGTTACCATATCAACATTTCGTGTCGAGGATGTAATCCCGCGACCCACCACCTCAACACGGCGCGCTCGTTGTAGAATATTGCAATGATTGCTCCCACGAGATGGTGCCGCGAGCACCAGATAAGGAGATTCTTGTGTCTGAGACCATTAACGGCAGCCTGAGCGTTTCGAACGACGTTATTGCCGATATTGCCGGTTATGCAGCGATGACGTGCTATGGCGTCGTCGGTATGGCCGAACAGCTCCAGGGCGCCGAGAGCGTGCGCCTGCTTGCCGGTCAGCGCCTCCGCAAGGGCGTGCTTGTCTCCGCCGACGAGAACGGCCTTACGGTCGATCTTCACGTCGTGCTCGAGAACGGCGTCAACATGAAGTCCGTCTGCCACAATCTTTCGAGCTCCGTTGCCTTTACCCTGCAGGAGATCGCCCAGATCGATCCCGCCAGCCTTAAGATCGGCATCCACATCGACGCGCTCAAGAGCCGTCTGAACTAGCATCCGAAAACGGAGATTCAAATACCCATGATTGCAAAGACCATTCGCACCTGTTTTCCGATCGCTGCGGCTGCCGTTTCCGACAAGGCCGAGGAGATCAACAAGCTCAACGTCTTCCCCGTACCCGACGGCGACACCGGCACCAACATGTCGCTCACGCTCGCCTCGGTGACCAAGGAGCTTTCCGCCCTTCCCGCCGATGCCGACATGGAGGCCATCGCCGGCGCCATCACCCACGGCTCCCTGATGGGCGCCCGCGGTAACTCCGGCGTCATCACCTCGCAGATTCTGCGCGGCGTGGCCGAGGGCCTTGTCTCTGCCGATGGGCCCATTACGTCCGCCAACATTGCCTTCGCCTTCCGTCGCGCCGTCAAGGTCGCCTTCCAGGCTGTCCGCAAGCCCATCGAGGGCACGATCCTCACGGTCCTGCGCGATGTCTCGACCAAGGCCGATGAGTGCGAGAAGAAGAAGTTCTCGGCCGAGGATGCGCTCGATGCCATCGTCGTTGAGGCGTACCAGTCCGTCGCCCGCACACCCGATCTGTTGCCCGTTCTGAAGGAGAACGGCGTGGTCGACTCCGGCGCCTTTGGCTTCGCCATCTTCCTTGAGAACTTTGTGGCTGCAGCACTTGGCCGCAGCACCGTTGTCGAGGATTTCTCCGCCACGTTTGATTCCGCTGGCTCTGCCCGCGACGCGGCCCTTGGTCGCGTTGAGATCGAGGCCAACGACGATTGGGAGGGCTCGGAGTTCCGCTACTGCAACGAGTTCCTGTTTAAGGCCGACGCCCCGTTTGACGAGGACGAGTGCCTTAAGTTCCTGGGTTCCATGGGCGACTGCGAGCTACTCGTGGGCGCCTATCCCGACTACAAGATCCATGTGCACTCCAACACCCCCAACCTGGTGCTCGAGCACATGCTGCAGCTCGGTCAGATCTATGAGGTCTTTATCCACAACATGGAGATGGAGGCCCACGACCGTACCGCCAAGATCCACGAGGATCAGGAAAAGGCCGCCGAGCCCGCCAAGGCGCTGGGCTTTGTCGCCGTTGCCGCCGGTTCCGGCGAGGCCGACATCCTCAAGTCCCTCGGCGTCGACGTGATCGTGTCCGGTGGCCAGACTATGAATCCCTCGACCGCCGACCTGCTGGGCGCGGTGGACCAGGTCAACGCGACCTCGGTCATCATCTTGCCCAACAACGGCAACATCCGCATGGCCGCTGAGGCTGCTGCCTCAGCCTGCACCGACAAGAAGGTCGCCGTCGTTCCCACCAAGACCGTCCCGCAGGCCTTCTCCGCGCTGTTCGCGGTCCTGCCCGATTCCGAGCTCGAGGATGCCGTCGCCGCCATGGTCGACGCCATCAGCGAGGTCCGCGATGGCGAGGTCACCCGCGCCGTGCGCGACTCCAGTGCCTCTGACGGTTCTCCGATTCACTCCGGTGACGTCATGGGTATCATCGCCGGCTCCATCGACGTGGTCGGCTCCGACGTGAAGCAGGTCACGCTCGACTGCATCAACCGCATGCAGGAGGAAGAGGAGGGCGACGCGCTGACGATTCTGGCCGGCGAGGAACTGTCCGATGAGGCCTTCCAGGAGATCGTCGACGCTATCGAGGAGGCTCAGCCCGATCTGGAGATTGACGCCCATCGTGGCGAGCAGCCGCTCTATCCCGTGATCTTCTCGATCGAGTAGGCAACTGCCCATGTCCGAGCTGTGCTCCGTGCCGCGCGTCTCGGAGCGCTTTGCCCAGAGCAATGCGCTCGACGAGGATATCGCGCGACTCAAATATGTTTCGGGTAAACGTGAGGAGGCCCTTCGCCGTCTGGGAATTCGGACGGTGGGGGACCTCCTTCTCCATATCCCTCATCGATACCTCGACTTTACCCGTTCGTGGTCCATCGAGATGGCGCCCATCGGTACCGTGTGCACCATCATCGCCACGGTCGACCGTATCGTCCAAAAGCGGCCGCGTCCGCGCATGCAGGTGACTGAGGTCTCACTTGTTGACGAGACGGGCGTTCTGCAGGTCGCCTTTTTCCGCCAGCCCTGGATTGCCCAGCAGCTTAAGCAGGGCGACCGCCTGGCCGTGATGGGCAAGGTCGAGTTTGCCTACGGCTTTAAGCAGATGGCCTCGCCGCACTTTGAAAAGCTCGATGACGGGCGTGCTGCGGGCACCATCCTGCCGGTCCATTACGTGAGCGATGGCGTGAGCCAGGCGTGGATGCGCCGCATCGTAAGCGGCGCGCTCGAGGTCGTCGGCAATCCGTTCGATCCGATTCCCGCGCCGCTGCGCGCAAAGCGGAAGCTCATGAGCAATGCCCGCGCGTTGCGTTCGATCCACTTTCCATCGAGTATGGCAGAGCGCGATATCGCGCGCGCACGGCTTGCCTACGAGGAGTGCCTCTACCTGCAGCTGGCGCTGCGCCTGCGCAACGTCGGCGGCCTGGTCGATGTGGTTCCCTATGCCCACACCGCGGGCGAGCACCTGGCCGCGCTTAAGCAAGCCCTGCCGTTTTCGCTGAGCGACGAGCAGGAGACCGCGTTCCAAGATATCCTGCGCGATATGTGCGATGGTGGGCGCGTGATGAACCGCCTGCTGCTGGGCGATGTCGGTACCGGTAAGACCGCCGTTGCCGCCTGCGCTCTGGCTGTGGCTGCCGATAGCGGTACGCAGGCCTGCGTTATGGCGCCCACGGGCGTGTTGGCGCGCCAATATGCCGATAAGACCGGCCCTCTGCTCTCGCAGGCGGGCATGTCCTGGGCGCTTCTGACGGGTGCCACGCCGGCCTCAGAGCGCGAGCAGATCCATGCCCAGCTTGAATCGGGCGAGCTCGACGTCCTCTTTGGAACCCACGCGGTGCTTTCGGATAACGTTGCGTTCAATCATCTGTCGCTTGTCGTCATCGACGAGCAGCACCGGTTTGGCGTTGGCCAACGCAACGCCCTACGCGCGAAGGGCCCCGGTGCGGACCTGCTCGTTATGACGGCGACACCGATCCCGCGTACGCTGGCGCTTTCGGTCTACGGCGATCTGGACACGAGTATCATCCGCCATCGGCCCGTCCCTGGCGCTGGCGTGACGACACGCGTGCTCACCGAGTCGAGCCGCGACCTCGCCTATGGCGCCATCCGCGAGGCGCATGAAAAGGGTCAGCAGGCCTACGTGATTTGCCCGCTCGTGGAGCCGAGTGACTCGGCCGATGAGCTGGAAGACGTGCCCGGTATTGCTCGCGACGACGAGGGCCGCGTAACCGTCCCCGTGCCACTGCACGATACGGCAACCGAGCTCGACCGCCTGCGTCTGGCGTTGCCGGGTCTTGCCATCGAGCGCCTTCACGGCCGCATGCCGGCGGGGGAGAAGGACCAGGTTATCGATGCCTTCAAGCGTGGCGAGATTGACGTGCTCGTCTCGACTACGGTGGTCGAGGTGGGCGTCGACGTGCCTAACGCCACCGTCATGGTCATCGAGAACGGCGAGCGCTTTGGATTGGCTGCCCTGCACCAGCTGCGCGGCCGCGTGGGCCGTGGCAGTGTGTCGGGCACGTGCCTGGTCATGACGCACTCCAAGGGCAATGGCGGCGCCTCGGCGGCACAAGACCGTCTACAGTCGCTCGAAAAGACCTCGGATGGTTTTACGCTTGCCCAGATGGACCTGCGTCTGCGTCACGAGGGCGAAATCCTGGGGTACCGTCAGCACGGTGGCGTGACCTTGCGCTTTGTGGACCTGGATGCCGATGAGGACCTTATCGAATGGGCCCATTTGGACGCGGTCGAGCTCTTGCGGTATGCTTGCAACCTTGACTCTGTGGCGACGCGTCCCTTGCGCGAGGCGGTCGCCATGCGATATCGACACATTTTTAAGGAGGTCAGCGGAGGATGAGAATCATCGGCGGCGAATGGCGCGGTCGTAAGATCGAGGAGCCCCGTGGTCGCGATGTCACCCGCCCCACGACTGATCGCGTGCGCGAGGCGTGCGCATCTATGGTCATGTCGGCATTCGATTTCGATTTGGACGAGGTTCGTGTGCTGGACGCCTTTGGCGGCTCCGGTGCCTTAGGGTTAGAGATGCTCTCTCGTGGGGCCCGCTCGCTCACGACGTTTGAGATCGATCGCAACGCCGCGCGGCTCATTACCAAGAATATCGAGTCGCTCTGCCGTGACCGTGCGCGTTGGCGTGTGGTCACGGGCGACATGCTGGCAAGTGCCTCGCGCGGTCGTGTACCGGGCGGCCCCTTTGATCTGGTCCTGCTCGACCCGCCCTATGCTTTTGGTGCCGAGCCGGTCGAGGAAATGCTGCAGAACCTGGCTCAGCAGGGTCTGCTTGCGCCTGGCGCTTATGCCCTGTTTGAGCATGCCTCCGCCGATGCGGGCGCGCATCCGGCAGGCTTTGAGACTGTACGTGAGAAGCGCTACGGCATTACCTCGGTCGACCTGCTCCGTTGGGTCGGCGATGACGACGGTGAGGGCGATAGCGCCGGCACCGATGCTGACAACAATGATGCCACGACGTTTCAGGAGGACGCCCATGAATGACACCATCAACCGCGTGATCGTCCCGGGCACCTTCGATCCCATCACGTTTGGCCATATCGATGTGATCCGCCGCGCCCGCCGCATCTTTCCCAGCGTGATCGTCGCTGTTGCCGAGTCGCAGGGTAAAAACGGCGTGGGCACCACGTTTATGCTCGATGAGCGCGTGGCGCTGGCCCGCGAGGCGCTCGGTGATATCGACGGCGTCGAGGTCCTGCCCTTTACCGGCCTCTTGGTCGACTTCGCTCGCGAGCAGGGGGCGGGGGCCGTGGTCAAGGGCCTGCGCGCCATGACCGACTTTGAATATGAGCTGCAGCAGGCCGACCTTAACTATCGCCTGGATAGCGAGCTGGAGTCCATCTTTGTCATGAGTGCGCCGCAGTACGGCTATATCTCGAGCTCGGTTGTTCGCCAGATCGCCTCGCTCGGCAGCGATGTATCGACGTTTGTCCCGTCCAACGTGGTCGAAGCGCTCAAACATCGCTTTTCGTGACGTTTCTTATTGCCTGGTGGCATGTGGTAAACTAGCACGATGATATGTTACCTATGAAAGGAGACCGGATGCCGGGCGAGAATTTTCCTGGCGATAGGATCGTCAGCTTGGTCGATGAGCTCGAAGGGCTGATCGAGGAAGCCAAGCCGCCTTTCGGCAAGAACGCTCAGTTCAAGGTCATCGACGCCGACGTGTTCTTCAACATCCTCGACGAGATCCGCATGAGCTATCCCGAGGAGTGGCAGAAGTCCCGCCGTATCCTTAAGGAGCGCGAGGAGCTTATGGCTTCCGCCGCCGCTCAGGCCGATTCCATCATCGCCGACGCTCAGCAGCAGGCCCTCACCATTGCCGGTGAGCAGGAGATCGTCCGCCTTGCGCAGCAGCAGGCCGACGACATCCGCGATCGTGCCCAGCAGTACGAGCGCGAGACGCGTTATGCTGCCGAGGACTACGCAGAGCAGGTCTTTACACACCTGGAGGAGAACCTCAAGAGCCTGACCGGCACCGTTACCCGTTGCCGTCAGCAGCTCAACGAGGGTGCCGCCCAACAGAATGGTCAGTGGTAATGGCTGAGTTCCCGAGCGTTACCGTCGATCTTTCCGAGCAGCTCGAGTTTCCTGGAGATTCGTATCCGCTGACCGGTAAGGTCGATGTCGCCACCTACACGGTGGGCGAGAAGGAGTACCAGCTTCAGGACGGCATCGACTACGACGTTGTCTTTACCAATGCCGGTACCGGTGTCTTGCTCACGGGCATGGTCCGCGCGCACGCCACCGGTGAGTGCGACCGTTGCCTGGAGCCCGCCTCGTTTGATATCGCCGGAGAGATCGAGGAGTTCTACCTCTTTGAGGAGCCCGAGGATCCCGAGGCCTACGAGGACGGCTACGAGCTTCTGGGTGAGGACCGCATCGTCGATCTGGGTGAGCCCATCAATGACGCGGTCGTTATGGACACGCCGTTTGTGGTGCTCTGCAAGCCCGATTGCCGTGGTTTGTGCCCCACATGCGGTTGCAATCTCAACGTCGAGCAATGCGATTGCGCCGCCCAGGCAGAGGCAGAATGGGCCGCTGCCACGGAAAATCCATTTGCAGCATTGAAGAATCTCAAGCTTGATGAGTAAAACTGTGGTAGTATCGCTACTTGCGCGTAATCGCCACACTGGATAGTTCATAAGGAAGGTCACTATGCCCGTACCTAAACAAAAGCAGGGTCGTATCCGCACTCACACCCGTCGTTCCGCCAACATGAAGATCTCGGCTGCGGCTCAGTCCACGTGCCCCCGTTGCGGCGCTGTCAAGCTTCCGCACCACGTGTGCCCCAGCTGCGGTTTCTACAAGGACCGCGAGGTTATCGTTACCGAGTAACGGTATACTCTGGATGCGATGCCGTTCCAAATGGAACCACAATGGCCGGCTCAATGAGTCGGCCATTTTTGTATAAGGAGCATGTATATGAGTAACGTTCGCGTTTGTGTAGACGTTGTGGGCGGAGACGAGAAACCTCAGGTTGTTCTCGATGGTATCGAGGCTGCGCTTGCCGCCGATCCCGATATCGAGGTCTTGGCAGCTGGCCCCGCCGAAATCGTCAATCCCTTTGCCGCCTCCCATGCGCGCGTCGAGGCCCTGGAGGCACCCGACATTATCGCCATGGATGACGATCCCATTCGCGCCGTGATGACCAAACGCAAGTCTTCGATTGTGCTGTCGTGCCGCGCCATCAAGAAGGGAAATGCGGACGCGTTCTTCTCTGCCGGTTCGACCGGTGCCATGACCGCCGCTGCCACCGCCTACGTGACGCCGTTTAGGTATCAGGCCGAAGGCAAAAAGCAACCGGTGCGCCCCTGTCTGACCAATGCGCTGCCCAATCGTGCCGGCGGTCTGACGGTGCTGTGCGACATGGGCGCCAATCCCGATGTCGAGGTTGACGATATGGTGCGCTTTGCGCAGATGGGCAGCGCCTATGCACGTGTCGTCTTGGGCATTGAACATCCCCGCGTGGGCCTGCTCGCCAATGGCACCGAGGACGAGAAGGGTTCCAATTTTACCAAGGCCTGTTTCCCAGCTATGAAGGCCGCAGTTCCAGGCTTTGTGGGCAACTGCGAAGGTACCGACCTCACCTCGGGCAATTTCGATGTCGTTGTTGCCGACGGCATGTCGGGCAATATCGCTCTCAAGGCTACCGAGGGCGCTGCCAAGTTTTTGCTGCAGGAGCTCAAGGGCGCCTTTATGTCCTCGCTCGGCACCAAGATCGCCGCGCTGCTCATCAAAAAGCAGATGCGCGAGATTAAGGCCAAACTCTCTGGCGATGCCAAGGGCGGCGCCATCCTGCTGGGCCTGCGCGGTGTGGTCTTGATCGGCCACGGCGCCACGTCGGTCGAGGCTGTCAAAAACGGCACGCTCGCCGCGGCTGAGGCCGTACGTGCCGGACTGGTCGAGAACGTCGCCAACTCCATGGACGGCATCGTTTTATAACAGCGGCGTTATGCGCCTCGGGGCGTGCGTCGTGGGGTAGAATCAGAACCGTGTCTTGGTACCGCCCGGGCGGTACCATTCTTTTGGTATTCATGCACTATGAGAGGAAGCGCTATGGACCGCTCCGAAATCTTCGACAAGATCGCCGAGGTCACTGCTGACGTTCTGGGCGTCGATGTTGCCGAAATTAGCGATGAGACCACCTTTGACGACCTTGATGCCAACTCGCTCGAACGCCTGCAGCTGGTTACGGCTATCGAGGACGAGTTCAACCTCGAGATCGATGACGAGACTCTGCTCTCGCTCAACTCTGTCGCCGACGCCGTCGACGCTATCGAAGCTGCCAAGGAGGCCTAAGTCTTGGCTTTATCCGAACGACTTACGCGCGCCCAGGAGATTCTGGGTCACGAGTTCAATGACAAGGTGTTGCTGCGCGCCGCCCTCACGCATCCTTCGGCTGTCGAAGGCCAGCCAGTCTCGGCAAGCTACGAGCGCCTGGAGTTTTTGGGCGATTCCATTTTGGGCGCCGTGGTTGCCCGCTCGCTCTTCGAGTCCTATCCGGAGTTTGACGAGGGCAAGCTTACGCGCCTGAAGGTGTCGCTCGTCTCGGGTGCCACGCTGTCCGAGGTGTCCCATGAGCTGGGTATCGACGACATCATCATCTTTGGTGCCTCCGAGACCGGTACGGGCGCACGCGGCCTGCATTCGGCGCTCGAGAACGTCTACGAGTCGCTCGTGGGCGCGCTATACCTGGATGCCGGCTGGGATGCCGCGGCGGAGTTTATTCACCGCACGCTTAAGCCGCACCTGGCTACCGAGCGTGCCGAACACCCTGCGAACCCCAAGTCGTTTTTGCAGGAGTGCGTGCAGGCCGACGGCCACGAGCCTCCGGCGTATAAGCTGGTTGGTTCCGAGGGTCCGGCGCATGCGCCCACCTTTACCGCCGTGGTGTTGATCGACGGTATTCGCCAGGGTCGCGGCTCCGGCTCCTCAAAGAAGGAAGCCGAGGGAGCCGCCGCACTCGAAGCGCTCGACCGCATGGGTTACACCACCAACGGCGTGATTCTGAACAAGAAGCACGTGTAAGCGAGGAACCGTGTATCTCAAGTCCCTCACGCTCAAAGGGTTCAAGTCGTTTGCCGACCGCGCCCATATGACGTTTGAGCCGGGCCTGACCGTCATCGTCGGTCCCAACGGCTCGGGAAAATCGAACATCTCCGACTCGATTCTGTGGGTCCTGGGCGAGCAGAGCGCCAAGCAGCTGCGCGGCCAGGCCATGGAGGATGTCATCTTCTCGGGCTCGTCAGCGCGCAAGCCGGTGGGTGTCGCCGAGGTCACGCTGGTGCTCGATAACTCGGACCATATGCTGCCCGTCGATTTTGACGAGGTCGCCATCACCCGTCGCATGTATCGCTCGGGCGAAAGCGAGTACCTCATCAACTCGAGTCCGTGCCGCCTGATGGACATTCAGGACATCCTGCACGATTCGGGCCTGGGCAAGGATACGCATTCCATCATCAGCCAGGGCAAGCTCGACGCCATTTTGCAGAGCCGCCCCGAGGAGCGCCGCGCTCTCATCGAGGAGGCCGCCGGCATCTCCAAGCACAAGCGCCGCAAGGAGCGTGCGCTCAAAAAGATTAAGTCGATGGACGAGCATCTGACGCGTGCCCGCGACATCAATAAGGAAATCGCCCGTCAGCTGCGACCGTTGGAGCGCCAGGTCGATCGCGCGCGCAAGTACAAAGAGCTGTCCTCGCGAGCGAACGAGCTTACGCAGATGCTAGCCGTCGACGAGCTGCGTTCGCTGCAGTCGCAGTGGAACGACCTGGAGAGCCGTTCCAAGGAAGGCGCCGCCGAGCTGGAGCTTGCGCAGTACCGCTTGGGCGAAAAGGAGCGCGAGCTCGAGAAGCTTCAGGTCATGCTCGAGGAAAAGGGCCTGTTTGTGGGCGACCTGGGCGAGCAGCGCCGTCATATGCAAGATGTGGTCGGCCGCATTAACTCCGACATGCGCCTGCTCGAGGAAAAGGGCCACAACATGGTGTCGCGCCTGTCTGACATGCGCGGGCAGATTTCGAGCTCCGAGCATCAGCGACGTCGCGTGGTCGAGGAGCTCGAGGACGCGCGTGCGCAGCTTGAGGAAGTGACCGGCGCGCACATGCAGGCCCAGGAGGACGTCGACGCCGCTGGTCCTGCCGCCGTTGAGCTCCACGAGCAGCGCGTGGCGCTCGACAATCAGATTTCGCAGCTTACGCGTGAGCAACGCGATGTGCAGCGCGTGGCCGATAACGCCGCGCTCGAGCTTGCCAAGGTGAAAGACTCGCTGAGCAATGCCGAGGTCGAGGACAACATGTATGCCTCGCGCCTGGAGCAGATTGACGAGCAGCTCGAGGAGGTCATGGCCTCGCTCGAGAGCCGTCGCAACCGCGCCGAGGAGCTTGAGGGCGCTCTTGAGGAAGCGCGCCAGGCTCAGGTTGATGCGCGTGAGGCCACCGAGACGGCACGCGCGGCCCTGAAGGACCTGCGTGCCCGCGAGAGCGAGGCACGCAACAAGTTATCCGAGGTGCGCTCGGAGCTTTCCAGCCAAAAGAAACTCGATGCCCGCATGGCCGACAGCTCGCCGCTCGTGAGCCGTCTGGTGGGTGCGCTGGGCGACGATGTCTCGGGTCGTCTGGGCGACGTGCTCGAGGCCCCGCGCGAGCTTGAGGGCCTGGTTGAGCAATTGCTCGCCGGCGATATCGATGCGCTTCTGTTCGACGATACGTCTGCGCTTGAGCGTGCCAGTCGTGCCGCTCTGGACCAGAAGAAGGCCTCGGGCGAGGCACTGCTGGTGGCGCGCGACGTGAGCGGCTCTACCGCCGCTGAGGGCGCTGCCGGTACCCGTCTGGTTGATCGTCTGTCCGTACGCGCAGGCTACGGTCCCGTCGTCGAGGCGTTGCTCGGCGGCTATTACGTCGTGGACGATCTTGCTGCCGCGCTGTCGGCGCCGGTCGTTGAAGGCGTGACTTACGTGACCCCCGATGGCGCCCGCGTCGCCTGCGGCGGCCTGGTGCGCGTGGGGCTTGATGCCGGCGAGGCTTCGGGTGCCTTGGAGCGCAAGCGCCGCATCCGTGAGCTCGAGGGCCTGGAACCCGATCTGGCTGCCATCTTTGAGCATGCTTCGGACCAAGTCGTTGAGGCCAACGCTGCCGTCGAGGAGGCCCGTGCCGCTGAGGGCGATGCCGCCGGCGAGATCGCCCGTCTTGAGGGCGAGCGCCGCTCGCTGCTCTCCGAGATCGGCCGCTTGGAGCAAAGCGTCAACAATGCCGAGGTCGAGCGCGTGCGCATCTCCAAGCGCCGCGAGCAGGCTGCCGAGGCCGTTCGTGCCGCGCGCCCGCGCGTTGACGAGCTCACCCGTTCGCGTGACGAGGCGCGTGCACAGGCAAGCGACCTGGGTCTCCAGATTGCCGAGGCCAACGATGAGCTCGATCGCGTTCGCCGTGACGATTCCGAGGCCGCCGGTAAGCTCGCCGATGCCAAGGTGCGCCTGGCCCAGACGAGCGAGCGCCTGCGTTCGCTGAAGGGCCGCGTGCCCGACCTTGAGCATCGTCTTGAGGGCATCGACCGTCGTATCCGCGGAACACGCCAGGCTTCGCGTTCGCTCGAGCTGCTGCGCCTGCGCGTCGACCCCATGCACGAACGCTATTCTGCTCTGTTGGAACGCGCGTCGGATTGGGCAGCGCGCCTGCGTGACCAGGCCTCTCTGGAGGAGGCGGACTCCGCTTCGCTCAAGAAGACCATCGAGGATGCCAAGGCAGAGGTTGCCCGCGCTAAGGAGCGGGTCGATACCGCCTCCGCCACGCAAAACGAGTTCAAGGTCGCGCGTGGCAAGCTCGAGGTGCAGGTAGAGGCCGCCATTAAGGCCATTACCGCCGATGGCACCACGGTACTCGAGGAAGCGCTCATGCTTCCGGCGCCCACGGACCGCGATGCCGCCGAGCGCGAACTCAACCAGCTTGTGCGCCAGATCAACAACCTTGGTCCCGTTAACCAAGTTGCCATGGAGGAGTACGAGCAGCTCAAGCGCCGCGCCGATTACATCGAGGGGCAGCTGGCCGATCTGGAGAGCGCGCGCAAGGCGCTCACCAAGATCACCGTGGCCATTGATCGCAAGATGCGGAAGGCCTTCCTGGTGACGTTTGAGAAGGTCGATGCGAACTTCCGCGAGATCTTCGCTATGCTCTTCCCGGGCGGCCAGGCTCATCTGGAGATGACCGATCCCGAGCATCCTGCCGAGACGGGTATCGAGGTCGTGGCGCAGCCGCGCGGCAAGCGCATTACCAAGATGATGCTCATGTCGGGCGGCGAGAAGAGTCTGACGGCGCTCGCCCTGCTCTTTGCCGTGTACCGTACACGCACGGTGCCGTTCTATGTGCTGGACGAGGTCGAGGCGGCACTCGATGACGCCAACCTGTCCAAGCTTATCGGCGCACTCGACGTGTTGCGTTCCGATACGCAGCTCTTGGTTATCTCGCATCAGCGCCGTACTATGGAGGACGCTGACGTCCTCTACGGCGTCTCGATGCAAGCCGACGGCGTCAGTCGCGTCGTCTCGCAAAAACTCGATCGCGAAACCGGAAAGGTCGTGAATGCATAATGGGATTCTTTGACGCACTCTCGCGCGGACTTGAGCGCAGCCGCGAGGCCCTCAACGAGGTCTTTTACTTTGGCGGCGAGGTCGACGAGGATTTTTGGGAGGACTTGGAGGACACCCTCGTTATGGGTGACATGGGTGCCGAGGTCGCCATTCAGGTCTCCGATGACCTACGCGATGCCGCGGCCAAGAAGAACCTCAAGACCGCTCCGCAGCTTCGCCGTGCCCTGGCCGAGCAGCTCGAGCAGCACTTTGTGCCCATCGAGCGCGATCCGTTTTCCGATACGCCGAGCTGCGTGCTGTTTGTGGGCATTAACGGTGCCGGCAAGACCACGACGGTCGGTAAGATCGCGAGCGCCATGGCCGCCCGCGGCAAGAACGTGGTGATCGGTTCGGCCGACACCTTCCGCGCCGCCGCCATCGAGCAGCTCGATGTGTGGGGGCAGCGTGCCGGCGTACCGGTTATCAAGCGCGACCGCGGCTCCGACCCGGCAAGTGTTTGCTACGACGTGCTCGACGAGGCCGACAAGCGCGGCAGCGACC
>DBFNYT010000091.1:0-3283 GCA_048425625.1 Collinsella sp. | reverse complement strand
GGAGGCCCCTATATATCGTCCCGCGCGCAGTTTCGCAGCGAAGCGAGAATGTTTGAGCACGGGATGATATATAGGGGCCTCCCACAGGCAAGCGGACATTAAGACACTAGCGGATATGCGCAGGTTTTCCGCCCCAGTAGAAGCGGCAGAAGGCTCGTTTGCGCTTTTGGGGTTTGCCTACGAGCTCCATGGTGGCGATGGCTATGTCTTCGGCTGCGTGGGGGCGGCGTAGTACTTCGCCGTTGATGAGTAGGGCTTTGAGTGATTCGGGATGGTCGTGCAAGTGACGTAGGGTAACGATGAGTTCTCGTGCCGTGGTGACGTGCATGCTGGCGCCCATGCCGGTGAGCATCGTGGTGTTGGCCTTTTCCTGGCCGTATGATTTGCCCAGCAGGATCATCGGCAGATGTGCGCATAGGCACTCGGTGACGGTGAGTCCGCCCGATTTGAGAATTGCCAGGTCGCAGCCGTGCATGAGGGCCGCCATGTCGTTCACGTAGTCCAGAACTGTGACGTTTTCGAGCTTCATGGCATCGAAGAGCGTCTTGAGGCGGGCGGCGTATTCCTTATCCTTGCCCGGCAAAAAGACAAAGTGCATGTCTTCGAAGCTGCGTAGGAAGGGGAGGGTGCGGTCCATCTCCGCGCGAAAGCGAACGTACGGTTGAGGCAAGCTGGCACCGGCCATTACCAGCACGACGGTCTTGTCGGTGGGGAGGTTGAACTTAGCTAGCTCTTCCTCGCGATCGTAATCCGTGTCGAATCCGGCGCGAATAGGAATGCCGGTAATGCGAATCTTTGTCTCGAGCACCTTGCGCGGACGCAGCGTTTCGGCCATAAATTCGTTGGCAACACAGAATAAATCGGTGTCCTTGTGGGGCCACCATCCCTCGACTTCGTAGTCGGTCGGTACGCAGATGACCGGATAATCGATACCCGTAATTACGCGGGCGCCCACGGCAACATTGGCTGCTGTGATGTGCGTTGCAACCACGGCTATGGGCCTGCGGCTACGAATGTATTTGTTGAAGGCGGGGAACATAATTCGCGACCATGCCGTTCCGCCACCCCAGAGAAGATGTCCCGTAAGCGTATATCGCCAGGTCAGGTCGTAAATGGGGCGCGTGGCTCCCGTAAAAGAAGCCGCGGTCTTATTGCCGTCGAATTTAATACGTCCAAAATCAAGGATATCGAGCACTTCAATCTCAATATCCTCGGGGATGCCATTGGTGCCGCGGATGAGGTCGAATGCCTGCGCTATCGCATTTGCGGCGGCCTTGTGGCCCGAGCCAACGGAGGCGTGCACGATGGTCACGAGAGGTTTTTGTTGAGCCAGGAGCGTGGTTTGCTCCGATTGGGGAGTGCTGTGCGTGAGCAGGGGAGCGTCGTCACTCGTCTGCGCCTGGTCCATCGATAACTCCCCTTCAGCTTTGTAATACGGATTTATCATTGTAGTGCATGAGTGTCACGTTCACGTAAATTTGGGTACGAGCGCAAAGAACGACAACGTTTCGACGAAAGGACGCTTCATGACTACCGATAAGCCGATCGATGTTGCGATTATCGGTGGCGGCCCCGCGGGCTATGCTGCCGCCATTTATGCTGCGCGTGCCAACCTGACGACGACCGTGATTGAGCAGGGCATGTCGGGAGGGCAGATCGCCACAACCAATGAGGTCGAGAACTATCCGGGTTTCCCGCTCCTGAGTGGCGCCGAACTTGGCGAGCGTTTTCAGCAGCATGCAGAGGGCCTGGGAGCACAGGTTGCATGGAGCATGGTTACGGGTATCGATTACGATGCCGATACAGCGCTGTTTACGGTGCATCATGATATGGGCGATACGCTGGCCTCGAGTGTTATCGCTTGCATGGGTGCTACGCCGCGATCTGCTGGTTTTGTTGGCGAGGATACGTATCGCGGTCGCGGTGTTTCGTATTGCGCGACGTGCGATGGCATGTTCTTTCGCGGTAAACAGGTCTTTGTCATCGGTGGCGGCAATGCCGCCTGCGAGGAAGCCCTGTTCCTGTCCGACATTGCCAGCAGTGTGACCATCGTGCTGCGCCGCGACCAGTTCCGTGCGCCCGATGGTGTTGTTCAGAAAGTACTCGCAAAGGACAATATTACAGTTAGGTACCAAACTAGTATTGTGGAGCTATCGGGCGAAGCCATGCCAACGACGATTACCTTTAAGGACAATGCATCCGGCGAGACTCATACCGAGTCATTTGAGCCCGGCTCGTTTGGCATCTTTGTCTTTACCGGAACGCAGCCACATACCGAGCTTGTTGAGCATCTAGTCGATCTGGCTCCCGACGGCGGTATTGTTACCGATGATTCGATGGCTACCCGTACGCCCGGCTTATTCGCAGCCGGCGATACCCGCTCCAAGCGTTTACGCCAGGTTGTGACCGCCGTTTCGGACGGAGCCATAGCGGCAACCAGCGCATACGCTTTCCTACACGCATAAGTACGATAATATATCTTATGTAAGGTTGCTATCAATTAACTAAATGGCGGGACGATGCATCAGTGCGCTGTCCCGCCAATTTTCTTGCCGGCTATGTGGTATGCAAAACTAGATAACCTAGAATACAATATAGAAAATGAACGGAGGACCTTTATGAACTACGTTAAACACGTTATTCCGATGTCCGATTCGTTGGTCAGTATTAAGCCTGAGGATATTCAGCCCACTGTGCTGCCCGATGCATTTATTCAGTCCGAAATCGTGCGCAAACTCAATACGTTGAGTCTGCCGCGCTATGACCAGTTGCCCAATGTGACGCTCTATCGCGACCAGGTTATTGAGTATGTTGCGCTGTGGATGGAGCCGCTGTCCATTTGCGTTGAGCAGCCCGTCATTACGCCATCGATGATCAACAACTACGTGAAGGTCGGCCTGGTGCCTGCTCCGGTCAAAAAGCAATATGGCCGCGAGCAGATTGCCCGTCTGATCGCTATCTGCATTTTTAAGCAGGTGCTACCTATTGCTGCGGTGCAGGCGCTCTTTAACATTCAGCGATTGAGCTACGATGCCCCGACGGCCTTCGACTATGTGGTTGATCAGCTCGAGGCATCGATTCGTTCGGCGTTTTCCGTCGAGCCGACGCCGGTTCCCGATACGGCGCATCAGGTAACGCGTGAGTCGCTGCTTGTGCGCAGCGCGGTTTCATCCTTTGTTTCGAAGGCTTACTTGATGAGCTATCTCAAGTTCAACGGATTTAATAGCTAGCCGACGTATAAAACGGGCGGGACAAAGAGCCATCTGTCGCTTTGTCCCGCCCG
>DBFNYT010000090.1:0-17998 GCA_048425625.1 Collinsella sp. | reverse complement strand
TGCCATCGGGCGCGTCTGCTACTCAGGCCAAACAAACTGCGTGCGGCCGGCCTCGCCGCCATCGATGAGCAGACTCTGCCCGGTCATAAACCGGTTGGTCACGCCCACAAAGTAGATCCACTCGGCGACTTCTTGCGCCGTGGCCCAGCGCTTGAGCGGCGTGAGCTCCATAATCTGGGCCCACAGATGCTCGTCTTCCATCACGCAACGGTTAAGCGGCGTGATGACGCCGCCCGGGTCCACGCTGTTGGCGATGGCCTGCGGCGCCAGGCGGTTCGCAAGGTTCTTGGTGTAGGCGATAATGCCGCCCTTGCTGGCAGCATAGGCGGGAAACTCCGATCCCGTATGCCCGCTCGCCGACCCCACATTGACCACGGATTTAATAGCCGGCGCCGGCTTGGCGGCAAGCCCCTCCCCCACAAAGGCGTAGCGCTCGGTCACGTTGATGGTGCCACACAGGTTGGCGGCGATGTCGTCGGCCGAATCCTGCGTACCGGCAACATTCACGATTACCTGGGGTTCAAGGTCGCTTGGAAACGAGTCCGGCTCGCGGACATCAACGATCAGATGGCGGTAGCGCTCGTGTTCGATCGCCGCCGGCAGCAGATCAAAGCCCACGACCTCGTGGCCCTCGTCCAAAAAGCGCTGCACGCACGCGGCTCCGATACCACCCGAAGCGCCCGTGATCAAAACCCGCATACTTGCTCCTTAGGCGGTTGCGTGGCGCTCGAGGTACTCGGAGCCCACATTCTCGCGCTCCCAGCCGCGCACGACCTTGTAGCCCACGGGGCTCAGGAAGACCTCGCACAGCAGCTCGGCAACAGCGCCGGTCAGCGAGCACATAAGGACCTGTACCCAGGTCCAACCAAAGAACGTGTGGCTTACCACAATGGCAAAGACCAGGTTGTCGATAAACTGGCCAACGCCCGTGGACACATAGGAACGGAAGGCGAAGCTCGCAAAGTTATTCTTTTTGAGCATACGGCCGAGCGACTGGTTGAGCGTGGAGTTAACCACGGCAGAAACGAGCATTGCCAGCGAAGAGCCCAGCACCACGTACCAGGTGCCACCGATGGTGGCGTTAAGGGCGGTGTTGACCTCGATCATGCCGGTGTCGTAGTAGGCACCCCACATACCGGGCGTGAGCGAGCATGCCCAAAAGCACAGGCTCACGGCCAGGTTAACCAGCAGCGCGAGGATAGAGATTTTAATGGATGCCTTGGCGCCGAAGCGCTTGCAGATCATGTCCTGGCACAAAAACGAAACCCAGCTCACCACAAAGCCACAGTCGAGCGCCAGATACGGCAGGCTGATAAGTTCTTTGTTGGCCAGCAGGTTCATCATGATGACGCTCACGAAAAACAGCGAAACCGTTGCCGCGGGAATGCTCCGCAACAGGACCTTGTAGTCCTCCATGACCTTCTTGATCATTATGTACTCCTTTGGTTTTAGGTTTAACGAGCAGGATATCGGACCCGAACTGCTCGGACGCCCCGGTCTTGAGACGACGGTGGGTATGATAGCCGCTCACACGGCATCAGGCAAGCAAACGGCGCGGCAGCCCCGCAGGGCCACCGCGCCGATGCGTTAAAACGCTACGTTGCCAAACTCCGACAGGATAAGGTCGGGGTTGTGGTCGGTTGCCCAATCCACGTTCCACGGGCTCGTGAACAGCAGCAGCTTACCGCCGCGCATGTCCTCGACACGCAGGGTGTCGCGCGTGAGCGAAAGGCCCGGGATATCGATGGTGTCGGGGTCGTTCTGGATCCAGCGGATGTCCGTATAGGGCAGTGGCTGGCGACGAACCTCAACACGGTACTCGGCCTTGAGGCGGCGCTCGAGTACCTCAAACTGCAGCACGCCGACCACGCCCACGATGACGCTCTCCATGCCGGCACCCAGCTCGCGGAAGATCTGGATGGCACCCTCCTGGGCAAGCTCCTCCATGCCCTTGACGAACTGCTTGCGCTTGAGCGTGTCGACCTGCGTAATGCGAGCGAACATCTCGGGGGCAAACGTCGGGATCTGCGGATACTGCACGTGGCGCTTGCCAGAGCACACAGTGTCGCCGATGCTAAAGATACCCGGATCGAACAGGCCCACGATATCGCCCGCGTACGCCTCGTCAACAATCGCACGGTCATCGGCCATCATCGAGGTGCCAGTAGCAAGCTTAAGCTTGCGGTTGCCCTGCACGTGGAAGGCGTCCATGCCGCGCTCGAACTTGCCCGAGCAAATGCGCACAAAGGCGATGCGGTCGCGGTGGTTCTTGTCCATGTTGGCCTGGATCTTAAACACAAAGCCGCTAAAGTCGTCGCGGCAGGGATCGACCGGCTCGCTGGTGAGCGTATCGGTATAGGCGCGCGGCGTCGGGGCCAGACGCAGGAACTCCTTGAGGAAGGGCTCCACGCCAAAGTTGGTGAGCGCCGAGCCAAAGAACGCCGGGCTCAGCTTGCCGCAGGCCACAGCATCCAAGTCGAGCTCGTCGCCAGCGCCATCGAGCAGCTCGATGTCGTCCATCAGGTTCTTATGGTTTTCCTCGCCGATGAGCTCGTCCATGGAAGGATCGCCCAGCTCGGCCTCGACCTCGGCGACCTTCTTGGTGGCGTTAGCGTGACCGTCGCCCTCAAAGGCGATAACGCGACGGGTCTGGCGATCGAACACACCGCGGAAGTTGCGGCCGCTGCCGATCGGCCAGTTCATGGGATACGTATTGATGCCCAGGACATTCTCGATCTCTTCCATGAGCTCAAACGGATCGCGGGCCTCGTGGTCGAGCTTGTTCACAAAGGTGAAGATGGGAATGTGGCGCAGCGTGCAGACCTTAAAGAGCTTTTTGGTCTGGGCCTCGACGCCCTTGGCGCCGTCGATGACCATGACCGCGGCGTCGGCGGCCATAAGGGTACGGTAGGTATCCTCCGAGAAGTCCTGGTGGCCGGGGGTATCGAGGATGTTGACGCAGGCGCCGTTGTAGGTGAACTGCAGCACCGAGGAGGTAACGGAAATACCGCGCTCCTTCTCGATGTCCATCCAGTCCGAGACGGCATGCTTGGCCGAGCTCTTGCCCTTAACCGAGCCGGCAGTCTGGATGCTGCCGGTATAGAGCAGCAGCTTCTCGGTAAGTGTGGTCTTACCGGCGTCCGGGTGGCTGATGATCGCGAATGTGCGGCGCGACGAGATTTCATCCGACAGGCTTGCCATGCGGATCCTTTCTTGCATTGAGTGCATTACGTCGTTGTAACCGCATTATTGTAGCCGTGAAATCCCGCCATAGGGCACCTATCAGGACAAATTCATCAGTTGGGGTCTGGGTAGCCGGCTTAATCCGAATTTTTCTCTTGCGTAACTGTGCATAGTGTATATATACTGTGCTTACCGGTTATATACACGTGTAGCCCAACAGCTAAGGAGCCGCTGTGGACATTATCCTATCCAATTCGAGCGACAAGCCCATCTACGAGCAGATATCCTCGCAGGTCAAAGCTCAAATCCTTTCGGGCACGCTCGCCGCGGGAGCCAAACTCCCCAGCATCCGCGCACTCGCGAGCGACCTGGGCGTGAGCGTCATCACCACCAAGCGCGCCTACGCCGATCTGGAGCAGCTCGGGTTTATCTGTACCGTGCAGGGCAAGGGCTGTTTTGTCGCCGAGGGCAACCAGGAGCTCTTGCGCGAAAACCAGCTCTGCCATATCGAAGAGCTGCTTGCGCAAGCGGCGAGCCAAGCCGAAACCCTGGGCGTCACGCGCGACAAACTGCACGAAATGCTCGACCTGGTAGCCCCCGAAACCATGCAGTAGCCATCTGCAAGAAAGGCTATACCATGCAAACCTTGCTAGAACTCAAAGGCATCTCACGCGCTGTAAGCGACCGCTTTTCGCTGCGCGACGTCACGCTTGCCGTGGAGCCTGGCCAGATCGTTGGCTTTGTTGGTGCCAACGGTGCTGGCAAAACAACGACGATTCGAGCCGCGCTCGGGCTTATAAAGCTCGATGCCGGCGAAGTGCACCTGTTTGGGCAGCGCTGTGGCGCCGACGCACCCGGTGAGTCGCAACGCCATCTACGCTCCCGCGTCGGTCTTGTCCTGGACACGTGCCCCTTCCCCTCCGCGCTCAAGGTGGGCCAGATCGAGTCGCTCGTAGGCCCGGCGTACCCCACGTGGGACCGCGAAACGTTCGCCGGATTCATCAACCAATTTGGCCTCGATCCCAAGACAAAGGTCAAGGACCTCTCCCGCGGCATGGGCATGAAACTGCAGCTTGCCTGTGCACTCAGCCATAATGCCAAGTTACTCCTTTTGGACGAAGCCACCGCGGGCCTCGATCCCATGGCGCGCGAGGAACTGCTCGATGAGCTGCTTGCTTTTGTCGCCGACGGCCAGCACAGCGTGCTGCTCTCGAGCCACATTACGTCCGACCTCGATCGCACCGCCGACCGCGTCATCTGCATCGATAACGGCTCGATTGTGTTTGACCTGCCGCGCGAGGACATTACCGACCGAGCCGGGATCGCCCACTGCACCCAAGCGCAGGCCGCCGAGCTTATGGTTTGCGTCGAAGGCGCCCGTGCCGTCCACCACGCCTATAGCGTGGACGTGCTCGTGCCCAACCGTCGCGAAACGCTCGAGGCCTTTCCCGAGATTCCCTGCGATCGGGCAACCATTGACGACTATCTTCGCCTCACGCTGAAAGGGGCTTTGAAATGAAACGCGCCTTTATGTCCGAGCTCGCCATCGCTCGCACGCTCATCCCGAGCATTGCGGGCGTCGGCCTGTTCATCTTCGTCGTGCTGACCCTTGCCAACGCATCGGATGGTGACTCTGGCATGAGCGCCGGCACCTGTGCGGTCAGCGCCATGTCGCCCATCATAATCATGAACTCACTGGCTGGCTACGATAACCAAAACGGCTGGGAGCGCTATCGGGCAACGCTGCCGTTCTCGCGCAAAGACATCATCTGCGCGCGATACCTGTGCATTATTGTCTTCTCGGTCGTCATGGCATGCGCGGCTACGCTTCTGAACATCCTCGCCCTTCCGTTCTTCGATCACATGGGCATCCCTTCGACAGGCCAGACGGTCTTTGAAATCGCGACCGCCTCGGCGGCGTCGATGCTCATCTCCCTCATGATGGTGTTTTTGGCACAGCCGATATTCTTTCGATTTGGACACATGGAGGCGCTGCGCCTATCCGTCGGCCTGTTTGCCCTGCTTGGCTGCGGCACCATGGCAATACTGAGCTCCTCCAACCCCATCAGCAACTGGCTCATGTCATTTGCCGGGGCAAATCCCGATCCCGCCGTCATCAGTTTCCTGTGCGCAGGAATTGCCGCCCTGGCGTTCGTGCTATTTGCAATCAGCTGCACCGTCAGCACCAAGATCTATCGAGCACGCGATTTGTAGCCGCAAGCGGTATCATCGGACGAGCGCCGTAGACCCGGCGTAGTCGTTCTTGAGGAGGCGCCACACCCGTGTCGTGGGTTGTTGCAGCGTTTGCATCGGCATTCTTTGCCGGCATCACATCAATTTTGGCCAAATGTGGCATCAAACACACCGATTCCGATGTTGCGACCGCCATCCGCACCTGCGTGGTGCTCGTCTTTGCTTGGATAATGGCGGGCATTTCCGGATCCATCGGAACCATTGGCAGCATCGCCGCCAAGTCTTGGCTGTTCCTCGTTCTCTCGGGACTTGCAACCGGCGCTTCGTGGATCTGCTACTTTAAGGCGCTCAGCATTGGAGACGTCAATAAGATCGTGCCGGTCGACAAGATGAGCACCGTACTCGCCGCGCTGATCGCTATTGTTCTCTTTGGCGAGACGAGCAATCTGGCCGTAAAGCTTATTGGGACGGCCGTAATCACCCTCGGCACGTTCCTGATGATTGAGAAGAGGCAGTCAGCTGGCGTGGACCAGAAGCAAGACCGGACCTGGCTCGTCTACGCCATCGGCGCCGCCGTTTTCGCGGCGCTCACGTCCATCCTTGCCAAGGTTGGCATCGAAGGCGTCGAGTCTAACCTGGCAACGGCGATCCGTACCTGCGTGGTACTCGCCATGGCGTGGGGGATTGTGACGGCCAAGGGAAAGCTGGAGCAGGTCGCACGCGTTGACCGATATGAACTCACATTTCTCGCAGCATCGGGCATTGCGACCGGTGCATCGTGGCTGCTCTACTACTACGCGATTGCCGCCGGGCAGGTAAGCGTCGTGGTGCAGGTCGACAAGCTCTCGATCCTTGTTTCGGTACTGTTCGCGCGCCTGGCCTTCAACGAAAAGCTGTCACATCGAAACGCCGTCGGCCTCGCCCTCATCGTGCTGGGCACCGCCGCACTCGCAATTTGGAAGTAAGACGCAGGGAACGAGGGCCTCGGCGCACCCGTGGTCACAATCGACTGTCCGCCAATACATGACAAATGACATATCCCCTGCCCGCGCTCAACGTCTTACAATAGAGATGTCACGGGCCTTGGCCCAATTTCGATCATCCAAGGGGATGTCTTTTTGGTCATTGTTCTTTAGGGAACGGTCAATCGCATAGAACCATGGAAACGGCCGTCCAACGGCCGTGGTTTGTTGCGCCGTTCCGCCTCCGTCATCTGCCAATTTGCACCTGATAGGAAAGAACAATGCAATCCCAGGAATCTCAATCCTTCCCGAAAGCCACCAGCTTCGACGCGACACTCGTACGCTCTAAAATTATGGGGCCGAATCCCCTCAAGCTCTGCGAAGAGCTGCTTCGCGGCGCACGTATCCCCCGCGGCGCCCGCGTCTGCGACCTTGGGTCGGGCACCGGTATCACCAGCGCCCTGCTTGCCCGCGAATACGGGTTTGACACCTACGCCGTCGATCTGTGGAGCGACCCCGAGGAGAACCGCGCGTTCTTCGATTCACTCGGTATTCCCCGCAACACCATTCATCCTGTTAAAGCGGATGCCTCTCAGGGGCTGCCATTTGAGCATGACTTTTTTGATGCGGTCGTGAGCATCGACTCGTACAACTACTATGGACGTGACCCGCATTATCTGGGCGGGCGCTTGCTCCCCTACGTAAAGCAAGGTGGAATGCTCTACCTGAGCATCCCTGGCATGGTCCGCGACTGCCACGACAATCTGCCCGATTGCCTGCTCAAATCTTGGACGCCTGAGCAGCTCGACTACATGCACGACATAGCCTGGTGGCGCGCCATGATCGAGCCGACCGCCGGCGTCGAGACCGTCTCGATGCAGCCCATGCTGTGCACCAACGAGGCATGGGAAGACTGGCTCGCCTGCGATAACGAGTACGCAGCGGGCGACCGCGCCGCCGTTGAAGCGGGCGCGCTTGAATACCTCAACACCATCGCAATCGTGTTGAGGAAGCTCTAAACAACAACCGCGCGAGACCGTAAACACACGGCCTCGCGCGGCTTGTTTCTTACCATGAGCTTTTAGAGAGCAGGCACGCAGCCGTTACATCCTCACGCCGGGCTTGGAATGCTTGTACTGACCGTGGGCAGCCGTGCGTTTACCGCGTGAGATGGCAAACTTGGGACAGCAGTGCAGGCAACGGAGACAGGCGGCGCACTCCGGCTTTGCCCAGACGGGAAGCCCGTCACGCATCTCAATTGCCGCCATGGGGCAGCGCTTGGCGCAGAGGCCGCAATCGATGCAGCGATCGGCATCGACGGCAAACTTGCTCGTCCGTTGCATGCGCGGCAGCCCAAACGCGTGATATGCGCACGATGCAAACAGGGGCACGCGATGGCGCATCATGTTGCCCGTACGCCGCGCCCGTACCGCTTCGACCACGGCATCAATCTGCGCCTCGGCAGCCTTGTTGATGCTCTCGACCTTTTGAGGATCTGACAGGTCGAAAACAGGCGTCCAGGTATCGGGCATCTTGACGCTCATCGCCGCGTCCAGCTCGAGCCCACGCTCGCGCAGCAAATCGCGGGCAAGCTTCGCCGATTGGCCGGTCGTCGAACCGTACGTCGAGACATAGAACGTATAAGGTCGCCCGCCGTCCTTTGCGCCAGCGGCAATCGACAGGTCGGCAGTCTTTAAAAACTCTATCATTGGCGTCGGCAAGCCCCAGGCATACACCGGGGCAACAAATCCAAGCTGACAGGGCCCTCCCGCCAAGGCAAGACGAAGGGACTCGGCATCAAAGCGCTCAATCGACATGACCTTATCGCCCGTTGCCGCTGCAACACGGCGCGCCACATGCTCGCTGTTTCCCGTCGCGCTAAAGTACAGAATCATTTCTTATCCTCCGAGCATTGTGCCGCGATAAAGCCGCGCTACTTGCGCAGCGGCTTGGGCAATGGAATACCGGCAGCGATAACGGCCGCGATGATCATGCAGACGATGCCTTTGAGCGGGAAGCACATGAGCAACAGGCCCACGACCATAATGGGTTGGCGCATGACGGCGCCCATCGTCGATGCCGTGCAGACGGCGACGCAAAAGACCGGATCGGCGCCGGTGAGGATGGCAAGGCCGTAGCCCAGGCTCACACCCGAGAAGATAACCGGGAAGAAGTGGCCGCCACGCCAACCAAGGTTGATGAGGGCGGGCGTCAGCATGGCCTTAACAAGACCGGTCGCGATAAGCACGCCAGCGGGAATGGTCAGGTAGGTTTCCATGAGCACGTCGGCCTGGGTCTCGCCGGCAAACATGGTGTAGGGCAGAACCGTGCCACAGATGGCGAGCGCCAGACCGGCTAGCATGGCCTTGACGACAGGACGCTCCCCTATTGCATGAGACAGTGCCTCGCTCGCGTGCTCAGAGACAAAGTACAGCCAACCGCATACGGTGCCGACCAACGCCAGCGGAATGAGCCAGACAAGTTCCAGGTTGCCCACCACGGCGGCCTCGAACCTCGGCATGCCCATGCCGCCGCCCACAAGCTGGCCGAGCAGCAGGTAGGTGCCCAGACCGCCGGCAATCGCAATGCCGTAGACCACCGTCTTTTGCGCCTTGGGCAGCTTGATGGTGATCTCGCCGGACGCGGATTCATCGTCGGCGTCTTCGCCCTGGCCGTCAGTACTTCCGGCAAGCGGTGCCACAAAGCCAAAGACGGGCGCGGTAAAGAGCGCCGTCAGGGCAGCCTGGGTGCCCAGCAGCGTGAGCTCCCTAAACTCAGCTCCAAAGCGACGCATGCGATCGCCGACCCAGCTGCACAGACCCGCGATAACGCCGGTCAGGCCGGCCTCCGGTCCAATGCTGCCACCAAACAGCAGCGGCAGCAATGCCGCGAGCGAAAGCTTGCCCAGGTTGTCGTACGGGTAGCGCCCATCGCGCTTTACCTTGGCCATCACCTGGTTGAGGTCATCGGTCTTGGTGCCCGTCGTCTTTTCGTACAGACCGATCAGCAGGCCGCCCAGCAGGCAGACGAAAAACGGGTATGGCAGAAAGCCAAACGGTCCGCTGGCAAGCTCGGGCGAAGCGACGCCCAGCGCGTGTGGAATCTCGGTCCATAGATAGTCGATACCGTGCTCCATCGCAAAGAAGAACAGCCAGACTGCGGCACCTGCGAACGCACCGGTCACGGCAACGCTAACTAAAAACAGCGCGCGGTTTGTGGGTTTGGCAAGGTTATCCATCGGGTCCTCCCGCGGTCAAAGTCGACATAGATACGTTTTATTGTAGAGCGAGTGTGGCCCAGACAAGCCAGCCGTCTGCGCCGCAAACGGCACCATTGGGAGCCATAGTGGGGCAGGCTCAAGGCTTATCCGTTGATAATCGAGGCAATCTCGCGCAAATCGTCGGCAAAGTAGATGCCGTGCTGGCGCTTCAGGCTCGAAAGCCCCTCATCAATCATGTGCCCGAGCAGCGCCTTGAGGTCGTTGTAGTAACCGTTCAGGTTGTACAAAATGCACGGCGCATCGAGATGCCCCAACGACACCGCGGACATGACCTCGGCAATCTCCTCGAGCGTGCCCGTCCCACCGGGAAAGGCGATGAACGCATCGCCGAGCTCAATCATCTTGGCCTTGCGCTCGGCCATATCGCTCGTCACGATAAGGTCGTCGATACCGTCATGCTGAAACTCGGCCTCGATAAAAAAGCTCGGCTCCACGCCCGTCACATGTCCGCCAGCATCGAGCACGCTATCGGCGAGCGCGCCCATCAGGCCCGATTTGGACCCGCCGTATACCAACGCGTGGCCGTTGGTGCCAATCCAGTTGCCCAGCTCCTGTACCGCAAGTAGAAACGCCGGGTCATTACCGACGCTGGCACCCAGATACACGGTGATATTCATTTCAGTCCCCCTCATCGTGACGCGTGGCGCCCACTCTAGCGTTGGCGGCGGCGATATTCGCGCACGCGGCGCGACAGGTCGGCGAGCTCGTCACGATCGAGCTCTTCCAAATGCTCAAGATCGTCCATAAAGCGCGCCATGGTGTCCTTTTGGCGCAGCTTGATGAGCGTATTGCAGTAGTTCACCGCCACGCCCGTAAGCATGGCGATATAGAAGATACTGATGACGCTTAGGATGACGGTAATGCCGCGGGCAACCGGCGTTTCTGCCGGGATATCGCCAAAGCCGATCGTCGAGACCGTCTCAAAGCTAAACCAAAGACCATCACCAAAGGTGAGGGTCGTAGGCTCGGACAGCCAGACAGCCGTCGAGCACAGCAGGTAAAAGATAAGAAACAGGCCCGTGATGTGTGCAAAGCCAGCCTGTCGCAGCACATCGGCAAGCGTCCTCAACCTGTTCATCGCGACCCTTTCCACGGACAACCAATCACGTTCGCTCGGTATTGTCCCACAACCGGCAGTTAGGGACGTTCCTTTTAATATGAGCAGGACATTGTCAAGAACTAGTCATTGGGGACGTTCTTAAATGACCAGTCAAACAAGAACGTCCCCAATGACTAGTCGTTTAAGAACGTCCCCGATGACTGCCGGGCGGGAGCGTTTAGCGGTACAGCTGCCGACTGGGCAGGCTGAGCTGGTATCCTTATGCGGTAATGTCTCGATTCGTTAGGATTGCATGTGAGAGCTTCCGCTGTCCTTCGTTCAGTTATATATCGCACCCTGGCCGTCGCGCTTGCCGCGCTTGCCGTGCTGAATTCCATCGCGCCTGTCCAGGCTTTTGCCGATGACTCTAGTCAGCAGGTCAAAACGGTCCGCGTTGGTTGGCTCGTCAACAACGAGGGCTTCCAGGACGGCACCCCCGGCGAGCGTCTCTCGGGATGGGGTTACGAGTACCTCCAGACCCTCTCGTACTACACACCCGGCTGGCAGTACGAATACGTCTCCGGCACCTTCACCGAGCTTATGGAGAAGCTCGAAGCCGGCGAGATTGACCTCATGCCAAACATCTCCTACTCCGAAGAACGCGCCCAAAAACTGCTCTTCTCATCGAACCCCGAGGGCACCGAGCGCTACTACATCTATGCCAGGCCCGAGCGCGACGATCTGGCCAAGGGTGACCCCCGAGCGCTCCAAGGCCTTACCATCGGCTGCAACCCCGGCGTTATGCAAACCTTCGTTGGCCAGCAATGGCTCGCCAACGAAGGAATCGCCTGCACATACAAGGAGTATGACGGAAACTCCGTTCTCTTTGATGCGCTGGCAAACGGCGAGGTCGATGCCGTCATCATGAACGACACGACCTCGTCGCCCAGTGCCTCCCCCATGTTCTACATTGGGTCGAGCGACTACTATTTTGCCGTCCCCAAAAGCCGCCCCGACCTGATGGACGACATCAATGCCGCCATGACAGCAATCGCCCGCGTCAACCCACGCTATAACGACGAAGTCAAATCTCACTACTCGGCCCAAAACAGCGGTTCATCATCGCTCAACGGCCCCGAATGTTCCTGGCTCAAAGCAAACAACAACACCATCACGCTCGGCTACATTACGGGCAAACTCCCCTACTGCAACGAAGACGAAGACGGCAAAATGGAAGGCTCGCTCGCATCGCTTGCGACGACGCTACACGATAAATTTGGCATTACGGTCAAAACCGTCGCCTTTGATAGCTACAAGATGATGTCAAAGGCCCTGTCAGAGGGAAGCATAGACGTTGCGCTGCCGGCATACCGAGATTACTGGTTTGCCGAGCAATCAGGCGTTGTGCAGTCGGTATCGTTGGGGACCATGTCCCTCACCGCCATCCACACCGGCAGTAACCTGAAAAAAGACCTTCAGAACATCGCCTGTACCAAATCATCGTTTGTCAACCGAAATGCACTTGAAAGTCTATTCCCCACAGCGACCGCAACCGAATACCAATCCGACGATGAAGCGTTCGACGCCCTCAGGAAGGGAACGGCGCGCTGCATCGTCGCTCCCAGTTCACGCGTAAAAACCATCGGTGACCGTTATGATCTCGAGGACTGCGAGACGGTCGAGCTCCCTGACACCTGTGACCTCGCGTGCTTGATGTCGCGCGGCAAGCCCGAACTGCTGGGAATCATCAACAAGGGCATCATCAATGCCGGAGAATCGCTCTCCGCAAGCAATTACTCATCCACGTCGTACACGACCCAGGAATCAGACACGCTTCAATTCCTTTTTCGCAACCGCACCGCCATTGCAGCTACCCTCATCGGTATGTTGTCGGTCGGCATCGTCCTGCTCATCTGGGCGCTCGTGCGCGCTCGAACCGAGCGCAAAAAAGCCGATGCCGCCAACGCCGCCAAGACGGCATTCCTCACGCGCATGAGCCACGACATCCGAACGCCGCTCAACGGCATCCTGGGCCTTATCGATATCGAGGAATTGAAGGAAGGCGATATCCAGGTCGCCCGCGAAAGCCGCGCCAAGGCTCGTGTTGCCGCCAATCACCTGCTCTCGCTGATTAACGACATCCTCGAGATGGGCAAAATCGAAGACCGCAAGATAACACTGGAACATGCGCCTTTTAACCTCAAAGAGCTCTGTGACAATACGCTGGTTCTGTGCAAGCTCCGTGCATCCGATAACGGCATCACAATGCAGGACAATAGTCTGCCATACGCCACGGGGCCATACATGGTCGGCAGTCCCACCCATATCCGACAGATCATGATCAACCTGTTAGACAACAGCATTAAGTACAACAAGCGCGGCGGCTCCGTCACCTTTAGCTCAAAGACCAAGCCACTCGATAACGGGCGCGCGCTCTTTTGCTTTAGCGTTTCGGATACCGGCATTGGCATGACTCCCAAATTCTTAAAACATATCTATGAGCCGTTTGCCCAAGAAGGTAACGATGCGCGCAGCAAGTTCCAAGGAACCGGCATGGGCATGCCAATCGTCAAGTCGCTTATTGAACTGATGGGCGGCACCATCGAAGTCACCAGCGAGCTCCATGTGGGCACCACGTTCTACGTGGAAATTCCGCTCGATATCGACAAGAATCCCCAGGCGCGGGCGAATACGGTTGAGAGTACGCTCGACTGCTCGCTCGCCAACATGAACGTGCTGCTCGCCGAAGACAACGAATTGAACGCCGAGATTGCCCAGGCGCTGCTAGAATCCGAGGGCGTCGTGGTCACCCGCGCCGCCAACGGCAACGAAGTCGTCGATCTGTACCTGTCACGTCCCGCCGGCAGCTTCGATGCGATTCTGATGGACATTATGATGCCGGACATGGACGGCTATGAGGCAACCCGCGCGATTCGTCTGAGCGAGAAGGTCGATGCAGCCGATATCCCCATCATCGCGCTCACCGCCAATGCCTTTGCCGAGGACGCCAAGGCGGCACACGACGCCGGCATGAACGCCCATCTATCCAAACCGCTCGACTTTAACAAGCTCAAAAACATACTCGCCCGCATCAAGAAAAACGGATCCGTTTCGCTATAGTTTGTGCTCAACCACCACGCACGACCAGAAAGGAAGCCAACGATGTTTAGACCCTTACGTCGAAAGAAACGCGCCATCACTGACGAGGAAGCGCGCGAACTGCTCGCTACCTGCAAGCGCGGCGTCTTTGCCGTCAACGGCGACGATGGCTACCCGTACGCCATTCCCGTCAACTACTTCTTTGACGCCGAGCACGACAAGATCTATTTCCATGGCGCCAAAGCCGGCCACAAGGTCGACGCACTCAAGCGCGATGACAAGGTCTGCTTTACCGTATATGGCAACGAGTGGTACCAGGACGGTGACTGGGCTCCCCACGTTATGAGCACCGTCGTCTTTGGCCGTTGTCGCCTGGCGAATGACACCCCCGCGTTTATCGAGGACAAAGTCCGCCAGCTCGCCCTTAAGTACTACCCTTCTGCCGAAGAAGTCGAAGAGGAAATCGCCAAGGACATCAAGGGCGTCCAGCTCTACGAGATTTCGATTGAGCATCTCTGCGGCAAGCAGATTCAGGAAAAGTAAGCCCCTCAGCAGGCCTCATCAATAACAATATGGCCTGGTTCCAACCCACCTTGGAACCAGGCAATATGCTTATAGAGCGTCGGCGGCTATGTGCGCAAGCGCCTCAATGAGCTCCTGCGAGCTCACGGGTTTACTCAGGTGCGCGTTCATGCCCGCCTCACGCGAAAGCCTGCGGTCGTCGGCAAAGGCGTTGGCGCTCACGGCGATAATCGGCGTGGTCGCGGCATCCTCGCGATCGAGTGCTCGAATCTGACGTGTGGCCTCAAGGCCATCGATGCCCGGCATCATGATGTCCATCAACACCACGTCGTACTCGTGCGGCACGCTCGCGGCAAACATCTCGACGGCAGACTCACCATCCCTAGCGTGTGTCACGACGGCACCGGCACGGCTGAGCGTAAACTGCGCGATCTCGGCATTCAGATCGTTATCCTCTACGAGCAAAACGCGCAAGCCCTGGAGTGCATCGCCGTCTCCCGCGTCCACGCGAACTGCCTGAGGAATCTCGGAGCGTTTGCATTTCTCGAACGGCAGGCGGATGGTAAACGTCGTCCCCTGCCCCAAGACGCTCGTAAAACTCATGGTTCCGCCCATAAGCTCGACCAGCTGTTTTGCGATAGGCGCGCCCAGGCCAGTTCCCGACGAAGCGCCTTCCACCTGCTGCTCCTCGCGGCAAAACGGCTCGTAGAGGTGCTTTTGGAACTCCTCGCTCATGCCAATACCGTTGTCGGCGATCGTGTATTCATAGACGGGGACGCCATCCGCTGGCTCCACCTCGCGGCACACCAGGCGGACATAGCCGCCCTGGCGGTTGTACTTGACGGCATTGCCGGCAATATTGAGCAACAAACGCTTGAGGTGCGTCACGCTCACCCGCGCATAGGGATGATTAAGCGTCTGCTGGTCGGAGATAATTGTCACCAGACGTTCCTCGGCCTGGCGCTCCAGAATATCGCGCACTTCGCGGGTGAGCGCCACCAAATTTGTGGGCACGAGGTCCAGGTCGACCTGCCCGCTCTCAAGGCGGCTCATATCGAGCGCCTCGTTCGTAAGGTCAAGCAACAGTCCCGATGCCGTCCAGATCTTTGAGCGGCAATCGGTCTGCTTTTGCAGATCGTCCGCATTGGCATCGCCGACCTCAACCATGCCGCGAATGCCGTTGATGGGCGTGCGCAGATCGTGGCTCATGCGACGCAGAAACTCCGTCTTTGCAGAGTTGGCAGACGAGGCCTCACGCGCTGCCTTAGCCAGTCTGTCGCCATAGTCGCGCTCCTGCTGCAGCAAATCCGTCAAACGTCGACGATCGGCGCGGCGGCGTACCGTCACAACAGTGGCTATAACACCGCTGTAGAGCACCAGCACGCCGGCAGCAGCAGCCGCGACGACCTCAAAGAAGCGCTGCGCCGAGGCATAGGTGTACACGTAGAATTGTCGCGCTTTGCCGTATGTGCCCAAATACCATTCACCGTTAGCGTTGACCAGTCGGACTTTGCCGGGCAGGCATCGATCCTTAATCTCGTCGACAATGGTGGCGTCCGTCGCAGGCAGATTGAACACGCCCAACATGGTGGGTTCAACGGCATTGGTCGCAACGACCTTGCCATCGCTTTCGATCACGATATCGCCGCTGTCGATGGTCTCATAGCCATCGAGCAAGCTCTGCAGCTTGAGCGTATTGCTCGCAACCGCCTTGGCGCTCTGGTGCCTCACTGCGACAACGATACCGTCACCGTCCTGACGGGCGACGCAACCAATATCCGCAACCGAATCATCCGCAAGCGTGATGCGGGCGGTATAGGACTTGAGAGGATGAGCCGCCACTTCCAACACGGGCGCTTCTTTGAGACACATTGCGAGCGACTCATAGCCCACCGCATCCGTCGAAGACTCTGCCACCAGGTTGCCCGACGCGTCCATCACAATCAGCGCGCTTACGTTGAACTGGTCGGCATATTGCTCCAGCACGGCAGCATCCGTTGAGCCGTCGCGCTCCATGCCGCGCGCCGCCTCGCCGGCAATTTCCATTACGCGGATCAAGTTCTTTGTCGCATAGGCGCTGTTGAACGCGTCGTAGGAAAGGCTCTGCGTCGCCACGTAATCGACAACGTCGGCAAAGCGCTGCTCGGCTTGGGCCGTCATGTAACCGTAGCTCATCATGCCGGCAGCAACCGAGAGCACTATCCCCAGCAGAGCGACAAGGAGCCATGCCCCTGCCGAACGATTGCCCCGCTCCTCTACGGCGTGGTCAGGCGCATCGATCATGACAGGCCCTCCATATTCAAAAATGGCGAAGGGTCATCAAAGTACTTTGACACTAGGCGTTCCATGGTGCCATCGGCAAGCATTTCTTGGTAGGCATGAGTGAGCTTGACGTCGATGCCGCGCGTATCGTTGATATCGAAAGCGGTGCCCAAACCAACCTCTAGCAGCGGCTCATCCAAAATGCGATATGTCACACCATAGTCTTTTTCGTAGGTGAGGAACGAGGACTCATGCGCGGCGATAGCGTCGACCAGGCCCTCGACGAGCGCCGGGTTCAGATATGAACCGTCCGAAAAGCTGTAGAGCTCCTTGATCTGCGGAACGTTTTCATTTGTGCGGTTGAGCAAAATGCCCTCGGGCTTGGTGGTGGACTGAACCGCCACGATCTTATCCTCAAGATCGGCAAGCGTGTAGATATCGCTCTGGGGATCGACCGCGACCACCTGGCGGCTCGCAAGGTACGGGCCGGCCCAACGATATTCGTTTTCGCGACCCGTCATACTAAAGCTGCCCATGACACAATCGAGTTCGCCGCTCGCCAGCAGCTCTTTCTTCTTTTCCCAATCGATCATCTGGTATTTTGGCTTGTAACCAATGCGGGCCAAAGCCTCGGTTAATATCTCGACGTCCAGGCCAACGATATCGCCGTACTCGTCGGTATACACAAACGGTGGATAGAGGTCACTGCCGACGTTGAGCGTCTTAAGGTCGTCGTCCTTTACCTGCGTGGCGTCCGGGCCTTTTGATGCAGACACCGAGGCTCTGCCATTCGACCCGGAGCAGCTGGCTATCGCTACGACAAAGGCACTCGCCACTGCAAGCGCGACAAACAACGATATGGACACCGAGCGGCGAGGTCTTTTCATCGAGCTCCAGAAGATCCTGTTTACAGACTAAAATGCTGAAATAATAGCAAACAAAACCGGTCGATCGCCCAATGGTTACAGACGTTTTACCATGCGGGACCTTCCAGCCGGCTTGGCAGAAGGCCCCGCATGCAGTGCTCACTTACCGTGCATTAAAAACGTAGCGGTCCAAGCGGTCGCACGCTTCCCTTACGCGCGAAAGCGGCAGCGCCAGATTCACGCGAATGTGGCAGGGCCCGTGGAACGGGCGGCCGTCCTGATACCCCACGCCCACGCGCGCCCCCTCGTCGAGCAGCCACTGAATATCGCGGCCATGCTCGCGGCACCACTCGGTGCAGTCCAGAAACACCATGTACGTGCCCTGCGGACGCGAATAGGACACGCCCTCAAAATGCTCGTCCACGTAATTGCAGAAGTACTCGATATTACCGGCAAGCACCTGGTTGAGCTCGTCCACCCACTCGTAGCCTTGCGGCTGATAGGCACCGATAAGCGCGTGCATGGAGAGGACATTCATCTCGTTGTAGTGAGTCTTGTTGGACACGGCGCACACGCGATCGCGCAGTGTCTC
>DBFNYT010000089.1:0-4434 GCA_048425625.1 Collinsella sp. | reverse complement strand
TGCCGCCCAGGCTGCCGCCGGTGCCGCCGTGCCCACCATCTCGCGCGGGCGCGTGACCTTTGTCGATGCTGCCTTGCCGCAGGGCGTGGTGGTGCCCGATGCCAACCTGGCCGTGTTCTCAATCGCCGACCTTAACGCCCGCATGGACGCCAATCGCGCGCGCAGCCGCCGCAAGGTGGACATTACGCAGATCACGTTCCCGTTTAAGCCGGGCGACTACGTGGTGCACGCCACCCACGGTATCGCGCTCTTTAGTGAGGTCGCGCGCCAGGAAGTGGGCGGCAAGGAGCGCGACTACTTTTTGCTGGAATATGCCGACGGCGACAAGCTCTACGTGCCGCTGGAGCAGGTTGACCGCATTACGCGCTACGTTGGTCCCGACGGCGATAAACCGCGCTTGACCAGGCTCAACACCGCCGACTGGACGCGGGCCACCAACAAGGCGCGCAAGAATGCCAAAAAGCTGGCGTTTGACCTGGTCGACCTTTATACGCGCCGCTCGTCGATTACCGGTATCGCCTGTCCGCCCGATACGCCCGAGCAGATCGAGATGGAGGAGAGCTTCCCCTACGACGAGACGCGCGACCAGCTGGAGGCTATCGCCGACATCAAGGCCGACATGGAGGCGCCCAAGCCCATGGACCGCCTGCTGTGCGGCGACGTGGGTTTCGGCAAGACCGAGGTCGCCCTGCGCGCGGCCTTTAAGTGCGTGGACTCCGGCCGTCAGGTCATGGTGCTCTGCCCCACGACCATTCTGGCCCAACAGCACTACGAGACATTCTTTGAGCGCTTTGCCCCGTTTGGCCTGGAGGTCGAGGTGCTCAGCCGTTTCCGCACCCCGGCGCAGCAAAAGCGCGCGCTCAAGGCGTTTGCCGAGGGCACGATTGATGTGCTCATCGGCACGCACCGTCTGCTTTCGGCCGACGTGAACCCCAAGAACCTGGGCATGGTGATCATCGACGAGGAGCAGCGCTTTGGTGTGCAGCACAAGGAGCAGCTCAAGAACCTGCGCGAGCAAATCGACGTGCTCACACTCTCGGCAACGCCTATTCCGCGAACCATGCAGATGGCCACGAGTGGCGTGCGCGACATGAGCCTGATCACCACGCCGCCGACCGGGCGTCGTCCCGTGATCGTGCACGTGGGGGAGTACGACCCCGACGTGGTGAGTGCGGCGATTCGCCTGGAGGTGGGCCGCGGCGGTCAGGTGTATTACGTGTCCAACCGCGTCAAGACCATCGACGATGCCGTGGCGCGCGTGCACGAGGCCGCGCCCGAGGCGCGCGTGGGCGTGGCACACGGCAAGATGAGCCCGCGCGAGGTCGAGGACGTGATGATCGAGTTCGCGACCAAGAAGATCGACGTGCTCATCGCTACGACCATCGTGGAGAGCGGCATCGACAACGCGACGGCCAACACGCTCATCATCGAAGACTCGCAGCGTCTGGGTCTGGCGCAGCTCTACCAGCTCAAGGGCCGCGTTGGCCGTTCGGCCACGCAGGCATACGCGTACTTTATGTTCCCCGGCGAGCTGCCGCTGACCGAGGAGGCCACGGCGCGCCTGACCGCGCTTTCCGAGTTCCAGGACCTGGGCAGCGGCATGCGCATCGCCATGCGCGACCTGGAGATCCGCGGCGCCGGCTCGCTCATGGGCGCCGAGCAGCACGGCAACCTGTCGAGCGTGGGCTTTGACCTGTTTACGCAGATGCTGGGACAGGCCGTGGCCGAGGCGCGCGGCGATGACGATGCCGGCGTGGAGGCGGCGAGCGTGGGCATCAACCTGCCGGCCGACTACTTCTTGTCCGAGGAGTACATGCCGGCGGTGGACCAGCGCGTGCTCGTGTACCGCAAGCTCGCGGCGGCAGAGGACCTGGAGAGCATCGACGAGGTGCAGGAGGAGACCGAGGCCGCGCACGGTGAGCTACCGCTGGCGGGACTCAACCTGTTCAACCGCGCGCGCATCCGCATTCGCGGCGAGCGCCTGGGGCTCGAGAGCGTCACGCTCAGCGGCGGGCGCATTACCTTCCTGGGGGTTGACGTGCCCAAGAAGGTGGCCTTTGAGCTTAAGACCCGCTATGGCGCGGTGAACTTTCCCAAGAGCCGCAAACTGTCGGTGCCCTACAAGGCGGGCGCCGGCGCGGGCAGCGGCCTGGGCCGCGGCCTCGACGCCAACGACGGCACCGGCCCCGTGGCGGCCGCGCTCATGCTGCTGCAGCAGTTGGGTGCCAGCGACGACGACTAACGGGTCGACGCTGCAAACGCCCCATTTGGGCAATCTGACCCTCACTCGTCGGTCGCGTACGCAAGTACGCTTCCCTCCTCCTTCGGGCCACCTTGCCACAAATGGAACGTTTTCGCTTACTTATGCTCAACCTGTAAGGGTATTTACGGGACAAAGCCATCTTCGTCTCACCCACATTGCAGGTTGACTGCCCTTCGCCCGACCGAAAGGAAAGCATGTTCGGATACATCTATAAGAAAGATGTCGCCATTATCGCGGTTGTCCTGGGCCTTTGTCTGGGCGTGGGCAGCTTCTTTGATTATCAAATCTCGAGTGCGCTGTTCAACATCGGCAGCATGTACGGTCGCTTTGTCGAGGCGGCCGGCGAGCTGCCGTTCGAGCTGACGGCGAGCATCGCGGGCGTTATGCTCGTGCGCTCGACACGCCCCGATTCCAGGGGGAGCAAGTGGCTCGCCGCGCTGGGCGTTCTGATCAACGTGGGTCTGGTCGGCTACGAGATTATCGGATCGCTGCGCGTCGGCGGCAAGCTTATTGCGTTTCAGCTGGTACTGACGTTTGTGCTGGTCATTGCAGCCAACTTCATCGCCTACCGCCTTACGCGCGACACCGAGCCCGACGAGCTTACGCGCTGGGCGTTGATGGTGCTTGCCGTGTGGGTCGCTCAGGCCATCATCCTCAACGTCATTGTTAAGCCGTTATGGTCACGCCCGCGCATGCGCGTGATCGAGGTCACGCCGGGGCTCAATTTTCAGCCGTGGTGGGTGATCGGCAATCCCGACAAGTGGACCTATATCGCCGCCGGCGTGATCAAGGACGGGTTCAAGTCGTTTGCGAGCGGACACACGGCGCATGCGGCGATCGGCCTTATGCTCGCCGGGCTTCCCGCGGCAGCCTTTAAGGAAAACCCTTCGCGTCGCCGCGTGATCTTTTGGGCGGCGGTTGTTGTTGCAGCGTTCGTCGCCTTTGGGCGCATCGTGATCGGCGCGCACTTTTTGAGTGACGTGAGCTGCGGTTTTGCCCTGGTACTGGCACTTGAGTGCCTTGCCGCACGCATTGCCTATCCCAACGGCGTACAATAGCTCCGTTTGAATCATCGGGCCCGTGCCCGGCTAGAGAGGATTGCCATGCTCGCGTTTAACAACGACTATTCCCACGGCGCACATCCGGCGGTGCTGCAGGCGCTCGTCGATACCAACATGGAGCCGCAGCCCGGCTACGGTACCGATGCGCACACCGAGCGTGCCAAGCAACTTATCCGCGAGGCCTGTCAGGCCCCCGATGCCGACGTGTTTTTTCTGGTGGGCGGCACGCAGGCCAACGCGACGGTGATCGACATGTTGCTTGCGCCGTACGAGGGCGTCGTTGCTGCCGAGACCGGCCACGTCGCCTGTCACGAGGCAGGCGCCATCGAGTTTGGCGGCCACAAGGTGCTCACCATCCCCGGCTACGAGGGCAAGATGCACGCCGAGGATCTGGAGGACTATATCCAGGTATTCTACGAAAACGAGAGCTACGAGCACACGGTGTTCCCGGGTGCCGTGTACGTGAGTCTATCGACCGAGTACGGCACGCTGTACTCCAAGGCCGAGCTTGCGGCGATTCACGCAGTGTGCCAGAAGCGCCAGATTCCGCTGTTTGTGGATGGCGCTCGCCTGGCCTATGCGCTGGCGGCCGATGAGTGCGACATTACCCTGCCCGAGCTGGCATGGCTGTGCGACGTGTTCTACATCGGCGGCACCAAGTGCGGCGCTCTGTGCGGTGAGGCCGTGGTGTTCTGCGGCATGCATGCTCCGGCGCATCCCATTCCGCGCATTAAGCAGCACGGTGCGTTGCTGGCCAAGGGCCGCCTGACGGGCGTGCAGTTTGAGGCGCTCTTTACCGACGGCCTGTATTTTGAGATTGGTCGCCAGGCGATCGAAACCGCGCAGGCGCTTCGTCGCGTGCTGCACGAGCGCGGCTACCAGTTCTTCTTGGAGACGCCGACCAACCAGCAGTTTGTGATTCTGCCCAACGAGGACATGGCGCGCATTCGCGAGCATGCCTCGATCGAGTACTGGGAAAAGTACGATGAGACCCACACGGTGGTGCGCTTTTGCACCAGCTGGGCCACGACGCAGGAGGATATCGACGCGTTGGCGGCTGTCCTGTAGCCTGATGTAATGACAAGGGGCCGCCCTGCGCCTGAGCTTGGC
>DBFNYT010000088.1:0-3914 GCA_048425625.1 Collinsella sp. | reverse complement strand
GAAAGGGGAACAGATGATCAACGAAACTATGTATGCTCGCGGTGCGGAAAGCTCCATCATCCGCGAGATTTTTAGCTATGGCCTTGAGCGCAAGGCGCAGATTGGTGCGGAAAATGTATTCGATTTTTCGCTGGGTAACCCGAGCGTTCCGGCGCCCGCTGCTGTGGCTGAGTCGATTAAGAAGGCCCTGGAGCTGCCGAGTGACCAGTTGCACGGCTACACCCCCGCTCCGGGCCTGCCGCAATGTCGAGCAGCCGTCGCCGAATCGCTCAACCGCCGCTTTGGCACGAGCTATGAGGGCAAAGACGTCTTTATGACGGTGGGTGCCGCGGCTTCGCTCACCTGCGCGCTCAACGCCGTTACGAATCCGGGCGACGAGGTTATTGTTATCGCCCCGTACTTTCCGGAGTATCGCGTTTGGATTGAGAAGGCCGGCTGTACGTGTGTTGAGGCGCTCGCCGATGAAGATACGTTCCAGCTGAGCGTGGACAACGTGCTCAAGGCGATCAGCGATAAGACGGCGGCCGTCATCATCGACTCTCCCAACAATCCGACCGGCGCCGTGTATACGCGCGACACGCTGACGCGACTGGCCAATGTTCTGCGCGAGGCCAACGCTCAGCGCGATCCCGAGAATCCGATTATGCTCATCTCGGATGAGCCGTACCGCGAGATCGTGTACGGTGCCGAGGTGCCTTGGGTGCCCTCGATCTACGAGCACACCATCGTGTGCTACTCGTATTCCAAGTCGCTGTCGCTGCCGGGTGAGCGCGTGGGGTGGATCTTGGTTCCCAACACCAATCCGCAGGCTGCCCGTCTGATGCCGGCTGTTGCGGGCGCTGCCCGTACGCTGGGTTTTGTATGCGCACCGGCACTCTTCCAGCGCGTAATCATCGATTGCATCGATGAGCCGAGTGACGTTGAGGCCTATGCACGTAACCGCACCGCGCTTACCGACGCACTAGCGGAGTATGGCTACACCTATGTTGAGCCGGATGGCGCGTTCTACCTATGGGTGAAAGCGTTGGAGTCCGATGCGAATGCGTTTTGCGAGCGCGCAAAGAAGTATGAGTTGCTTGCGGTTCCCTCGGACAGCTTTGGTATGCCAGGTTGGTTCCGCCTGGGCTATTGCGTGAGCTACGAAACGATTGTCAATTCGCTACCCGCTTGGAAACAGTTGGCGGACGAGTATCGTTAAAAGTAAAGCGCTCTGCCTACAATGTTTTACGTGAAACGGGGTTTGGTGTTAAGCCGGACCCCGTTGTCATGGACGTTGTGTCTTTGGGATGGAGTGGTTTTACGACTATCGAAGGCTATGCGTACAATGAATATAAGCGACGGCCGTGCCAGATAAGGAGACCTGATGCCCTACCTGCTTTCTTGTGACATTCATACCCATACGATGTTCTCTGCGCATGCATATTCGACCATTGAGGAGAATGTGTACTGGGCGGCAGAGCGTGGTCTGCAGGTGCTCGGATCTGCCGACCATTTGAGCTCTATGGTTACGGCTTGCCCCAATGACCTGCGCAGTTACCAGTTCTTTATCAACCAGGATATCTGGCCGCGCATTTGGAGCGGCGTGCTGGTGCTGCGTGGTGCCGAGGCCGATATCGTTTCGCTGGACGGAAGCCTGTTTGGCGAGGACACTCTTGTCACGCTCGATATTGCCGGCGATTCGTACAGCCGTCAGCATTCGCTGTTCGATTTGGTTACGCGTAATTTGGATTATTTGGTTGCAAGCGTGCATAATCCGCAGATTGCCGAGGGCGCGACGCTGGCCCAGACGACCGAGATGTATATCAATGCCCTGGAGCACCCCAAGGTGTTCATGCTGGGTCACACGGGGCGTTCGGGCGTGCCGTTCGATATCGACGAGGTGCTGTTGGCAGCTAAGGCCAAGCACAAGATTATTGAGATCAACAACCATAGTCTTGAACACGGTGTCGACACTGAGCATTGGGCCGTATGCCGCAAGATCGCCGAGCGCTGCGCCGAGCTGGGCGTGGGCATTGGCGTTTCGACCGATGCGCACATTGGCATGGCAATTGGTAAGCTCGATTACGCGCGCAAGATGCTCGACGAGATTCACTTCCCGCTGGATTTGATCGTGACGCGCGACCGCGAGACGCTGCTGCGCGAGATGGCGGCAGCCGGCGTGTGCGATCTGCGCAATGGGATGTAGCGGAGTTTATAAACCAAGCGAAGGGGGCGGCCCAGGCGGGTCGCCCCCTTTCTTGTCCCAAAAATCTACTGAGGTTGGTTAGCGGCGTTCGAGGACCGCTACGGTTTCGGTGTGGTCGGTGTGAGGGAACATGTCGACGGGCGTGATCTTGAGCAGGCGATAGCCTCCGTCGAGGAGCTGGTGCAGGTCGCGCTCTTGGGTCACGGGGTTGCAGCTGATATAGGTGATGCGGCGCGGCTTAAGTGCGCAGGCAGCTTCGAGGAACTCGGGGGTGGAGCCGGCACGCGGCGGGTCGATGGAAAGGACATCGACGCGTTCGTTGTTGTCGGCGGCATCCAGGATGTAGTCGGTGGCGTCGTCGGCCATAAACCAAGCGCTGCGGGTGAGGCCGTTGAGCTCGGCATTGCGACGTGCGTCGGCAATGCCCGCCGGGTTGCGCTCCACGCCGAGCAGCATAATGCCGATACCCTTGTTCTGGGCATCTTTAGCTGCGCAAAGGCCGATGGTACCGCTGCCACAGTAGGCATCCATAAGAATGTCACCCTGCTGCAGGTCCATGCCGTCAATCGCGAGCTGATAGAGCAGCTCGGTCTGCTGCGGGTTGGTCTGGTAGAACGCGGTGGGGGAGATATCGAACTCACAGCCGAGTAGCTGGTCGCGCATGCACTCGGCGCCATAGACGATACGAGTCTCCTCACCCAAGATGGCGTTACCGGGGCGTCCGTTGATGTTTTGGGCAACGGTGACGATATGCGGATCGAGCGCCGCGACGGCTTCAAAGAACTCCTGCGCATGCGGTAAGTCACGCTGGGCGGTCACGAGCGTAACCATGACCTGGTCGGTGCGCCAACCGCAGCGGACGACGGCATAGCGAAGCAAACCAAGATGCTTGTCCTCGTTAAAGGCGGGAATATGCAACCGCTCAGCTTCGCGTGCGACGCCGTTGAGAATCTGACGGGCACCCGGCGCCTCGACAGGACACTCGGGTACGGCAACGATCTTGTGCGTGCCGCGCTCAAAGAAACCGCAACGGACAGCGCCCTCTCTGCCAGGGGCAAAGGGAGTGGCAGCCTTATGACGAAAGCCGCGCGGCGCAGGATATTTACCCGGGTCGCCCAGGGTGACGCCCATACCGCGAATAGGATCGACAGTAATGCTCTCGCGCTCACAAAGCTCGGCAAACAGCTCCTCCATAGCAGCCTGCTTAGCCGCCAACTGCTTCTTATAAGGACGATTGAGCGCCGTGCACCCACCGCAAGCCTTCATGATGGAACAGGGAGACTTGGGATCCATAGTTTTACGAGCAGGTTTGGCCGAATCCTTATGCAAGCGCTTAGAGCGAGCCTCGGAATCCTTGCCTCCAGCCTGATGCGTGCCGGAACGCTTTCCCTTTGCCTTGCCCTTGCCCGATTTAACCTTCGCATCCTTAGACGACTTTGATTTCTTAGAAGATTTCGTCTCCTCCGACCCCTCAGCCGCCTGGATCAAAGCACGCCGAGCCTTACGCTCGGCACGAGATTCTGCCATGAATTAACCCCACTATTAAAAAAGAAAAGTCCGAAGCAATTGTACCGTGCCAAGCCAACAGACGATATACAAGTGGCTATTTCATGTCAGTGATAAGCCCAACGACGATTGCCCGGCACGGGCGGGGGCGGCGCGTAATTAAGTTTATCGCGAGTTCCGCACGCAAAGGAAAGCACTTAATGTGCTTTCCGTCTTGCGCAGG
>DBFNYT010000087.1:0-8520 GCA_048425625.1 Collinsella sp. | reverse complement strand
CATGCAGGACTACCGCGACCTGGCCAAGCTCTTTGCGCGCCCCGAGTCCCAGAGCGAGGACGCGAGCTTTGCGCTGCGCATTATGCCGCCGCTGTTCTTCGCCGTCGCCTTTATGCTCGCGATGGGCCTGCCGCTCTTTACGGCGCAAAGCCCCATCCCGGTCTTTGGTGACGCTATCACCATCATGTACAGCCTGGCGCTCGCCCGCTTCTTCTTCGCCCTCTGCGGTGTGGATTCGTCCAACGCCTATGCCGGTATCGGCGGCGTTCGCGAGCTGCTCATGAGCGTGCTCATCGAGCCGTCCATGCTGCTGGCGCTGTTTGCCGCCGCCCTGGTGTGCGGCTCCACCGACATCGCCACCATGGGTCAGCACATCATGACGGGCGCCATCGACGCGCCGGTCGCCGTGATCCTCGCCGGCATCGCCTTTGCGATTGCCTGCTACATGGAACTCGGCAAGCTGCCGTTTGACCAGGCCGAGGCCGAGCAGGAGCTTCAGGAGGGTCCGCTCGCCGAGCTTTCCGGCCCGTCGCTTGCGATGGCCAAGCTCGCCATGTCCATGAAGCAGGTCCTGGTCGTCGCCTGGTTCTGCGCGATCTTCGTCCCCTGGGGCGAGCCCGCGACCGTGGGCGCCGCCGCCGTTCTGGGCGCAGTCATCTTCCTGGTGAAGTGCCTGATCGACTTTGTCGTGTGCGGCGTGATCGAGAACTCCTGCTCGCGTTCGCGTTTTAAGGTGCTTGGCAATCAGACCTGGGCCGTCGTGGGCATCGCCGTTCTGGCGTTTGTCTTCGTGGTCGTCGGCGTGTAGGAGAAGGGAGAAACAATGTCATTTGCAGTCAGTCTGTCCCTTCTCGGCTTGGTCGCTATCGCGGCCCCGATGGTGGCCTCGGTGCTCGTCGCCCTGTTCCCCCGTCCGTACGCCAAGTGGTTCAGCGTTTTGGGTGCCGCCGTCTCGACGGCCTGCACCATCGCCCTCGCCGCGAATTTCGCTGGCGCCGGCATGCCCGACACGCAGGTCCCCCTGATCTCGTTTGGGCAGACCCTCGTCATGGGATTCACCTTCGATCGCATGAGCACGCTGCTTGCGCCCGCCTTTGTGGGTATCGGCCTGCTTGTCGTGATCTATTCGATTTCCTATATGAGCGAGAATAACCGTGAGCATCCCGACGCGCCGCGTCGTCGCTTCTACGCGTACCTCGCGACCTTCATCGGCGCCATGGCCGGCCTCGTGTACAGCTCGACCCTTTTGGGCCAGCTCGTGTTCTTTGAGATCACGGGTGCCTGCTCTTGGGGCCTCATTAGCTACTACATGACGCCTACGGCCAAGAAGGCCGGCATGAAGGCCCTGATCATCACGCATATCGGTGCGCTCGGCCTGTATCTGGGCGCTGCCATCGTGTTTGCTCACACCGGCACCTTCGCCATTACCGCGATTGCCGGCCTCGACGCCAAGCTCAAGGCCATCGTCCTTTTGCTCGTGCTGTTTGCGGCCTGGGCCAAGTCCGCACAGGTTCCCATGTACATGTGGCTGCCTTCGGCCATGGAGGCGCCGACGCCTGTTTCGGCCTACCTGCATGGTGCCTCGATGGTCAAGGTCGGCGTGTGCGTGTTCGCGCGCGCACTCGTCTCTGCCGGCGAGATTCCCGAGATCGTGGGCTGGGTCGCCATTATCGACGCCATGGTCACCATGCTCTTTGGTTTCCTGATGTACCTGCCGCAAAAGGACATGAAGCGCCTGCTGGCCTTCTCCACGATCGCCCAGCTCTCCTATGTGTTCTTTGGTCTGGGCCTTTCGGTCTTTGGCAGCCAGCTGGCCTTTGATGGCGCCGTGTGCCACATCTTTAACCACGCTTTCGCCAAGACGCTGTTCTTCCTGATCGCCGGTTCGTTCTCCTTTACGCTCGGCACGCGTATGCTGCCCAAGCTTCGCGGCATCGTAAAGAAGTACCCGATCTCGGGCGTGGGCTTTGGTGTCGCGGCACTCGCCATTGCCGGCGTGCCGCCCATGAACACGTTCTTCTCGAAGTTCCAGATCATCGCCGGCGGCTTCTCCGTGGGTGCCGGCAACGTCGCGATCCTGGTGCTCGTGTGCATCATGGTCGCCGAGACCGTCGCCACCTTCGCCTGGTTCCTCAAGTGGATGGGCTATTGCCTGCCCGGCGAGCCGAGCGAAGAGGTCGCTGCGGGAGCCCCGCTTCCCCGCGCGATGGCGTTTGTGTTCATCGTGCTCATCATCATGGTCATCGTCAGCGGCCCGCTTTCGGCCAGCTGGATCGGTTAGGAGGTAGAACGACATGGGTTATTCGATCGTCAACATCCTTGGCGGCCTTCTGATCGTCACGTCCACCATGGTGGTCGTCTCCAAGAACATCAAGCACGCCATCCGCTGGTATGCGGTGCAGTCGCTGGTGCTCGTGGGGCTTCTCGCCACGCTCGGTGTCACCACCGGTGCGCAGGAGCTGCTTATGTGGGCTGGATCTGCCTTTATCACCAAGGTCGTCCTGGTCCCTTATATCCTCAACCGCGCATACAAGAAGATGGGTGAGCCGAGCGACGCATCGCTCAAGGCCGGCCTTAAGCCCGCGTGGGCCATTTGCATCATCGCCGTCGAGGTTGCGATTTGCTTTGCCGTCGTGACGCAGATCAGCCTGCCCACGGCCGAGGTCGCAACGCCTGCGCTCGCTATTAGCTTCGCTCACTTCTTTGTGGGCCTTACCTGCATCATTTCGCAGCGCAACATCATGAAGCAGATCTTTGGATACTGCCTTATGGAAAACGGCAGCCACGTGACGCTCGCGCTTTTGGCTCCCACCGCTCCCGAGATCATCGAGATCGGTATCGCCACCGACGCCATCTTTGCCGTCATCATCATGTCCATCGTCGTGCGTCGCATTTGGGACGACTCCTACTCGCTCGATGCGCGCGACCTGTCCGAGCTGAGGGGGTAGTCCATGGAAACGTTGATTCTCGCCCTGCTCGCGACTCCTTTGGTGTTCTCGCTGGTCATGGCGTTTTTGCCCAAGAACACGTCCTATAACGTGTTTGCCGGTCTCAACCTGGTCTCCGTCGCAGCCGTCCTGGTGCTGTCGATTGTGACGGCCGGTGACGTCCTTATGAGCGGCGACACCGCGAGCGCTCTTGGCCTGTGGTTCCACCTCGATTCGCTGGGCGCCATCTTTGTGCTGCTCATCGGCTTTATCGGTTTTCTTACGGGGCTGTTCTCGCTGCCCTATGTAAAGGCCGATATCGAGGAGGGCTCCATGCCCGCCGAGCGCGCCAAGCAGTATTTTGCGCTGTTTAGCCTGTTTGTGTTCACCATGCTGCTCGCGTGCCTGTCCAACAACATGATCCTCACGTGGGCCGCCGTGGAGGCAACCACGCTTTCCACCGTGTTCCTCGTGGGTATCTACAAGAACAAGACGGCCCTCGAGGCTTCTTGGAAGTATGCGATGGTCTGCACCGCCGGCGTGGCCTTTGGCCTGTTCGGTACGCTGCTGATCTACGCCAACGCCGCCGACGTGATTCCCAACGCCCACGAGGCCGCATTCCTGTCGTGCGTGCTGCCGTATGCCGACCAGTTCGACCCGACGCTCATGCGCCTCGCCTTTGCGTTTATCGTGATCGGCTTTGGCACCAAGGCCGGCTTGTTCCCCATGCACACTTGGCTGCCCGATGCCCACTCCCAGGCCCCGAGCCCCGTCTCGGCCCTGCTCTCGGGCGTGCTGCTTAAGTGCGCCATGCTTGTGATCATGCGCTTCTACGGCTTTACCATCCAGGCCGTGGGCGCCGAGTATCCGCAGCTTTTGCTGCTGATCGTCGGTACGCTGTCCATTTTGGTGGCGGCACTTTCGATGTTTCGCCAGGATGACCTCAAGCGCCGCTTTGCGTACTCGTCTGTGGAGAACGTGGGCGTTATCGCCCTGTGCCTGGGTATCGGTGGCCCGCTGGGTATCGCCGCGGCCCTGCTGCACTGCGTGTTCCACGGCTTTACCAAGACGCTCGCCTTCTGCGTGTCCGGCAACATCCAGCACGCCTTTGGCACGCGTAGCCTGGCCAGGATCCAGGGCGTCGTCGAGGTTGCTCCCGCAACCGCCGCGCTCGCCGTCCTGGCGCTGCTCGGTCTTGGTGCCTTCCCGCCCTTTGGCATGTTTATCTCCGAGTTCCTGACTTTTGTCGCCGGTGTTACCGCCGGTCCCATGTGGCTGGTCGTCGTGGTCGCCCTCGGTCTTACCGTGGCCATCTCCGCGCTCACCCGCATCGCACTCAAGTCGGTATTCGGCCATGCGCCCCAGGGCATGGGCAAGCATGAGGCCCCGGCGCTCATGCTTATCCCCGAAATCATCCTGGCTGTTATGATCTTGTGGTTTGGCATTGCCACCCCGCTGCCTCTCGTGCACGGTGTGGAGACCGCGACCGGCATCGTGCTCGAGCAGAGCACCGAGGAACTTCACGCGACGCCGATGTACCGCGCTGTGTTCGGTACCGAGACCGCTCAGAGCGAGGTGGAGTAACGAATGATTGAAACTGAGAACAAGGTGTATGCCCGTCGCTGCGAGAGCCATGTCGAGGCCCTGCGCCGCGCCGTTCCGGGCTGCATCGAGAAGGTCGAATGGCAGTGCGAGGACCAGCTGACGATCACCGTCAAGCTGGACCGTCTGCCCGAGGCCGTCCACTACCTGTATTACGAGCGCTACGGCTGGATTCCTGTGATTGTCGGCAACGACGAGCGCAGCCTGTGCGGCCGTTACGCCGTGTACTACGTCATCTCCATGGAGGGGGAGGACCCCGGCTGGGTTACCGTGCGTGCCGAGGTCGACCCCGCCAAGATGACGTTCCCGTCCGTGACGCCGTTCGTCCCCGCCTGCGTGTGGGGCGAGCGCGAGCTGCGCGATATGTTTGGCCTGATTCCCGAGGGTCTGCCCGACCGCCGTCGCCTGGTGCTTCCCGACGATTGGCCCAGCGGCCTGTACCCGTTGCGCAAGGATTCGATGGATTACCGTTTCCGCCCCGCCCCCGCGAGCGACATGGAAAACTACGAATTCCTGGCCGACACCAAGGGCAAGGAGACTACGCTCGTCCCCATGGGACCGCTGCACATCACCTCCGACGAGCCCGGCCACTTCCGCCTGTTCGTGGAGGGCGAGACGATCGTCGATGCCGACTACCGCCTGTTCTACGTGCATCGCGGCATGGAGAAGGTCGCCGAGACGCGCCTGAACTATGACGCCGTGACGTTCCTTGCCGACCGTATCTGCGGTATCTGCGGCTGCGCCCACTCGGTGGCCTACGCCGAGGCTGTCGAGCGCGCCCAGGGCATTCACGTCCCGCCGCGCGCGCAGTACATCCGCGCCATCATGCTCGAGGTCGAGCGTCTGCACTCACACCTGCTCAATATTGGCCTCGCATCGCACTACACCGGCTTCGACTCCGGCTTCCAGCAGTTCTTCCGCGTCCGCGAGAAGTCTATGGACCTGGCCGAGAAACTCTCCGGTCACCGCAAGACCTACGGTCTCAACGTGATCGGCGGCGTGCGTCGTGACATTTTGGCCGAGCAGAAGCTCTCCACGCTCACGACCATCCACCAGCTGCGCTCCGAGGTTCAGGAGCTCGTCGACGTCTTGCTCTCCACGCCCAACTTCATTGAGCGTACGAGCGGTATCGGCATCTTGGACCGCAAGATCGCACGCGACTTCTCGCCGGTCGGCCCGCTCATGCGTGGCTCGGGCTATGCCCGCGACGTGCGCTTTGACCATCCCTTCGACGGCTACGCCGATCCGGACGTCCAAAAGATGCACGCCGCCACGGCCGACACCTGCGATGCCTTCGGCCGTACCGCCGTTCGCATCCAGGAGGTCTACGATTCGATCGACATGATCGAGACCATGCTCGAGAACTGCCCGTCGGGCCCCATCCTCACCACGGATTGGGAGTACACCCCGCACAAGTACGCCATCGGTGCCACCGAGGCGCCGCGCGGCGAGGACGTGCACTGGGCCATGCTCGGCAATAACCAGAAGTGCTACCGCTGGCGCGCCAAGGCCGCCACGTACAGCAACTGGCCGGTCCTGCGCTACATGTTCCGCGGCAACACCGTGGGCGACGCGGCGCTGATCGTCGGCTCGCTCGACCCGTGCTACTCCTGCACCGACCGCGTGACGGTGACCGATGTCGCCGCCAAGCGCGACCATGTGCTCGACAAGGAGCAGTTCGAGAACGTCTGGCGCGACAAGTCGCCGCTTGCGGGCGAGGGCACCATGGCCGCTCCGCTCGATGAGGAGGCGCTCTAATATGCTGAAGCTTTGGAAGGTTAACGCCAAGGCCGGCGACGCGACGGTCAAGTACCCGTTTGCGCCGTTCCCTACCAACAAGGACATGCGCGGCAAACCCGAGCACAATGCCGAGCTCTGCATCGCCTGCGGTGCCTGCGGCGTGGCGTGCCCGGCCGATGCCATTCGCATGGACACCGACCTTGCGGCCGATACCATTACCTGGTCGATCGACTATGGCCGCTGCATCTTTTGCGGCCGCTGTGAGGAAGCCTGCCCCATGGAGGCCATCAAGCTCACCGAGGAGTTTGAGCTGGCCGTCATGAGCAAGGACGACCTCACCAGCAAGAGCGTCTACACGCTCGAGCACTGTTCGCGCTGCGGCAAGCCGTTTGCCCCGCACAAGGAGATCGACTACGCCAAGCGCCTGCTGCAAAAGGCCGGCGGCATGGAGGCCGAGCAGGCTGCCCGTACCGTCGGTATGTGCCAGGAGTGCAAGCGCGAGCTCGACGCCCTGCGCGCCGCCTCGGTCGTAAAGACCGGCAACGCTGCCGGCATGGCTGCCAACGAGACGCTTGCGTCCGGTGAGCCCCAGGGCCCCGGCATGGAGTATCTGGGCGGCCACGGCGTGAACCCGGAGTATATCGACCGCGAGCTCAACCCCGATGCGCCCGAGATCCCCGCCGGTCCTGCACCGGTCGAGGGCATCATCATGGATTTTGAAACGAAGGAGGAGTAACCATGGCCGAACCCACGCTTTTGCCCGAGCGGCTTCAGTACCGCCCGACCAAGATCGAGCTCGACGAGAGCATCGAGAAGGCCAAGGCGACCCTTCTTAAGAAGATCAAGCGCTCGGTGTACGTCTACCGTGTCGACTGCGGCGGCTGCAACGGCTGCGAGATCGAGATCTTCGGTTCCATCACGCCCGTCTTTGACGTCGAGCGTTTTGGCATCAAGGTCGTGCCTTCGCCCCGTCACGCCGACGTGCTGCTGTACACCGGTGCCGTGACGCGTGCCATGCGCATGCCGGCCCTGCGCGCTTTTGAGGCCGCACCCGATCCCAAGATCGTAGTGTCCTATGGCGCGTGCGGCTGCACCGGCGGCATCTTCTACGACAACTACTGCGTCTGGGGCGGTACGGATAAGATTCTGCCGGTCGATGTCTACATCCCCGGCTGCCCGCCCAGCCCCGCGCAGACCGTCTACGGCTTTGCCATGGCACTTGGTCTGCTGGACCAAAAACTCCATGCCGAGACCACGGTGGAGGCCGCCGGCGAGCAGGCCGATATCCTGCACCCCGGCGTGCCGTACAAGCTGCGCGTTGCCATCGAGCGCGAGGCTCGCGCCATGAGCGGCTACCGTTACGGCCGCGACCTGGCCAACGAGTTTATGGATACGCTCGAGGGCGCGCCCAAGGGCGATATCCGCGGTGCCATGGCGCTGCTCATCGACAAGCAGGACGATCCGCGCCGCGTCGAGGTGTACTCGGCGCTGCAGGATCTGGTGCTGGCCGGAGGTCGCTAGATGGAGCTCACGGACCGCTCTGGTTACTTTGCGGGTCCCGGCATGCTCGGCGGCTCTTTTGGCGATGCCTCGCGCGCAAGCGACGAGGCTGCCGAGGGCGTCGCCGACCCCTGCCTGGGCCATACGCCCGACCAGGTGGTCTTCTACGAGCTCACGCGTAAGTTTGTGGAGACCGAGGAAGACGTTCCCCAGGAGGCCTGCGACGTGCTGTACTACACGCTCGCCGTGGGCCACCACACCGGCGTGCTCGATTGCTTTGAGCCGCGCCTGTCGGTGTCGGTGAACGTGTTCTATTCGCTCGTCGACGCGCTGCCGGAGGGGGAGGCCAAGACCAAGTTTGAGGCCATCCACTCCTTTGGTGAGTGCCAGCTCGACAAGGCGGCGGTGCCGTCGCTGCTCGAGGCTTGCGATGCGCTGCTCGACGAGCGCGGTTTTCGCGGTTCTGCCAAGGCCGGCATCTCGGTGTTCGATGACGACTTTGGCCTTCATGCCCAGCAGGTCGCGTTCTTAATGAAGTTTCGCGATCTGGTTGAGCGCGTTCGCGATGTGTCGGGCGTGTATCTGACGGGAAGGTTGCAGTAATGGGTCGCGTTGTGGATGGTCGTGTGAACGGCGCCCCGTTTGCGGGTATCGTGCTCACGGCGGGAAGCGTGCTGCGTGCTGACGATGCCGCCGCCCCGTGCTCTCCAAAAAGATGGAGGACGCGCCGCTTGCCGGCTGGTACACCATC
>DBFNYT010000086.1:0-11306 GCA_048425625.1 Collinsella sp. | reverse complement strand
GGCGCCTTTAGACGCGTGCCGGAAATCCAAGGGTTATACCCTAAGAGCAAACCACCCCTTTTAGGGGTGGTTTTGATTTCACGTCACCTTGCCTCAAATGCGACCCGCTCGCTGGCATTGCCAAAACATCGACGTTTACATGTTGGAATGATCCGTGGGGGACGGAGGAAAAGGGATCATTTTCCGAAACCTTTCCGCAACAATGCGCTCTTCGCGGCCCTGGCGCCTGCTCGCAACGTTCCCTGCGCTACACTTAGTCGCATTGTGGCGCTGCCGCGCCGTGCCCGAACCAAGGGGGACTCTCATGAAGAACACTCAGCTGCTGCTGATCAACGATATGTGCGGCTACGGCAAAGTCGCGCTTTCCGCCATGCTGCCAGTGCTGTCGCATATGGGCTACCGCATCCACAACCTGCCGACGGCGCTTGTGTCCGATACGCTCAACTATCCCAAGTTCTACATCCATGACACCACGGAGTACGTGCGTCAGAGTCTTGCCATCTGGGAAGAGCTCGGCTTTGAGTTCGATGCCATCTCGACCGGCTTTATTGTGACCGAGGAAGAGACGCGTATCATCTCGGACTTTTGCCACCGCCGTGCGCAGAAGGGCACCAAGGTGTTCGTCGACCCCATCATGGGCGACAACGGCAAGCTCTATGCGGGCGTGCCCGAGTCCACGATCGGTCTCATGAGGCACCTGCTCGAGTGCGCCGACTACGCGGTGCCCAACTATACCGAGGCGTGCCTGCTTGCCGATAGGCCTATCGCCGAGCAAATTACGCCCGATGAGGCCCGTGACCTTGTGGACGCCGTGCGCGAGCTGGGTGCCAAATCTGTGGTCATTACGAGCGCCGTAGTCAATGGCACGAACGCGGTTATCGGTTACGACCATGTGGCGGGGGAGTACTTTACGATTCCCTTTGAGCTCATTCCGGTCTATTTCCCGGGCACGGGCGACACGTTCTCGGCGGTGCTCGTCGGCCGCGTTATGGCAGGTTGGAGCCTGCAGCGCGCGACGTCCGATGCTATGCGCGTGGTGGCTGAGCTTATCGAGCGCAATGCCGATCAAGAGGACAAGTCGGCCGGCCTGCCCATCGAGGCCTGCCTGGATGTGATCGACCATGAGTAACGCTGGCGAGGGCGGCATCAAGCCTTCGGGCGAGAGCAAACCGCTCGGCGCTCCGCGCGGCAAGCGTCCGCGTATCCGCATTAGCTGCGTGGACCAGCTGGGCGCGTGCCGCTGCCACCATGGTCACAAGCCGGGAGACGTCTTCGACTTCGACCGCGATCGCGGCAAGATGTGCGCCATGGCCTGCCATGTGGGCTTTCCCTATATCGATATCCTGCGCTATGGCGGAAATGTGCCCGGCAACGAGCCCGGCACGGCAAAGTTCTGCTGTCCCGAGGTCGACACGCTGAACGTCTGGCTTGCTGAGATCGTAGACGAATAGTCGAGCGCAATGTGTCAAAGGGACAGCCCCTTTGACACATTCGCCGGTGGTGCCCCTTCTTTCGCTTATAATCTCAAATCTTTGCATTTCATCCGATTTTAGGTTCTAAAAAATCTGCGTTTCATCGATAATCAAGCATATAAAACTTTGCATTTCATTCGATGACACCGAGGGGAGAGCCTATGCTGCGTAGGAAAATAGCGGCAGAGCTGGAGCGTTGGCTGAAGTCTTCCGAGCAAAAGGCCTTGTTCATTACGGGTTCTCGCCAGATCGGCAAAAGCTATTCGATTCGCGCATTTGGCAAAGCCAACCATGCAACCTACATCGAGCTTAACCTCATGGAAAACCGCCAGGCAAAAGATGCTCTTCTCGAGGCACGGGATGCCGATGATTTCATCAGCAGGGTGACGCTTCTTTCGGGAAAGTCGATTGCGCCAGGCAAAACGCTCGTGTTTATCGATGAGGTCCAAGAGGCCCCCGACATCATGACGATGGCAAAGTTCCTTGTTGAGGACGGGAGGTGCCGTTGGGCGTTTTCGGGGTCAATGCTCGGGACTCAGTTCAAGGGCGTCAGGTCCTATCCCGTGGGGTATGTTCACGAGCTTAGGATGTTCCCGCTCGATTTTGAGGAGTTTTGCTGGGCAATCGGGGTGAGCGAGGGGGCTCGCCAAACGATACGTGACGCGTGTATCAGCGAGAGGCCCATTCCTGATTACATTCATGACGCGATGATGGCAAACTTCAGGACCTATACCGTTGTCGGCGGAATGCCGGAGGTCGTGCAGCGTTTCCTCGACACACAGGGCGACCTTGCCTCTGTTCGTCAGCTACAGTCAGAGCTCAACGAACAGTACCGGCGGGATATCTCCAAGTATGCAAGCGGGCGAGCCCTTCAGGCGCAGAGCATCTACGATCAGCTCCCTATTATGCTCGAGGGCGAAAACAAGCGCTTCGTGCTCAATTCCATTGACCCTAAGGCGCACTACGAGAAGTATCAGCGAGATTTTGTATGGCTTGTCGATGCCGGCGTTGCTCTCAAAGCCGATATCGTAACCGAGCCAAAATCGCCCCTGCTCAAGACGGCACGGCCATCGCAGTTCAAGCTATATCAATCGGATACGGGCATGTTGATGGCGCGCTACCCCGTTGGAGTCGCCCAAGCGGCGTATCTTGATAGCAAGGAGCCCAATCTGGGCGGCATTTACGAAAACGTGGTGGCCCAGCAGCTGACTGCCCAAAATCGCCAGCTTTACTACTATCAGACAAAAAAGCGCGGTGAAGTGGACTTTGTGGTCGATGGACCGGATGGGACGGCTGTTCCGATCGAGGTTAAATCGGGCTCCTATTACCACGCGCACGCTGCGCTCGGTCATGTGCTTGATACGGCTGAATATGGCGTAAGGCTCGGGATTGTTTTCTCGAGAGGCAACGTTGAGCGCAACGGAGCGGTTCTCTATTTGCCGCTATATGCGACCTGGGCCCTTTCGGATGTTTTGGGCGACTCCTGTGTCGAGGGGATAAAGCTGGAGGTCAAGCCGGTCTAGGGCCAGTTCCGGATGTGGCAAAGGGGCAGTCCCTTTGTCACATTCATGAGCGTGGATTTTCTCCCGTTTAGAGCGCACTTGAACGCTCAAAGCGGGAGAAAATCCACGCTCATTTTTCATGTGGGAGATTATCCACGCTCGTTTCGCGCCGAAGGCGTGGCCCGCGGCCTCGCTTGCCTACAGCTGCTCGAGCATAGCGGTGCAACCGGCGAGTACATCGCGGTAGGTGGCGTCGAAATTGCCGGTGTACCAGGGGTCGGCCACGTCGCCGGGGCGATCGGTCCAATCGAGCAGGCGCGAGATCTTGCCATCGGGGTCCTTCCCAAAAATTCGGTACAGGCCGCGGGCGTTCTCGTCGTCCATATAGACAATGTGGTCCCAGTCGCCATACTCCGCGCGACGCACCTGACGTGCATGATGTGCGACGACGGGAATCCCGACTTCACGCAGCTTGGCAACGGTGCCGTGGTGTGGCGGGTTGCCGATCTCCTCGGTCGAGGTCGCAGCGGAATCAATGACAAACTCGCCCGCGCGCCCGGCGCGCCGCACTAGCTCGGTAAACACGGACTCAGCCATCGTCGAGCGACAGATGTTCCCATGGCAGATAAACAGTACACGTTGCATATGCGGTTTCCTTTCGATCGCCATCATCGAGCTCGAGTATCGCATCTACGCCTGCGCCCTTGCCCGCCTGCGCTCCCAGTGAGCCAATTTAATCGTCACCAGCGTAAGCACCCAGGCCACAAGCGAGAACGCGGCACCCACTGCGCCTACGTGCGCAATGCCAATGCTGCTTACCACGGCGCCGCCCACTGCGGTGCCAAACGAGATGCCGACGTTAAACGCCATGGGCTCAACCGAACTTGCGAGTACCATCGACTTGGGATGGCGGCTGCGTGCCACGTCCATGAAGTGCGTGATGCACGACACCGAGAACAAGTACATGAGCAGCGCCAAGCTAAAGACAAAGGCCAGCGCGAGCGGCATGGTGCCGCCCACAGCAAACAGCCCGAGTAACGCCGCAGCCTGCAGCACGAACGTCACAAGCAGCGCCTTCATGCCAAAGCGCGCATCGATCCATCCGCCCAGGATGTTCGAGATCAGGCAGAACACGCCGTAGGCCATGAGCGTGGTACTGGCTTCGACCGTGCCCATGCCCAGCACCTGCTCAAGATAAGGCGTCACGTAGCCATAGAAAACGTAGACCGACCCCACGCCAAACAAAAAGATGAGCATGCCGGTGACGATGCTCGGCTCGCGTAGCAGACCCGCCTGCTCGCGAAAGGTGGCAGGCTCGTCGGTTTGCCCGGCGCGCGGCATAAACGCCACGAGCGCTCCGCAGATCAAAACGGCAAAGGTCAGCGTGCCGTACATGGCCACGTGCCAATCGAGCGTGTCGGCCACAAACTTGCCGATCGAAGTCACAAAGACCATCGCCACGGAAAACGCACCATATACCACCGAGATGGCAAGCGAAGTTTGCTGCGGGGACAGCAGCTCGGGGATGTACGTCACGCCCACGGCGAGCAGTGCGCCCGAGACGGAGCCCAGGATGATGCGCGAGATGAACAGCACCTGGAAGTTGGGCGTCAACGCCATGACCAGGTTGCCGAGCACAAAGACGATGCTGTAGCACACGAGCAGCTGGTAGCGGCGAAAACGCCCCGTGCTGAGCGCGAGCACCGGCGTCGCGATAGCGTAGACCAGTGCGAACACGCTAATAAGTTGGCCTGCGGTGGCAAGCGATACGCCGAGTTCCGTTGCCAAGTCACTTTCGATGCCGATGACCACGAACTCGGAGCAGCCGAGCGAGAATCCCAACAGCACGAGCAGCGCCAGGCAGAGCTTGGTGCGCGCGGGGGAGAGCGCGGCGGCGGTTGACTTACTTTTAGGCGTGGTTGCGGCGGTCAAGGTTGTCACTCCAATGTCGCATGAATAAGCGGGATTCAATCCCTGCAACTCTAACAGAATGTGACAAAGGGACAGTCTCTTTGTCACATTCGCGGCGTGGCTGCCGCCTAAACCGTCACAACATTCGATGAAAATCTCGAAAACGAGGAAAAACGTCGAATGTTGTGACGGTTTTCGTGTCCGGCGCGGGTGAGCTTCGGTGCCGTCTGGGGGTATAAGACTAGCGAGTGTTTATTTGCGAGGCCTAAGGGGCGCCCCGTATGGATATCGATAACTTTGAATGGTGGTATAGCGAGGGCGAGGCTCCGGACGAGGAGTGGGACGAGCCCGCGTCGCGTGACGTGTCGAGCGACGAGGACGAGACCGGCAACGATGCCGCTGTCGAGCCTGATGCCGCCTCCGATGCCGCCGAGCCCCTGACCTTTGAGCAGGCTTGGGCCCAAGCCGAGGCCGATGAGGCTAAGGCCGATGCCACGGCCACACTCGGTGAGCCGGCGGACATGTCCATCTCGCCGGCAAAGATCCCGCAGCCGCGTCACACCATCGACCCCGACAGCACGGCATCCTTCAGCATTCTCGACGTGCCCGCGCAAGGCGCCCAGGCGCCTGCGCCCACACATCGCCCCGACCTGGCTCGTGAGGAAGACGCGGGCCGCCGTTCTCCGCTCGGCCCCATCCTCATCGCCTTCATGGCCGGCGTTATCGCCTGCTCGGCAATCGGTAGCGTTTGGAGCCATGTCGAGCAGCAGCGTCAAGACGCCGCCAAGGTCGAGATGTCTGTCGAGCAATCGCTCAGCCGCACGCGCTCGGTACATGTGTCGGTCGAGGTCAAGGACGGCGCGATGTGGGACACCGCGCGTGGCGACAGCCAAATGCTCATCCACATCGTGGGGCGTACGCTCAAAGGGCAGACGATTGACGAGTATCAATACGTCAATTCCGCTGGTGACGGCATCGAGCTCAAGCCCGGCGACTACGAGCTCACCGTCGACGAACCGCCCGTCGCCACCGACGGCACGCGCTTCCGCGCCTCAAAGCGCATGGTTCCCGTGAGCTTTAACTCGCAGGCGCCCGATACGGTCGATAGCACTCCGCAGGGCGGGTTTGACCTTTACGCTATTGCTCAATAACTGCGCCTGTCGCTCAACCCCGCCGCCAAGAGTGGGACAATAGCCCTCGACACTATTGTTTACTTTTGGAGGAAGTAGCATGTCTACCGTCACTACCATCAAGCGCGGCAGCCTCACCGCGGCCATCGATTCCATGGGCGCTCAGCTCACGAGCCTTGCCCTCAACGGCAACGAGTATCTGTGGCAGGGCGACCCCGCCTTTTGGGGCAAGCATGCGCCCATCCTGTTCCCCATTGTGGGTTCGCTGCGCAACAACACGGCAGCGTCTGCGGCCGGCACCTGCGAGATGCCGCGCCACGGACTCGCGCGCATCGTCGAGCACGAGCTGGTCGAGGTTTCGGAGGACGGCTCCTCGGTAACTTACGAGATCACCGATACGCCCGAGTCGCTCAAGGCCTTTCCGTTCCACTTTAAGCTCAACATGACCTATGCCCTGACCGGCGACGCCACCCTCACGCAGACCTTTGCCGTCACCAATACCGGCGATGTGGACCTGCCGTTCTCGGTGGGCGGCCACCCCGCATTTAACGTGCCCGCCCCCGGTGCCGAGGACGAGGCGTTCGAGGATTACGAGCTGGCGTTTACCGAGGCTTGGACGAACGAGGCTCCCATCATCACGCCCGACGGTCTTATGACGTTTGAGGGCAGCTATAAGGCTCCCGACAACTCGGACGTGCTGCCCATCACGCACCGCAGTTTCGATAACGATGCCATCATGTTCACCGATACTCCGGGCTCCACGCTCACGCTGCGCGGCCGCAAGTCGGGCCACGGCGTCAAGATCGACTTTGAGGGCTTTAAGTACATTGGCGTGTGGTCTGCCGCCAACGACGCTCCGTTTGTGGCGCTCGAGCCCTGGACCGGTCATACCACCATGGACACCGAGGACGATGTCTTTGAGCACAAGGTCAACACTATCACCCTGGCCCCGGGCGAGACGGACAAGCGCAGTTTTAGCGTTACCTTGCTCTAGAGGTTCCGCCGCTCGGTCGATGCTGCGCGTCGTCCAGAGCGACAAGTTGTCATTCAAAAGGCAAGGCATAGACCTTCTGGTCATGCCTTGCCTTTTTCATGCCACTTGTTCGCTCTGGACGTCGCTCGCCGGCATTGCCAAAACATCGGCGTCCCCAATGACTACCGCGTGTCTATTAATTTTTCGAGCTTGTGCTGCGCTGCTAGTTGCTGGCGTATATCCTGTTAAGTCGTCAGCATACGATTCAACAGGGAAGGCAGATTATGCATTCTCCCCATCAACGCGACGCGCATCCACAGCCGGTGTGCAGCCGTCGTATCTTCTTAGGCAGTGCGTTTGCTGCGAGCGCTTCCGTCGTCGCCGGCGCACTTGCCGGTTGCCAGCGCCCCTCCACGCTGGAAGTGGCCCAGCCCACGACGGGCGGCGGTCGCGACGACCTGTCCGATTCCGTGATCGGCAAGGACAAGATCCGCATCGGCATGGAGGCGGCCTACGCCCCGTACAACTGGCAGGTCTCCGAAGCCAGCAAGTACACTATCCCCATCGACAACGTGCAGGGCGCCTATGCCGATGGTTACGACGTGCAGATCGCCAAGATCGTCTGCAAGGCCCTCGGTGGCGAGCCCGTCGCCGTCAAGCAGGGCTTCTCGGGTCTTATCGATTCGCTCAACAACGGCCAGATCGACCTCATCATTGCCGGCATGAGCGCCACGCCCGAGCGCGAGGAGTCCGTCGGCTTTTCCGACCCGTACTTCATTGGCTACTTTGGCCTGTTCGTAAAAGAGGGCTCGCCCTACCAAAATGCGACCAAGCTCAGCGACTTTAGCGGCGCAACGGTCCTCGGCCAAAAGGACACCATGCTCGATACCGTCATCGACGAGATCCCGGGCGTTGTCCACAAGAACCCGGTCGATTCGGTCCCCACGGTGTTTTCGAACCTGCTGCAGGGCACCTGCGACGCCGTGACCTACAATACCGAGAACGAGAAGGGCTATATGGCCCAAAACCCGGGTATCGTGCCGATTCGATTTGCCGAGGGCGAGGGCTTTAAGCAGGAAGTCACGGCAAACGTCGGCTGCCGCAAGGGCTCGGACAAGCTGCTTAAGCTCATCGACAAGACACTCAAGGGCATTAGCCAAGAGGAGCGCGACCAAATGTGGGACGCGTGCCTCGACCGTCAGCCGGCATAGGGAGGCAGCATGAAAACCATCAATCGCCTGGCCTCCTTTATCAAGGCCGACCACCGTTATGTATACCTGGGCACGAGCGTCATCGCGGCGCTCGGCCTGGCGTTTAGCCAGCGCAACCCCACGCCGATGAGTTTCTTGGCGCCTACGGGCGTGTTCCAAGACTGCCTCTGGGCAATCCTTTGGGCCTGGCTCGTCGTGTCGGCGGCGGCGCTGGTCACCAAGCTCATGCACTGGAACGACTATCGCGAAAAGTCGCCGTTCGCATCCGAGCGCTGCCGTCGTGGCGCACGCCTGGGCAGCTACGTCGTGGTCGCCATCGCGGCAGTTTTCTTTATCGACCGCTGCGTCATGTCGTTTATCGACCTGGTGCAGGTGAGCATTGTCTCGGATTCCAACCCCAGCGACTTTTTGTCGAGCCTGGTCTACATGACCTACAAGAGCGGGGACTTCTTCATTCGCGGTATCGAGATCACCATCGCGCTTGCCACCTTCGGCACCGTCATCGCATTCTTCCTGGCGCTGCTCTTCGTGTTCCTACGCATTCAGACGTTCGACCGCGTGGATAACGACCTGGTGCGCTTCTTTAAGAGTATCGGCCGCGGCTTTGCGACCGTCTACTCCACCATCGTGCGCGGCACGCCCATGATGGTCCAGGGCCTGCTCATCTATTACGCGGGCTTCACCGTTTTGCGCGGCATGGGCTTCGAGACCGCCCAGGCCAACCAGATCTGGAGCACCTTCACCGCCGGCCTCGTCACCATCTCGCTCAACTCCACCGCCTACATGATGGAGGTCCTGCGCGGCGGCATCGAGTCCATCGATCCCGGCCAGGCCGAGGCAGCACGCTCGCTGGGCCTGTCGCAGTGGCAAGCTATGCGCAAAGTCGTGTTCCCCCAGGGCATTAAAAACGCGATTCCGGCGCTCACCAACGAGCTCATCATCAACATCAAGGATTCGTCGGTGCTCTCGGTCATCGGCGTGTTTGACCTCATGTACGCCACCACCACCGTCGCCGGCGTGTACTACCGCCAGATGGAGGTCTACTGCGTGGCGCTCGTGGTCTACCTGATCCTGACGCTCGTGGCGAGCCGCCTGCTCGAGGCCTTTGGCAAAAAGCTTGGCGCCGAGGCTCCGGTCACGCTGCCCAGCTCCAACTAGGCTCAAGACGAGGAGAATCATCATGGCAGATACCGCCACTACCGGCACCGCGGCCGCCGCACAGACCAATGAGCCGCTCATCCGCGTCGAGGGCCTGCGCAAGAGCTTCGGCTCGCTCGAGGTGCTCAAGGGCATCGACCTGTCCGTTAACCCCGGCGAGGTCGTCACCATTATCGGCGCCTCAGGCTCGGGTAAGTCGACCTTCCTGCGCTGCCTCAACCTGCTCGAGACCCCGGACGCGGGCCACATCTGGTTCCACGGCCAGGACCTCACGGCCGAGCGCTGCAACATCAACAAGCTGCGTGAGGACATCGGCATGGTGTTCCAGGGCTTTAACCTGTTCAACAACATGGATGTGCTCGACAACTGTACCCTCGCGCCCGTCACGCTCAAAAAGATGAGCAAGGCCGAGGCCGAGAAGGTCGCGATGGAGCATCTGACGAGCGTGGGGCTCGAGAAGTTCGCGCACGCCGCCGTGGGTCGCCTGTCCGGTGGTCAAAAACAGCGCGTGGCCATCGCTCGTGCCCTATGCATGAATCCGCAGATCATGCTGTTCGACGAGCCGACCTCCGCACTCGACCCCGAGATCGTGGGAGAGGTGCTCGAGGTCATGCGCAAACTTGCTGCCGACGGCATGACCATGGTCGTCGTCACGCACGAGATGGCCTTTGCCCGCACCGTGTCCGATCGCGTGGTCTTTATGGACAAGGGCGTAGTGCTCGAGGACGCCGCGCCGGCAGAGCTCTTTGGCAACCCCAAGCACCAGCGTACCCGCGAGTTCCTCTCGCGTTATCTCAACGACAAATAATGCAAGCGAACGTGGCAAAGGGACCGCCTCTTTGCCACGCTTTTTTTGGAGGAAGGCATGGCCGAGGTTTGGCGCTTTTTTGCGCATGAGGACGATTTTGCCGATTTGGATGAGGCTGGCGCATGCGAGCGCCTGGGCCGTGTGCTGTCGTTTCCGACGATTTCGAGCATGGATGCCGAGGCGGTGGACTGGCAGCCGTTTGTCGATCTGCGCGCCTATATGCAGCAGGCCTGGCCGCGCGTGTTTGCGACGGGCGAGGTCGAGCTCATCGACCATTCGCTGCTCGTGACGCTTGCCGGCACCGACCCTGCACTCAAACCCGTTGTGCTCATGGGTCACATGGACGTGGTCCCCGTGGTGCCGGGCGCTGAGGCCGACTGGACGCACGCTCCCTTTAGCGGTCACGTGGACGACACCTACATTTGGGGTCGCGGCGCCATTGACATGAAAGACCAGGTCGCGGGCATTCTCGAGGCGGTTGAGTATGCGCTGGCGCATGGTTGGCAGCACGAGCGCACGCTGCTGCTCGCCTTTGGCCAGGACGAGGAGACCACGCAGTACGGCGCGGGTGCCATCGGTCGTGCGCTCGAAGAGCGCGGCGTTGAGCTTGAGTACCTGATTGACGAGGGCGACTATCGTATCGTTGCGGCTGCCGAGTACAGCGCAGGTGCGGGTTGGCTTATGCATGCCGATCTTGCCGAGAAGGGCTATGCCGATATCGTGCTCAAGGCGAAGAGCGAAGGCGGGCACTCTTCCAACCCTTACGGTGGGACGTCGCTCGAAGTGCTCAGCCGCGCTATTGCCGCGATTTGCGATATCGAGTGGCCGGCGCGTGTGACCGATCTGCTTGCCGCGCAGCTCATCGAGCTGGGGCTTTATGCCGCAGACGAGATTGCTGCCAGCAAGGATGCCATCGTGCGCGACTGCCTCGCCAGCAAAAAGCTGTACCCGCTTGTGACCACCACCTGCGCGCCCACGCAAATCGAAGGCGGCAGTACCGGTGCCAACGTAATGCCGCAGGATATGTGGGCCAATATCAACTTCCGCATGCTCGAGGGCACGAGCGTGGCCGATGTCGTGGCCTGCTGCCGCGAGGCCGTTGCCACCGCTGGGCTCGCTGGCCGAGTCGAGGTCGAGCTGG
>DBFNYT010000085.1:0-15218 GCA_048425625.1 Collinsella sp. | reverse complement strand
GTTATTTGCCCGAAGCTACGCCCATGCCGTAGCCGATGATGAGGCCGTGCATCTCGGCGTAATAGGAATCCAGGCCGTTGCAGGGCATGATGATGGTCTTGGAGCCGGGCCAATGCTCGACTATGCGGTCAGTAAGCGCATGGGCTCCAGCTTCGTTCTCAACGTGATCGATGATGACCTCGCCGCCCGTAAAACCCTCGGCTTCCATGGTGTCGATGATCTTGTTGAGCATCTTCTTTTCGCCACGCGTGTGCCCGACGAGTTCGATTTTACCGGCCTCGCTCGCCGTGCCCAAAATGCGGATATTGAGCTTGTTGGCAATGACGCCGGCTGCCTTAGGGATACGTCCGGCTTTAGCGAGGTTTTCGTAATTGCACAAACTGAAGAGGATTTTGCTGTTCTGTTCAAGGCTATCGAAGTATGCGCAAGCATCCTCGAATGAGACATCCGGGTTGCTTGCAAGATAGCGGTCGAACAGTAGGAAGATTAGATCCATTTTGCCACCTGCGGCTCGCGAGTTAACCAAATGAATCTGACGATCCGGCTCCTCGGCAAGCACCATGTCACGTGCGGTGGCCGAGGCATTGTAGCTTCCCGAGACGCCCTCGGAGATGGGCATGCAGATCGTCTTGTCGGCAAGCCTGAAGAGTTCGGCCCACTCCCCTACGCTTGGACAGGCGCTCGAAGAAGCGCTCGACTCCGCCTGCACGGCGCAATTGAGCTCGTGAACATCGAGCGAGAGGTCGTCAACGAATTCACGCTCCCCCACTCGAATTTTGAGGGGCGCAAATGCAAAGGTGGTATGGGGTGCGGTCGGTTGCCAATCGCGGAGGTTGCAGCTTGAATCGGAGATAAGTGCCCAGCTCATAGAGGGTCCTTTCTAATTGTTCCCATACAATTATAGCCATCTTGCAGACCGATTGGGCCGCTATCTAGTATTCAAAACTAGATAGCGGACTGCACTAAAGGCAAAAGAATGGACCCCATGACTCAAAGCCACGAGGTCCATATCCGTTTGCTTTATCTGAATACTTAGTAACGCACGAAGATATAGTTATTGTTCATGCCGGCGGCAACGGAGCTGATGATAACACCCGTGTTGTAGTCGGAAGCATGGATCATCTGGCCGTTACCAATGTAGATGCCGGTGTGGTAAGAGTTAACCACGACGTCACCAGGCTGGGGATCGGACACGCGGGTCCAGCCCATGAAGGTACCCGTGGTGCCAAGGCGGCAATAACGGCCGGTGAGGCAATAGCTCACAAAGCCGGAGCAGTCAAAGCTGTTCGGTCCAATACCGCCCCAAGAATAAGCATAACCGAGCTTGCTGTAGGCGCGCGAAACAACGGTACCACCGTCAACGGACTGGCTCGGTGCGGAAGGCGTCGGAGCCGGAGCGGGCGTCACGGGCTGCGGCGTGGGAGCAGGAGCGGGCGCGGGCGCAGGCGTGTTGCCGCCGCCTTTGTTGGTCGTACCGCCACCATTGTTGGTGTTCTCGGTCGTACCGGCGGTGTCATTGCTCACCGTGGCCTTTTCGGCGGTGCTGGCATTAATGCCAGCCTGCAGCGCAGCGTTGGCCTCGGCCTCGGCAGCAAGCTCGGCCTGCAGCTGCGAATCCAGGGAGTTCACGACACTCTGGGCCTCAGCCTGCTGGGCGTTGAGCTCGTCGACCTTCTTCTGCGTCGCGGCGACGTTCTTCTCCTGTTCGGTCTGCTTATCGGTGAGCTGCTGCTTAAGGTCCTTGACCTCCTGAATGGTCTGGGCCTGCTTGTCGGACACCTTACCGTAGTAGAAGAGACGGTTGAGCATGTCGCCCAGATCGTCGACGCCCGTCAGAACCTGAAGGAGACTCAGACCGCCGGTCTTGTACTCACCGGCAACATAGCTCGAAAGCTTTGCCTGACCTTCGGCAATCTCTTGCTGCTTTTGCGTGATCTCGCCTGCAGTCTGATCAAGCTCCTGCGTCTGTGCGGAGAGTTCTTCATGAATTTGCTGGGTTTGGGTGCCAATCTGCTCGAGTTTAGTTCGAGCAGCGGCAAGGTCGGATGCGGTATCGGCGTAAGCCGGAGCCACGAGGCCCAGGCCCAAAACACAAGCGAGGGTTGCCGTAGCAGCGCAGCGTGCCATGTTTTTGTGCGTATTTGCTGTGCGCATGTAGCTTCCTTTCCGGTATCTAAGGGTAGCGGCTAGTCAACCGTTACCAGGCTAAAGAGCTCAACGTCCTCGTTAGAAGGCGTGAGCTTCTTGCGCGGGTTGAGAAACGCAAGCTCAAGGATACAACCGTAGCCCACAAGCTTTGCGCCCATATCTCGCACCAGTTTACCTGTTGCCTCGACGGTTCCACCCGTCGCGACCAAGTCGTCCAGAATCAACACGGTATCTTTAGAGCTGATGGCATCGGCGTGGATCTCGATAGAATCCGTTCCATACTCGAGCTCGTAGCTCTGGCTCACGGTCTCGCGCGGCAGCTTACCCGGTTTACGTGCGGGAACAAAGCCGGCGCCAAGGGCTACAGCCACCGGTACGCCTACCATAAAGCCTCGAGCCTCTGGGCCCACGACCTTGGTGATTCCCATGCCGGCAAAGTGCTCGGCGAGGGCATCGGTCATGGCTTTGAGCGCCTCGGGATTGCCGAAGAGCGGCGTGATGTCTTTAAAGATGACTCCGGGCTCGGGATAGTCGGGGATGTCGACGATTTGAGATTCGAAGTCGTACATTGCATGACCTTTCAATGGGTTGCCGGATAAGCGGCAGAGGTTATTTGGCCGCGGTGGCGGTGCCGGAGTGCGAAGGGGCGACGACCTTGAGCGGCTTTACGAGAGAATCCTCGTGCGAAGCCGGCGCGTCTGCCTCTTCGTTTTTGGCCTTGGTGGACTCGGAGCGAGTGATTTCCTCATCGAGTGCATCGATGTCGGCGTCCTCGACCACGGCGTTGAGCGACTCAAAAACGCGGTTCTTGAGCAGCGCAGTGTGCACACCTTCCGTCAGGTCGTGAAGCTTCTTAAACGCACGCTCGAGCTTGGCGTCGCGCTCGTCATCGGAGGTGTCCATGCCGAGCATGCTCACGAGCACCTGCTCAAACATCGAGGACTCGCGGTTGGCGGAAGACACGTACTGACGCAGGTTGCGCGGCTCGATATGGAAGCGTGACAGCTCGGAGCAGTAGCGGATGATCGGAAAATCGCGGCCATCGACAAGCTCGCGATTCTGCGGACTCTTGATGATGCGAATGAGGTCGTTCTCGGCGAGCGACCGGATAAACGAAATCTCGACGCCTAACATATCGGGAATGGTCTCGATGGGATGCAGCTTTTGCTTAGTCTCCTTGGGCTCAGTCTTGAGCGGAACATCGGACAGCAAGCCAACCTCGTAGGCGAGCGTTGACAGGTCCGTGGCGTTTTCCAAGCGCTGCTTAATCACGTTGAGCGGCATGTAGCGAGTCTTCTGCAGGTGCAGAATGACCTCTAGGCGATCAACGTCCTCCTTGGAGTACTGACGGTATCCCTTTGGCGTACGATGAGGGGTAATGAGCCCCTCATCTTCTAGAAATCTAATTTTTGAGTTCGAAAGATCGGGGTATGCGCCTCGAAGTAGGTTGACGACTTGGCCGATACTCAGATAGTTGCGTTCGGCCATGCCCTACTCACCGGTTTCGATGCGCTCCGGCGTGCTCTCGTGGTAGATGAGCGTAAACGTACCGATCTGGACGGAAGAACCGTCGTGCAGCGGGGCTGCATTGACGATGGCACCGTCGACCCAGGTGCCATTGAGCGAGCCCAAGTCCTCGATGCGAGCGCCGAGGCCCTCGCGGATAATGCGCGCGTGGCTGCGCGAAACGGTCATGTCATTGAGGAAGATGCCGTTCGCAGGATCGCGGCCGATGGTGGTCACGTCGTCCTCGAGCTCAAAGGCGGCACCAGTCTGCGGACCCTTGACGATGGACAGAACGGGGGCGGTGATGCGCACGTTGGCCATGAGATCGGGAACGGTGACGTCGCTTGAAGGCACGCGGAATACGCAGGTAGCGTCGGCAGTCTTATCATTCTGAGGCATATTGTTAACCATGTTGTCCATGACAACCCCTAACTTATCGCGGACGTGCCGCAAATAATGAACCGTACGTAATCATACCCCAACGAATCAGTCTTCGATTTCAGGGTTCAGAAAGTCGATGTCCTCGTCCTCGGGATGCGCGAGAGCCTGTTTAATGGCCACTCCGCCCTTAATGGAGTAGATGACAGCCGTGAGCATGGAGAAGATCACGCCGCCGTACACAAAGAAGATGCCGAGGGGCACCGAGCTTCCGTTGAGGCCCGGGAAGGCCTTAAGGGTTGAAGGTAAAAGATGCAGGCCGTCAACAACGGGGAACCCGAGCAGCATGAGCGAGAAGCCGGTCATGAGCAGCGCAGTGGCAATCTTTCCGGGAAAGACGACATCGATGGGGCGACGGTGATAATGACGCACGATAAGCGTGCCGATGCCCAGATAGATGTCGCGGCCAATAATGAGCACGCAGACCCAGATGGGCAGCTCTCCGCGGACTACCAGGCCCAGCACGCCGGTGAACAGCAGCGCACGGTCGCAAATGGGATCCATGACCTTGCCGAGCCACGAGACCGTCTTAGTCATGCGGGCGATCTGCCCGTCCATCCAGTCGGTGGAGGCGGCAACGGCGTAGATAGCGATGGCGATGACGCGGTTGTTATCCGTCACAAACAGGTACAGAAATACCAGGGTGAGGATCAGGCGCGTAAAGGTGATGAAATTGGAGATCGTAAAGATCTTATTCGACGGGTAATCGGAAGTGCCGATAAGCTCCTTTTTGATCTTCTTTTTGATGCCCACAGGACTCCCCCGCTGGTTAACGACAAAACTTTCGATACTATACCCGTTCCGGCGATGTCTATCCAGCGCAGCCATAGAGAGTCCAGACATGTGGAGGACGCTATTAGGCGGGGGATTTCGCATTCGTGTACATCTGCCTCCAAACATGTCGAAAAATGTCGATTTTGGTGGCTGATGTACACGTTTTGATTCGGTGATTACTTCGATCGGGAACGTTGTTGCTTTAAGCAAATTAATCATGATGACTGAAAACAAAAAAGGTCAGACACTAGGTGCCTGACCTGCAAACTTCTGGTCGGGACGACTGGATTCGAACCAGCGACCCCTTGACCCCCAGTCAAGTGCGCTACCAAGCTGCGCCACGTCCCGAAGCTTTTGTTTGTTGCTCTGCTCTCGCTCGCAACAGGGAGTATATTAACCCGAAACTTTAGACTTGTGCAAGAACTTTTTTATAAATTTTGAAGCAAGTCCAAAATTGTATCTGCGAGCTGGGGTTTTGTTAGCACGGGAAGTTCTTGCGTGCCCGTTGTAGTCACAATCCAGGCCTTGTCGGTATCCGTTCCAAAGCCCGAATCGGCGCGCGAGACATCGTTGGCGATAATGGCATCGCAGCCCTTGCGTGCCAATTTGCGCTCGGCGTACTCGACAACGTTATCAGTCTCGGCCGCAAATCCGATCACGCATCGCTTGCCCTTCTGGCGCGAGAGCTCGGCCAAAATATCGACCGTTTCGACAAGCTCGATGTGATCCAAGCGCTCGTTGGACTTTTTGAGTTTATGGTCCGCAGGGGCTGCCGGTGTGTAGTCGGCGACGGCGGCCGCGCAAATGGCCGCATCGGCCGCCTGGAAGGCGCTCAGGGCCGTCTGGAGCATCTCTGCTGCGGTCTGCACGCGCACGCACTCCACGCCGCGGGGCACATCGAGCGATGTCGGTCCCAACACGAGCGTGACCGCAGCACCGCGGCGAGCAGCCTCCCCCGCCAGGGCGATGCCCATCTTGCCCGAAGAGCGGTTGCCAATGAATCGCACCGGGTCGATCGGCTCGTGCGTGGGGCCGGCGGTAATCACGATGCGCCTACCTGCTAGGTCCTGAGGCACGGGGTTGAGCACCTCACAGACAGTCTCGACGATGCCCTCAGGCTCGCTCATGCGTCCCGTGTCCACGTCACCGCAGGCAAGGTAGCCGCTGCCGGGTCCCACCACATGGACGCCGCGCTCGCGCAGCGTGGCCATGTTGGCCTGCGTCGCCGGCGCCTTCCACATGCCGTTGTTCATGGCGGGGGCAATCACGATGGGCCGCGGCGTGGCAAGCAGCGTGGTGGAGATGAGGTCGTCGGCGATGCCGTTGGCCATCTTAGCGATGATATTGGCCGTCGCGGGCGCCACGACCACCAGATCGGGCTCCTGCGCAAGCGAAATGTGGTGGATGGGGTCGAAGGGGTCGTCGAACAGGCCCACGGCGACGGGCTCGTTGGTGAGCGCACGGAAGGTGAGCGGCCCCACAAACTCTGTGGCATGCTCGCTCATAACGACCTTGACGCGCGCACCGCGCTTTTGCAGCAGGCGCACGATGTTGCACGACTTATAGGCGGCGATCCCGCCGGTAATGCCCAGCAGGATCGTTTTTTCCTCAAGTTGCATTGAATTGTTGGGTGCCGCCATCGTTTAAGCTTCCTTGCTCGGGAGCACCAGGAGGCGGTGGCAGTACGGGCAATGCGTAATCTCGCTACCGTCGTGGTTGAGGTCGCTCATGGACGATGCCTGCAGCGCGGTGTGGCAAACCGTGGGGATGTTGCCCTGGATGGTCTCGACGGCCAGGCCGCGGAACTGCTTGAGCAGGCGCTCGTAGTCGGTGAGCACGTCGGTCGGCAGCGTGGCGGCAAGGGCGGTGCGCTCCTTAGTGGCGGCGTCAATCTGTGCCTGGAGGTCGGCGGCCTTGGCGCGGGCGGCCTTGGTGTCGGCCTTCACGCCCTCCTCGAACTTGGCGATGATGGCCTGCGCGCGAGCCTCGCGGTCGAGCGCCTCCTTGTGGGCGACGACGACATCTTTGCGGGTGTGCTCGATCTTGTCCAAGCGCTTGGCCAGGGTGGCGAGCTCGTTCTCCAGGTCCTGAACCTCGCGGTAGTCAGAGCCATCAACGTGGCGCTTCTTGGCGGCCTCGATGGCGTTATTGGTCTGGATCTCGGTGGTGTTGAGATCGTCGAGCTCAATATCCAGGTCCTTGCGCTGGGCGTAGAGCTTGGTCATTTCGGACTTGAGCTTCACATAGGTCTTGCGCTTGGAAGCGAGCTCCTTGAGCTCCGGCATATTGGCAAGTTCGCTCTTGTTGCGGGCGAGCTCCAAATCGATCTGTTGCAGCTTGAGTAGCGTAGCGCCGGCGCTCATAAGTTCTCTCCTTTTGTCACAGTCCACCATTGGCATGGGTTCAGTATTTTAATCGCATGACGGGGGTCGACCCCGGCATCAACTGCAGAGTTCATCAATATATCAACGAACGGCTCCTCGGAGCGGTCGTGGCCGAGCAGGATCGCCGGTAGCCCGCGCAAGGCAAGGTCTTGCGCCACGTGGTAGCCCGCCTCGCCCGTCACGACAGCATCTGCGCCCGCGGCGATGGCGAGCTCTCCAAAGTCGCCCAGGGAGCCGCCCAAAATGGCGACGGTTCGGCACGGGTGCTCGGCTTCACCCCAAACGCGCGGGTTGCTGCCGAAGGCCGTGGCAGCACGGGTGGCAAGATCGCGCAGCGTGCACGGGTCGTTGAGCGTTGCAAGTGCGCCCAGGCCGGTGGCTTCGGGGTCGTCCACGTGCTCCAGTGAGCTCACGGGTGCGGCACCCAGCAGCTCGCTCAGGCAGAGGCAGGCTTCGTGCGAGCGGTCCAGGTTGGTGTGGAGCGAGATAATGCTCACGCCGCATCGGGCCGCCTCATAGAGCGCCGCGCTGCACTGGGGACGCGTGGCATCCGCCGGACAAAACGCTTCGGGCGCCTTGATATAGATGGGGTGATGCGTCAGCAGCACGTTGGCGCCGGCCTCCTGGGCGCGGTGCACATTGGCTTCGGTCGCATCGAGTGCGCAGGCAACACCGGTAATCTCCGCGGCAGGGTCGCCGACGGAGAGTCCTACATGGTCCCAACTCTCGGCATCGGTCTTGGGATAGCGTGCCAGCAGCGCGCGCTCAAGCTCGGCGGCGATCATGCGGCACCCACGATCGAGAGGAGCGTCTTGGCGAACTCATTCAGATCGGCCGGATTCACGCGGTCATCGAAGGAGATGCGCAGTGCGCCCAGCGCCTGCTCGCGACCGATGCCCATCGCGCTCAAAACGTGGCTGGGGTCCATGCTGCCGCTCGAGCATGCCGAACCTGCCGACACTTCAAAACCGGCGGCATCGAGCTTGATGATAAGCTCCTCGGAGTCCATGCCATCAATGTAGATCGATACCATGCCGGGCAGACGGTCGACCTGCTCGTAGTCGCCCATGGTGGCGTGAATGCGCGGATGGGCCGTAAGCATGGCGTAGAGCTTATCGGAAAGGGCTTGCAGCTTCGCGCGCTCCTGAGCCACATGGGGCGCCAGCGTGCGGGCGGCAGCGGCAAAAGCCAGCTGTGTACGCAGGTCCTGCGTGCCGGCGCGACGTCCGGCTTCCTGTCCGCCGCCAAAGATGCGGGGGCGCAGCGGCGTGCGGGTCTTAACGTAAAGCGCGCCGGATGCCACGGGACCGCCAATTTTGTGGGCGGCGACGGACATGGCATCTACGCCCAGCTCGGCGGCATCGAGCGGAATGTGCAGATAGCCCTGGATGGCATCGGTGTGGAACAGGGCGCCGGCAGCATGTGCAGCGGCGGCCAGCTCGCGGATGGGCTGCACCACGCCAGTTTCGTTGTTGGCACCCATGATGCTCACGAGTGCGACGTCGTCGCCGAGCAGCTCCGCGAGCGCGGCAGGCTCGATGTAGCCCGCACGGCAGGGCTGCACCAGGTCGACGGTAAATCCGGCGGCACGCAGCAGCGGCAGGTTGTCCAGAATCGAATCGTGCTCGATGGCCGAAACGATTACACGATCGCGCTTGCGATCGCGCTGACGAGCGCCCTCGGCAAGACCGAGCAGCGCCAGCTGGTTGGCTTCGGTGCCGCCGTTGGTCAGAACAATCTCGGACGGGCGGACGCGTGCGCCAAAGCTATGGGCGATCTCGCGACGGGCAACCTCCAGGCGCGCGGCGGCCTTGCGGCCGAGCGAGTGCAGCGAGTTGGGGTTGACGCCGGCAAGCTCGCTGTCGTCATATTCGCGCTGCGCAAGGAGCGCCTCGGCGCGCATGGGCGTCGAGGCGGCGTAGTCAAGATTAACGGGTATGCGGTTTTGACCTGCGGTCATAAGGGTTTATGCCTCCTGTGCGGCCTCATTGCCCAGCTTCTGCAGCAGCGCAACCTCGGCGGCGGGATCTTCGGACTTAAATACGGCGGAGCCGGCCACGAGAACGTTGGCACCAGCCTTGACGACCTCGGCAATGTTCTTGGAAGAAATGCCGCCGTCGACCTCGATCATGGGCGACACGCCGTGGCGCTCGCACATGGCCTTGAGCTCGTGCAGTTTGGCGATAGTGCCCGGGATAAAGCTCTGGCCGCCAAAGCCCGGGTTCACGCTCATGAGCAGCACCATATCGACGACGTCGATGATGCTCTCGAGCACGCACACGGGGGTGGCGGGGTTGAGCACCACGCCTGCCTTGACGCCGCGCTGCTGCAGATGGGTGAGCGTGCGGTGCAGGTGCGTGGAAGCCTCGTAGTGGACGGTGATCATATCGGCACCGGCGTCGGTGTACCAATCGACCGTCTCGTCGGGGTTCGACACCATCAGGTGCGCGTCGACCGGTACATCGGTGGAGCGCTTGACGGCCTTGAGGATGTCGACGCCAAAGGTGAGGTTGCCGGTAAAGTGACCGTCCATAACGTCGAAGTGGACGTAGTCGGCACCGGCGATCTTGTCGAGCTCGCCCTTGAGGTTGGCCATATCGGCCGAAAGGACGGACGGAGCGATTTTGATGGAACCCATGGTAGAAGCCTTTCTGCGCTAGTCGGTGAGTCCGTAGAACTCTTGAGAAGGGACGCGGTCGGTGAGAATCTCGAGCGCCCTATCCAAAGTAACACCGTTGTAGAGCGTTTGCTCCACGGCAAAGGTGATCGGAATGTCTACGCCCAGCGAACGGGCGAGTTCGCTCACGCTGCGGGCGGCGACGGCGCCCTCGACAACCATATGCGTGCGCGTCTGGTACTCGTCGAGCGAAACGCCGTGGGCAAACTCGTAGCCAAAGGTGCGGTTGCGCGAATGCTCGGAGGTGCAGGTGGCAATGAGGTCACCCATGCCGGCAAGTCCCATGCAGGTCATAGCTTGACCGCCGCGGGCATGCACCAGACGGCTAATCTCGGCCAGGCCGCGCGTCATGATAAGGGCGAGCGTGTTGTCGCCGGCACCGGTGCCGGCGGAGATGCCGCACACGATGGCGATGACATTTTTCATGGCGCCGCAGACCTCGACACCGGTCATGTCTTGCGACAGATAGATGCGAAAGGCCGTGGACAGGAGCAGGTCCTTAAAGGTCTCCCCTATCTGTGGATCTTCGCTGGCGATGACGGCGGCAGAAAGTCCACCGCGGCAGATTTCCTCAGCATGGTTGGGGCCCGAGAGCGCCGCCACGCGCGACTCGTTGCCGATTTCGCTGGCGATGACCTCGCTCATGAGCAGGCCGGACTCGGGCTCAATGCCCTTGGTGAGGCAGAGCACCGGGGTGCCGGCGGCGATGAAGGGTGCTGCCTGATGACATACGCTGCGCAGGTGTGTGGAGGGCACGGCAAAGATAATGGAGTCGGCGCCGTCGAGCGCCTGCGACAGGTCCGTGGTGGCGACAACGTTGCCGGGCAGCTCGTAGTCCACCAGATACCGGGGATTGCGGTGCTCGCCATTGATGCCGGCGGCCGTCTGCTCGCTATGGGCCCACATGGTCACGCGCTCGGCTCGCGCTGCAGCAAGGCCCGCGACGGCGGTTCCCCAGGAGCCGGAGCCAATCAGCGCAACATTCATGACTCTCTCCTACTTATCGTCGGGCTCGGTGACGCGCTTGGTAAACGAGAGCTTGGACTCCTTACCCGTCATTAGCTTTTTGATGTTCGCACGATGGGCCCACACCACAGTAATGCCGATCAGCGCCATGCAAAACTTAAGTCCGAGGCTGCTGTACGGAAAGACCGCGCAGGCAGCGATGGGAAGACCGATGGCCGCGGCAAGTGAGCCCACCGACACAAACTTGGTGATGGCGACGGCCACGATAAACATGCCCAGCAGCGACAGGCCAATAGGCCAGTACCAGGCGAGGATGACGCCCAGACCAACTGCGATGCCCTTGCCGCCATGGAAGTTGAGGTAGGGCGAGAAGATATGGCCCCACACGGCTGCCAGGCAGATGACGCCGAGCATCCAGTCGCCGGCGGCACCGGGGGCCATAATGCTCACGGGGAAGCCATAGCCCAAGTCGGCAATGAGCGGACGCGCGATAAGGACGCAGATGGCGCCCTTAAGGCAGTCGAGCAGCAGCGTGAGCGCGGCCACCTTGGGGCCGGCCACGCGCAGAGCGTTGGTGGTGCCGATGTTGCCGGAGCCCGCCTTACGAATGTCCGTGTGGTTGAACACGCGGCCCAGGATCAGACCAAACGGAATCGCCCCGATAAAGAACGAGACCACGGCGCAGATGGCGGTCAGAAGAATCGGATTATGCATCCTTTTGCTCCTTCTTCCTAAAGAAGAGTCGAATGGGCGTGCCGGCAAAGTCGAAGGTCGAGCGCATGCGGTTCTCCACGTAGCGCTGGTAGGTGTCGTTAACCAGGTCGCTGTGGTTGACGAAGAACGTGAACGTTGGCGGGTTGACGCCCGTCTGGGTCACGTAGTGCATGCGCAGGCGGCGCTTGCCGTCCACCACGGTATGACCGAACTCGCGCAGGTCGGTGAGGAACGTGTTGAGGCGCGAGGTGCTAATCTTCTGCGAGCGCGTCTTCTCGGCGGCGTCGACCATGGCCCAGATCTTCTCGACGCTGCGGCCGGTCAGGGCAGAGATGCGCAGGTACTGGGCCCAGGGAGCCATGACGCCCAGACGGCGGTCGATGGTCTCCATGCAGGCCTCGCGCTTGCGGTCATCGTCGAGCAGGTCCCACTTGTTGAGCAGCACCACGATGGCGCAGCCGCGCTCGATGGCCAAGCCCATGACCTTCTGATCCTGCTCGGTAACGCCCACGGAGGCGTCGACGACGAGCAGCGCCACGTCGGCGCGGTCGATGGCGCGCAGGCCGCGGACCATGGAGTAGTACTCGATGTTCTCGTACACGGTGCTCTTCTTGCGAATGCCCGCGGTGTCGACCATGCGGTAGTGCTTGCCGTTGCGCTCCACGACGGTGTCGATGGCGTCGCGCGTCGTGCCGGCAATGTTGGACACGATAGAGCGGTCGGCGCCCAGGATGCGGTTGAACAGCGACGACTTACCGGCATTGGGGCGGCCGATGATGGCGACGTTCAGCGCGTCGGGGAACTCATCGGCGACCTCGTCCTCTTCCTCAGGAAGCAGGGCCACGATGTCGTCGAGCAGGTCGCCCGTGCCATGACCATGCAGGGCCGAGAGCGGCGTGGGCTCACCGATGCCGAGCGAATAGAACTCCCAGATGCTGTCGTTCTCGCGATCGGGGTTGTCGAGCTTGTTCACCAGCAGAAAGACCGGCTTGTCGCAGCGCTTGAGCATGCGAGCGACCGACTCGTCCTCCTCGGTGACGCCGGTGCGGCCGTCGACCACAAACAGGATGACGGCCGCTTCCTCGGCGGCGGCGAGGGCCTGGTCGCGAATGGACGTGGCGAAGACGTCGTCGCTCTTGAGCGGTTCGATGCCGCCCGTGTCGACGATGGTGAACTCGCGGCCGTTCCAATCGGCCGTGTGGTACGAGCGGTCGCGCGTGACGCCGCGGGACTCGTGGACGATGGCGTCCGAGGTCTGGGCCAGGCGGTTAACGAGCGTGGACTTGCCCACGTTGGGGCGTCCGACGACGGCGACGATAGGTTTCATCTGCACTCCTTTAATGGGTAGGGTCAGTGGAAGTGTTAGAGTCGGCAGGCACAATGCCAAGGATGTGCTCCAGGGTATCGAGCAGCTCATGCGGCATGGTCGACACCACATGAACCTCGGCGCCGCGACTGGTAAGGCTTGCGAGTAAATCGTCACGATGATACTCGTCAAGCGTCATGCCGTCAGCGTTGAACATGAGCTTAGGCACAAAGAGCATAACCCCCGAGAGGTCCTGCGGCAGCTGTTCCAGAATGTCGCAAGCGACGATGAGGCCGGTCACGTCCACGTTGCCGCCAAAGTAGCGATTCTTGATGGCCGTGACGGTGCCGGCGAGCCCCTGCGGCGATTCCACGAAACGTGCCACGGTGTCGCGTGCGCTGGCGCCCGAGAGGCACAGCAGGTGCTGGCTGCGAGCGGCGATGGCCTCGCGGACGCGGGCTAGGCGCTCGGCATCGGCGGCAAGCACATCGTCCGTCTCGTCTAGGTATGAGCGGATCATGCCGATACCGTCGTAGTACTGCGGATAGCCGTCGTAAAAGTCCGCCTCGGGCGGATCGATGCCGGCGTCCAGGTAGAACTCGTCGCTCATCTGGAAGGTGTGGCGGCCAAAACGCTCGAAGGCGCGGTCCTGGTAGGGACGGATCATGGCGATGGTCTCGCGCGCCAGCTCGGGCTTGTCGCTGTAGGACCAGCTAAAACGGTTCTGATGCTTGGTAAAACCGAGCGGTACAATGCCCAGGCTTGTGATTCGTTCGTGCTCCTCGCAAAAGCGTAGGGTCTTTTCCAGCTCCTCGCCGTCATTCATGCCGGGGCACAACACGATCTGTGCGTGAATTTCGATGCCGGCGGCCATGATGGCCTCGAGTACGTCCATGCCGCGCTGGGCGTTGCGGCCCATCATACGACGGCGGACATCGGGGCTCACGGCGTGGACCGACACGTTCATGGGGCTCATGTTGCGTTGGATGACGTTTTGAACATCTTCGTCGGTGAGGTTTGTGAGCGTGACAAAGTTGCCCTGCAAAAAGCTCAGTCGGTAGTCGTCATCGCGAATATAGAGCGTGGAGCGGCCGCCCTTGGGCAGCATGGTCATAAAGCAGAACACGCAGGCGTTCACACAGGTGCGCATGCCATCGAAGATGGGGCCATCGAACTCCAGGCCCCAGTCCTCTCCCGGGAAGCGGTCGAGCTCGACGGGGGTGACGGTGCCGTCGCGCGGATCGAATACCTCCAGGTCGACGGTATCGTCGTCGGCCTCCCAGAGCCATACGATCATGTCGGTAAGCTGCTCGCCGTTGACCGTAAGCACGCGCATACCCGGCTCGATTCCCACATCCCATGCGGGCGATTCGGGACGCACGTTCTTAACGAGCGCGCCCTCACCCGGCTCGGGGTCGCGGCTGCGCCCGTAATCGGCCACCTCGGCGGCGTATGCGGGTACGGTCTGGTCCATGATTAGCGGCAAAGCTCCTTGATGCGCGCGACGGCGCGTTCGATGTGTTCTTGCGGGGTGGAGGCACCGGCGGTTATGCCGATGTGGTGAGCGTCGGTAAACCACGCGGCCTGGAGCTCGGAAGCTTCCTCGATGTGATGCGTGCGCTCGCAGGCGTCGGCACAGATTTGTGCCAAGCGGCGGGTGTTACCCGAGTTCTTGCCGCCCACCACGACCATGCAGTCGCAGCGGTTGGCAAGTGTGGCTGCTGCCTGTTGACGCTCACTCGTGGCGGCGCAGATGGTGTTGATCACACGCAGCTCCTGCACGCGCGGGGTTATGGCGGCCACGACCTCGGCGAGGTTCTGTGCGGTCTGGGTGGTCTGCACGACGAGGCCTACCTTGCCCTTGAGCGACAAGGCGTTGGCGTCCGCGGCACAGCTCACGACCTGCGCATCATTGCCGGCGTGGCCCAGGATGCCCTCCACCTCGGGGTGACCTGGCTCGCCTACGACCACCACGCGGTAGCCCTCGCGCACCAGGCGCTCGGCCGCCACATGGACTTTCTTTACGTAGGGGCAGGTGGCGTCTATGACGTTAAGGCCACGCTCGCGAGCGGCATCGATCACCTGCGGCACCACGCCGTGGGCGCGGATGATCACGGTGCCCGATGCGGCATCGTCTAGGGTCTCGGCCAGACCGATGCCCGCCTCGGCGAGCTCGCGCACCACGATGGGGTTATGGATGAGCGGACCCAAGGTATGGACCTGAGCGCACTCCCCTGCCTGCGGCGCTGCGGCCAGTGCCATGTCGAGCGCGCGCTGCACGCCGTAGCATGTGCCGGCATGCGCG
>DBFNYT010000084.1:0-26826 GCA_048425625.1 Collinsella sp. | reverse complement strand
CGACATCTCCAATGTTTCGGTTCGCTCCGGTGACTGGGCGGCAGACGAGCTGGGCACAGCGCTCGACCCGTACCTTCCGCAAATCGCCCAGGAGATGAAGAACGCCGGGCTTGAGGAGCGCAAGACGGTCGTGTTCCTGCCGCTCATCAAGACCAGCCAGAAGTTCTGCCGCCTGCTCAACGAATGCGGATTCCGCGCCGTCGAGGTCAACGGGCAGAGCGAGGACCGCGCGAAGATTCTCAAAGACTTCGACAACGGTAAATACGACGTGCTGTGCAACTCACTCCTTCTGACTGAAGGATGGGACTGCCCGAGCGTCGATTGCATCGTCAACCTCCGACCGACCAAGAGCCGAGCGCTCTATGCACAGATAGTGGGTCGCGGCACGCGCCTGTCCCCGGAGACTGGCAAGACCGACCTGCTGCTGCTCGACTTCCTGTGGATGACCGAACGTTTGGAGTTGGTTCGCCCTGCAGCGCTCATTACGGGCTCTCGGGAGGTCGCGCAGAAGATGACCGCCATGGTCGAGCAGGCCGGGTGCCCGGTCGACTTGCAGAAGGTCGAGAGCAAGGCATCTGACGAGGTGGTCGCCGAGCGCGAGGAAGCCCTTGCCAACCAGCTTGCCGAGCAGCGCAAGAAGAAGGCGAAGCTGGTCAACCCGCTGCAGTACGAGATGTCAATCGCCGCCGAGGACCTGAGCGGATACATCCCCGAGTTCGCCTGGGAGATGGCACCAGCCACCGACAAGCAGAAGGCCGCGCTCGAGAAGTACGGCATCGACGCATCGGAGATCTCCAACGCCGGCAAGGCAAGCAAGCTGCTCGACCGAGTGAAGAAGCGCCGTGACAGCGGACTCAGCTCGCCCAAGCAGATCCGCCTACTCGAGCGCCGCGGCTTCCAACATGTCGGCACATGGTCGATGGAAGCCGCAAGCTCGATGATTTCCCGGATCAGCGCAAGTGGCTGGCGCATCCCGAGCGGCGTGAACCCTGCGACGTACGTACCGAATGAAAGGAGTGAGTAAGATGGCGATTGGATTGCCGAAGGACGCGAGCGGTGCGATCGTCCCATTCAGCACAACCATGATGTACCGCGAGAACGGTAACCAGTTTCATGTGTCTGATCTCTTTTTCGAGGCGAGACCCAGAAGGTGGTTCGCGCGAAGCGGAAGTGAGTGCATCGAGACCAACAAGCTGTATCTCGACAGCAAGGACGTTTTGGTAAACAAGCCCAAGAAGACAATCCCGCAGAACGCAGCACAGGCCAACAAGGGCGTGACCCTTTCCACGCTCCCCGAGTATGCAACGCCCAACGAATGGGCCGAGGCTTTCAACGTGAGCTTGGGGACCGTCTACAGGATGTGCAAGGACGGGGAGCTAATGACCGTGAGGACGCCCGGCAGCATCCGCATCTGCCGCGACATGTCCTTTGTACTGCTGGGGCTAGATAGGTGATGGCAATGGCGAATATCGAGTTACCAAAAGACGCCGAGGGACGCGAGATACCCCTAGATACCGTTGCTCTATATGACGATGACGGCAACGTCCACAGCGTCCGCCGATTCATCTACACGACCGACTTTGACTTAAACGACAAGTGGATAAACAGTTGGATTGCGGTCGTTGATGACTATAAAACTGCCAAACCGGAGCAAATGCACCTCACCAAACCAGATAGCTGGGAGAAGTTGGAAGAGGATTTGGACAGAGCGGCGAAGGCGGAGGCTTTCCGAGCGTGCGGGTACGCGAACGACAAAATACGTCCTTGCAACGAATGCCGCTTTCTGAATAAGAAAGGCCTTCGTTTCTGCGATGGTAAGGCCCTTGCAGAAATCCTCGATCGTGTCCGCAAGCTGAGGGGTGAGGACTGATGTTGCAGCAAAACACATGCGTCTACTGCGGCGAGGTTCGCTTCAATTTCAGCCGAGACGATGACTACGGCATGTAGATCGAGAACAACAACAACGGCAAATATGTCATAGCCGTTGAAGAACTGTTTGTTGAAAGCTTTCCGATTTGTTTCTGCCCGTTCTGCGGACGCAGACTGAAGGAGGACGAATGACGGCTCCGGCATCGACCAAATACAAGGTCAGCAAGAAGGTGGTCAAGCGCTACCTAGCCGACCATGACCTCACACAGAGGCAGTTGGCGCAAATGGCCGGCATCACGCCCGGTGCGCTTAGCGCTCTCATCCGCTGTCAGCGAGACATGCGCGTGGGTAACCTTTTCGCGCTTGCCGACGCGATGCGAATGGACCCGCGCGACCTCGTTGAGAAGGTGGACGAATGATGACTGCTGAAGAACTAGACGAGATCACGGAGAAGCTGATGAGGTGCGCTGCCGACTCGCTCGGCGGCGAGACGTTCCAGCGGGCGCTCGCCAGAATCACCGAGGCACCGGCTACCGACTGGCGTACCGTGATGCGCCGAATCGCAGATCTTATCGACCGTGGCATCTGCTGCAACATCTACGATGAGAGCCAATGTGGCGCATGTGACAACGGTTTCAAGTGCTCCGTTTGCGGATGCAGGGTCGAGGACGAGGAGCACTACCACGTGAGCGGCACGTGGAACTGGTGTCCCCAATGCGGCAAGAGAGTGTGGCCGAAGAAAAATGAGTGACGTCTACAAGCTGACGCAGAAGAGCGTCTGGACAAACAATATCGGCAGACACACCACCTGGTATCTGCTGGATGAGCACAAGATGGGCTACTACATCGACTACATCGAGTGGACGGTGCAGCGAGACTGGGGGCTTCTCAGGCTGGATTCCGAGTGCATGGCCTTCCGCTACAACGGCAAGAAGGGCTGCGTGACCAGCTGGAGCGAGTGCGCCACCGTCTACAGCTTGGAACCGCAGGAGGCATTCGAGACCATCTGCGAGCACCTCGGGATAAAGGTGAGATACCTCTAGCTGGAAAGGCCGGAACAATTATTTCCCTCAATAGAAAGGAACCAAACAAATGAATATCACCAAGCGAAGGGTCGCGTTCGTCGCGGCCCTTGTCGTATCCGTCCTGGCAATCGTGATTGTCTGCGGTCTAGCTGGCTGCTCATCGTGCAGCCGTTCGGTCAAGAGCATGAGCAGCGATTTCAGCGGTGGAATCAACCGTACCGTCACGCTCTATGACAACACGGGCAAGGAGATCAAGAGCTGGCACGGCAAGTTCGACATCGAATCGAACGACCAGGAGGTTTTCTTTGACGATGCCCAGGGCAAGTGCGTGATTATCCAAGGCGGCATTGTCGTGAGCGAGGAAGACTGATGTGCCTCAGTGAAAGCAATATCGCGCGCGCGTACCACCACGCGCTAAGCAAAACCCAGACTGTCCGAGATCTGTACACGCCAAACGGAAGCTGCGATGGGTGCGGTCAATGCTGCTCGCGTTTCATTCCCATGAGTGCATTCGATATGGTGCGTCTGTCCGCCTATGTCATCAAGCATGGAATCAGGCCGCATAAGCGCATGGACAGGAGCATTGATCTCACCTGTCCATATCTCACCGCGTCTACCAATCGCTGCTCCGTGTATCCCGCACGCCCCGAGGTGTGCCGCGCATACCGCTGCGACAAGCAGATTTGGGAAATGCCGGCATTCTACGGTGCCGAGAGCATGCAAGAAACGGACATGTTGGTATTTGCGAAAACCCAGGCGGCAGCATATGACGATTTCTTCGGAACATCAGATGACGAACCGTGCGGAATGATTGAGAAAGGGGAGGACTAAATGAAATTCTCATCCAACATTCAAGTAATCCAAGCCCAGCTTGACGGCCCCAAACTGAAACCAATCTACGCCCACGGCGTGGAGGATGCCGGGTGCGACCTCAAGGCGAACATCCCCAACCCGATCACCATCGCGCCTTGGAAATCGGTGTGGGTCGGCACGGGAGTGCATCTGGCGATGCCGGAGGGCATGTTCGCGCTCCAGGCACCGCGCTCGGGGCTCAGCTGCAACCACGGCATCACGCTGGCAAACGCGCCCGGCATCATCGACCCCGGCTACCGCGGCGAGATTCGCTGCAAGCTGGTGAATCTGAGCGATGAGCCCTATACGGTCTACCCGCTTGAGCGAATCGCCCAACTGGTGTTCATGCCGTTCGTCAATGCCGTGTTCACGACCTACGACAGCCTGCCGGAAAGCTCGCGCGGCGAGGACGGCTACGGCAGTACGGGGGCGATGTGATGACAGAACAGGTTGGAAAGCGCTGTGCCACGTGCTGTTTTGCGAGAGACCCGTTCACCGTCAAGGTCTACGGAGTCAAGATTGACTACCTGACGTGCCAACGAGACCAGCGCGACATACCGCACGTCTGCCAGCCGTGCAACACGTGCAACTTCTGGGAGCCGAAGGAGGTCGAGCGATGAACGGCGTCGACAAGCTGGTCCAGAAGAAGCTGATGGAGGCCGCACGCGCGGTCGGCTTCTCGGAGGGCATGAGCACGTGGCTTTGGACGAAAGTCGGTCCCGATCTGGCCGATGAAGCCGTGGTCGAGTTCGAGAAGCGCGTCTCCGCGATAGCCGAGTGCTTTGGTCTGAACGGGAGGAGCTGCTGATGTGCCAAGTGATGGGAGTCGACATGACTGAGAAAGAGATGACGCTGACGAGGGATGCCGGCTGTCCCGAGCACTACCGGGGCGATGGATACATCACGTGCTCCCGTGCCATGAAGTCGGCGCTCGCTATGTGGCCTGCCGCCATGGCGGTGTGCAGCACGATGTCCATCTGGTGGTGGTGCTGCGCCTTCAAGTACCTATGGAGGTGCGCGGTCAAGGGCGCGACGCTCAAGGACATCGACAAGGCAATCGACTGCTTGCGCAAGCTTCGCAAGGAGATCGAACCGTGCGTGAAGTCGCAGATGAAGGCTGATCGCATTATCGCCGGCAAGAGCGTTGAAGACCGATGAGCTCGCAAAAGAGAGGGAAAGGACAAGAGAAATGGCAGAGCATGAGACCGTGCGCTCGACCGATTTGAGCGCGCTCCAGGGCATCTTCTTCGAGGAGCTGGACAACCTGATGGCGCTGGACATCAACGGCGATGACGAGGCAATCGAGCGCGAGATCAACCGCGCGAAGGCAGTTTCCGATGTGGGCGCACGCGCCATCGAGAACGCGAACACCGCCGTGGGCATCATCCGCGCACGCTCCGAGATGGCCGGCGCGAAGCTCGCGAGCGTCCCCGCGATGCTGAAGTCGTAAGAGCGATGAGCAGGGTCATGACGAAGGCGGAACACAGGTGGCTTCTCGACATGGCCCCGCGATTCCGCTCATGGGACGATCTTCTCGCCTCATTCGAGTGTGCCTTCGGCTACCAGCCGAAGCGCCAGACCGCGCAATGCTACATCTCGAAGCACGGCGTGAAGCTGATGAGCACCACCGTCCGCTGGCTGGAGCATCCGGAGTTTGACGAGTTCCTGCGGGAATTCGTCCCCGGTCACGGCCAGGGCGAGATCATCGACGAGTTCGATAAAAGGTTCGATATAAGGTTGAGGGTCACACAGCTCAAGGACCGCGAATCGACGCTGGGCCTGAAGCAGGGCACTTTCGGAGGCAGGTTCGCACCGGGCACCGTGCCTCCCAACAAGGGCAAGAAGCTGACCGACTACGTCAAGGACGAGGCGAAGCTGGCGAACATCCGCAGATGCCAGTTCAAGAAGGGCGAGGAAGTCCACAACGAGTGTCCAATAGGGACCGAGCGCGTGAGCAGGGACGGCTATATCGAGGTCAAGGTGCCCAAGGAGGATGCCGACGACCGCGCCCACGGATGGTGGAAGCCGAAGCACCGGCTCATCTGGGAGCAGGTCAACGGTCGAAAGCTCCAGAAGGGCGAGAGCGTCATGTTCGGAGACCGCGACATGACGAACTTCGACCCCGAGAACCTCGTGATGGTCACGCAGGCGCAGCGGCTCTACATCAACAGACACAACATTCCCTACCACGATGCCGAGTCGCTGCGCACCGCCGTCGCCATGGCGAAGCTGAACGAGGCGATCGTGACCGCCGAGCTGAGGCCGCGTACGTGCCCTTGTTGCGGCAGGACATACAAACCGCAGTACAAGGCACAGCGCACCTGCCGCGAGTGCCTTGACTCGGGGCGCAAGGCCAAACGCAGTTACGGATTCGTCACGTGCGCCAAATGCGGCGCGACGTTCGAGAAGTTGAGCGCACGGGGGAAGTACTGTCCAAAGTGTCGCAAGAAGACCTACAGGAAGGAGAGATAGGAATGGAAGACCACAGCGACCTTCTGGACGCGCTTTCGGCAATCGACCCGTCCACACTCAGCTACCAGGAATGGCTTGACGTCGGCATGGCGCTCCACGAGAGCGGGCTTCCGCTCGACGCGTGGGACGAGTGGAGCCGCAGGGACGTCAGCAGGTACCACGAGGGCGAGTGCGAGCGCAAGTGGCACGGCTTCGGCTCGGGGCAGACCAGGGTCAAGTCCGGCACGCTCGCCAAGATGGCGACCGAGCGCGGGTGGGTGCCGCCGCGTGCGTCCCAGGGCATGGGCGAGGCGCTGTCGTGGGACGGCGAGATCTCGACCGCGCTCATCGACCCGTCATGGGTGGAGCCGGTCGAGCTGCCCGAGACCGACAAGACCGGTCCCGAGGAGCTTGTCGAGTACCTCGGCCACCTGTTCGACGAGGACGATGTGGTCGGCTACGTGTGCGAGAGCTGGGACCGCGAGGGCAAGTGGTTGCCGAAATTCAAGGGCTGCTACTCGCGCACCGCAGGCGAGCTGATGCGCGAGCTGAAGAAGTACGGCTCCATCGAGCAGGCCCTGGGCTCATACGACGACCGCGCCGGCGCATGGATCCGTATCAACCCGCTCGACGGCAAGGGCGTCGGTAACGCCAACGTCACGGAATTCAAGTACGCGCTGGTCGAATCCGACACGCTCGCCAAGGAGAAGCAGCTGGCACTCATGCAGGAGCTTCAGCTGCCGTGCGCCGCAATCGTCGATTCCGGCAAGAAGAGCCTGCACGCCGTGGTGAAGGTCGACGCCCGCGATTACAACGAGTACCGCGACCGCGTCATGCGCCTGTACGACGTCTGTAGGAAGAACGGTCTCGACCCGGACACCCAGAACAAGAACCCGAGCCGCCTGTCGAGGATGCCCGGCGCCATGCGCTCGGGTGAGCGCCAGCGCCTTGTGAGCGGGCCGTGCGGCAAGGCATCTTGGTCCGAGTGGTGGGACTGGATGCAGGAGACCACCGACGACCTGCCGGACCCCGAGAATCTGGCATCCGAGTGGGAGAACATGCCCGAGCTCGCGCCGCCGCTCATCGACGGGGTTCTCCGCCAGGGACACAAGATGCTTTTGGCAGGCCCATCCAAGGCTGGCAAGTCGTTCGCACTCATCGAGCTGTGCGTGTCGCTCGCCGAGGGAAAGCCGTGGTTCGGCTGGGAGTGCGCGCAGGGGAGGGTGCTCTACGTCAATCTCGAGCTGGATTCCGCGAGCTGCCTGCACCGATTCAAGGACGTGTACAGGGCGCTCGGCTATGCGCCCGAGAACGTCGGGAACATCGACATCTGGAACCTGCGAGGGCGCTCAGTGCCGATGGACAAGTTGGCGCCGTCGCTCATCCGCCGGGCGCTCAAGACGCGCCCAATCGCCGTGGTGATCGACCCCATCTACAAGGTCATCACGGGAGACGAGAACAGCGCCGACCAGATGGCGGCATTCTGCAATCAGTTCGACAAGGTCGCCCAGCAGGTCGGCTGCGCCGTCATCTACTGCCACCACCATTCCAAGGGCCTGCAGGGACAGAAACGCTCCATGGACCGCGCATCCGGCTCGGGCGTGTTCGCCCGCGACCCCGACGCGCTGCTCGACATGACCGCGCTCGAGCTGACGGACGAGTGCACCAAGGCGCACTACGACTGGCGCAGGCAGCACGCGATCTGGGCGGCATTCGACAGGTTTTTGCCGGAATGGCGCTCAGATGAGAAGTTCGTCGGCATCGACTCGGCTGACGATTTGCAGAAGTGGGCGAACGAGCCGGCCAACGGCGCGCCCATCGAGTTGCGCCGCGAGCTGGAATCCATCCACGAGAGCCTGCAGGAATCGTCGCGCGGATGGGCGGCATGGCGCATCGAGGGCACGCTTCGCGAGTTCCGAAGCTTCAAGCCGAAGAACCTGTGGTTCGAGTACCCCGTTCACCTGCCGGATGAGACCGGCGCCTTGGCTGACCTGAAATGTGAGGGCGAATACGACCCGAGGGCAAACCGCTCCAAGGGAAGGGAAACCAAAGCGAAGAACGACAAGACCGCACAACAGGTCAAAATCGAACTAATCCGCGAAGCCATGGAGCAGTGCGCCGAGGATGGGGTTGAGCCGACAAGAGTCAATGTGCTGGAGCGCATCGGTGAGGTTGAGTTTAGGGGCAAGCCCTTTGACATGAACGCGCTCATATACGCAACTAGCGAGAAGGCAAAGTGGAGCCCGTTCCGAGTTAAAAAGGACACCAACCTGCTCTATGACAAGAGCAATCAGGCGCTTGATTTTGACGGCGAAATCGACCTTTCGGAATAGGTTCTGAATTAACTAACCCACGGTAGTAAAGCCTTGAAATTACAGTTTTACTAGGTAGTAAAAATGGGGTGGTAAATCTATTACTACGTAATAGAGTGTTACCACCCTACACCCCAAGGGTTAAGTGTAGACACGTGCGTGCGGGCTAAAGCCGCGCCCGCACTCGTGCGCTGTGGCTGACGGTCTACACCCAACCCCCGCGGTGTAAACGGGAATTCCGCGTTTCGCCGCTTTTCAATTTTTTCGACAACTGAATCAAACGAGAGGGGTTCGCTATGAAATTCGACCCATGGACATTCGTCGGCTATCTGGTCGCGCTGGCGCTGGTCGCGCTCGGGCTGCTGCTCATCCTGTGGGGCTGCCTCGCGGTGATGGCACAAATCAGGGGGCTCTGCTGATGGCGGGCGGATGGTCGGCGTTTCTGGCCATGCCCGTGCCAACCGTCACGCACAACGACCTCGAGCCGTATCTGCGCAAGGGCAAGCCAAGCATCCGCAAGTCGGACGAACTGAAGGAGGCCGAGGACAGGATCATCGCGCGCATCATCGCCGCCGGCGTGCCCGATGAGCCCTTGGACGGTGCGCTGAGGCTGCACGTGACATGGTGCTTCCACGTGACCGGCAACCACAGGCAGGGCGAGCCGCACACCGTGAAGCCCGACACCAGCAACCTGCTGAAGACGCTCGAGGACTGCCTGACCAGATGCGGGGTGATACACGACGACTCGCTCATCTGCTCGCACGACCTGACCAAGGGATGGTCGGACCCGCAGGGAATCTACGTCCGCGTCGAGTGCATCGGGTTCGATTCGGGGGACGGCACCTCGACCATAGGCACGAAGAGATGAGAGGGAAGGGACACAGGCAATGGGAGGAAACAGCGCGGGCCGCGTGCAGACGCGCAGGTTCCACAGGCTCAAGGCGGAGTTCTTCGCCAAGTGCCAGGCCGAGCGCCCGGTGTGCTGGCTCTGCGGCCAGCCCATCGACTACTCGGCTGACCCCGGCACGACCGCCGACTCGCTGACGCTGGACCACCGCGTGCCCGTGAGCAAGCGACCGGACCTGCAGGAAGACCCAGCGAACTTCGAGCCCGCGCACTTCGCGTGCAACTCGAGACGAGGCAACGGCGAGCCGCCCGTGAGCCTGGGAGTGTTGAGCCGCAAGTGGACAGCAGACTGAGGGGGAGGGGCGGTAGGCGATCTACCTGCGGGTTTAGCGGACTACCATCCGCGTGTACCTTCTTCCTCTCTCCCCGATATTCCGATTTGGAATAACAGCAGGTAGAGGGGTGTTTTTGATTGATGTTCGGGGAAGATGCCCCGAAAAGCCGGCGGACGAGGTGATTTTGGATGAAGTTGGATGAACTTAAGGGCTTCTCAGAGACGTTTGAAGATGCCGTTTTGCACGCCGACTGGTTGAGAGACCAGTACGGCAATATCGCCCCGAAATTCGTGGCTACAGTCCGTCTTGGGCGGTCTTTGGCGAAGAAACTCGATAAACTTGAACAGCACGACTGGATAAACGCCGCCGACAAGCCCGACACGACCACCGTGAGCCAGTACCTGAAGGTCCTGGACGCGCTGAAGCTCAACCCGAGCTGCGACAAGTCCATCAAGGCCGAGCCGCAGAAGAAGAAGTCGAGCTCGCTGGCGGCATTCACCTCCGGGTTCAAGGTCGTGAACGGCTGATGGGTGCGCTCCACGTCAAAGTGGAAGAGAAGGGCTACGCCGAGCCGCGAATCTGGACCAAGCCCTTGCGTGAGCTCACGCCCGAGACCTCGCTGGGCTTCGAGGTCATCGACTACGCCCGCGAGGTGCTCCACGTGGAGCTGCGACCGTGGCAGAAGTGGCTGCTCATCCACGCGCTCGAGCTGAACGAGGACGGCAGCTACCGCTTCAAGAAGGTCATCGTCCTCGTGGCGCGACAGAACGGCAAGACGATGCTCGCCAGCGTGCTTTCCAGCTGGTGGCTGTTCGTCGACTCGCAACGGCACCCAGAGCGCGTGCCTCCCGTAAAGTTCAAGATCGTCGGCACCGCCCAGAACCTCGACATCGCGCGAGAGCCCTGGTCGCAGGTGCGCCTATGGTGCAACCCGGAGCCGCCGAGCGAGGCCGAATCGGAAGTCGCGATAGCCGATCTGCAGGAGGCGACCAACAAGGTCTCGGACACCAACGGCAAGGAGTACATCCAGGCGGCTTCGCTGGCGCACTACGAGATCCGCGCCGCCAAGAACGCCCGCGGCAAGCCAGCCGCCCGCGTCCTCATGGACGAGCTGCGCGAACAGGAGAACTGGGTCGCCTGGAACGCCACCTCGCAGACCACCAAGTCGTTCTGGAGCGGTCAGCTCTGGGGAATCTCCAACGCCGGCGACGCGAAGTCGGTCGTCCTCGCCGCCCAGCGCAAGGCCGCCCTCAAGGTGGTCGCCAGCTGGGAGAAGCTGGTCGAGAAGCGCGGCATGGACCCGTTCGAGTGGGCCGACAAGCACGACAACGCGATAGGCATCTTCGAGTGGTCGGGCCGTGACGGCTGCGAGCTCGATAGCGACGAGGACTTGCTTCAGGCGAACCCATCGTGCGGTTACGGCGGCATGACGCTCAAGTCCCTCAAGTCCGACATCGACGGCATGACCGAGGCGGCTTTCCGCACCGAGGTCCTGTGCCAGTGGGTCACGGCGGACGTTGACCCCTACGTGGATGTCGAGACATGGGAGTCGCTCACCGACAACGACAGCCGCATCCCCGAGGACGAGCGCGTGGTGCTCGCCATCGACACCAGCGAGGACCGCAAGACAACCTACATCGCGGTCGCTGGCGCGAGGGGCGACGGCCTTGATCATGTCGAGGTCATCGCTCGCCGAGACGGCAACCTGTGGGTGCCGAAGTATCTCAAGTCCGTGCAGGAGGCATGGGGTATCGACGAGGTCGCGCTTCAGTCGAAGGGATGCCCTGCGGGGGACTTCCGCGACATGCTTGAGGAAGAAGGATGGACGGTCCATGCCATCGAGGGCAGCAAACTTGGCTCCGTAGCAGGCAGCTTCAAGGATGCGGTACTCGACGGGACCATCCGCCACACCGACCAGCCGGTCCTCACGCAGCAGCTCAAGTGCGCTGTCACCCGAAAGCTCGGCGAGGTCGATGTCTGGACGCGCAGGGCATCGCAGGGTCAGATCTCGGCGGTGATCGCCGCGAGCGAGGCGCTCTGGGCGCTGCGCAACTGCGAGCGACCGGAGCCCAAGGCCAAGCCTTCGCCCTATCCGCTGACGATTATCTAGGAGCTGACACATGCGCTTTTCCGACCGCATCAGGGCGGCTTACGATGGCTTCACGGGCAAATCCGAGACTGCCGAGAATGCCGCCAAGCAGTCTGAGACCGCCGCGCAGCACGTGCTTTCCCATGCGCCGTTGATTCCGCCCGGTCTCGCCGAGGATATAGCTTTTGGCGATTATGACCGCCGCGACCTCTGGGCCGCGGAGTACAACGTTCGCATGGTGGTCGATTTCGTGGCGAGCAAGATCGCGGCGCTCCCGTTCCATGCGTACCGCGTGAAGCCCAACGGCGATCGCGAGGAGGCTCCTAACTCCGAGATCGGCAAGCTCATCGCGGACCCCAGCTACGTCGCGAACGAGACCCGTTACCGCCTCATCCACTCGCTGGTGGTCGACATGATGCTCAACGACCAGTGGCTGATGCTGCTCACGATGGACGAGGACTACGACTACCGCCTGCGCCGCATCCCGTATGGCACGTACTCCGTGAGATACAACGCGCTCGCGGAGCCGATGGGTGTCCAGATCACGCTCCCAAACGGACAGGTCAACTACGAGCTGCCGAACAAGAACGTCCTGCTGTCGCTCGGCTACCCCGGCGCGGTCGGCAATCCCAAGCCCATGTCCGGCGCCTTGGGGCCGCTGCTCACAGAGGCGCGCGAGCTGGCGAGCTACCGCCGCTTCATCGCCCAGAACGGCGGTCGCATCCCCGCCTACGTCAAGCGACCCGCCGGTATGCCGTGGGCGAGCGAGAATGCGCGGAATGACTTCATCCAGGGTATGCGCGCCTACCGCAAGGGCGGCGGCAAGGACGGCGGATGGCCCCTGCTCGAGGACGGCATGGAGATCGTCACGGTCGACGCATTCAAGCCCGTCGACATGGCCGACCTCGATGCGCGCGACCGTATCGGCATCGCCGTGTGCAACGCCTACCACATCTCGCCCGAGAACGTCGGCATCCGCACCGGCAACAAGTCGAGCGTGGAGGCCTACAAGGACCAGCTTTGGAATGTCGAGCTGTCCCCGTATGTCGTCCAGCTGGAGCAGCAGCTGAATCAGGTCATCCCCAAGGCGGTCGGCGAGGAGGACGTCTTCATTCTCGCGAACATGGACGCGCAGCTGCGGGGTACCCCCAGCGAACAATACAAGGCGTTGAGTACGGCGACCGGTCGACCGTTCATGTCACTGAACGAGGGCCGACGCAAACTCAACCTTCCCGCCAAGGATGACGGCGACGAGGTGATCGTCCCGCTCAACGTCACCCAAGGCGGTCAGCCGTCCCCGCAGGACGGCGGTACTACCCAGAACGCCCAGACGGGCGCGAGCCCGAACGGGAGGTAACAAGATGAGCAAGCTCGATTTCCTCAATTTCGAGGTAAAGGCCGTCCCCGAGGAGGAGGGCGTGTTCGAGGGCTACGCCTCCACGTGGGAGCGCGACCTTATCGACGACGAGATCACCAAGGGCGCATACGCCGAGACGCTTTCCGCCGACTACCCCGACGGCGGCGCGGGAATCCCGCTCTACTGGGGCCACAACTACGATTCCCCGCTCAACTGCATCGGCGAGTCCCTTTCCGCGTGCGAGGACGAGAAGGGCCTGAACGTCAAGTTCAAGTTCGACCTCGACACGAATGAGGGCAAGAAGGCGTACGGCCTGCTCAAGCGCGGCCTCGTGCACCAGATGTCGGTCGGATTCCTCGCACAGAAGACCGCTTGGGTCAAGGACGAGGGTGACCAGTGGTCGCACCGCCGCATCGAGAAGGTCAAGCTCTTCGAGGTCTCCGTGGTGCCCATCGCCTGCAACCAGCAGGCCGAGGTCACCGACGTCAAGAGCGGTCGCGCCATCTCCAAGGACAACGAGTCCCTCATCCAGCAGGCCGTCCAGTGCCTGCAGGATGTGCTCAAGAATGTCGGCTCCGATGACGATTCCGATGAGGACGAGTCCGAGGAGACCGACGAGAAGGCTCATGCACTTGCCGAGCGCAAGTCTGAGATAGAGAAAATCGCCGAATACCTCGGCGGAGCAGTCACCGATTAGGAGGACAAACATGCGCATTAAGGAGCGTATCGCCGCCGAGAAGAAGGCGGCGCAGGACATCCTCGCCAAGGGCGAGGAGAACCTCACCGATGAGGAGTTCGAGCAGCTGAAGCAGCACGTCTCCGAGGCAAAGAAGCTCGAGGAGCGCGCCGCCCTGCTCAAGGACGGTGCCGAGATCCTCGACAACGCCGCCGAGGGCAAGAATCCCGAGCAGAAGAAGGAGGAGAACGCCGTGACCGCCAAGAGCATCGGCGAGCATTTCGCCAACGAGTTGAAGGCCAAGGGCCTCGACGTCGCCCAGGCGAAGACCATCAACTTCGAGACCTCCGAGTTCAACGTCAAGGACGCTACCGATGTGAACCTCACCGGTGGCCCCACCGGCTCCAACGCCCCGTACCTCACCGAGCTCGACACCCCCGTGTTCGCTCCGCGCCAGGACCTGCTCATCGTCAACCTGTTCGGCACCGGCACCATGGGCGGCCAGGTGCTGAAGTACCCGGTCTACGGCAAGCTCGAGGGCAAGCCCGGCGAGACCGCCGAGGGCGCAGCCGCCGCGCACACCCACTTCCCCGACCCCACCTGGGAGAACGATTCCCTCCACACCATCACGGACCTGTGGGAGATCACCGACGACATGATCGACGACCTGCCCTATGTCGTGTCCGAGATCAACGACCACAACGACTATGAGTTCGACCTGGTCAAGGAGGACAAGATCTGGAACGGCGACGGCACCAGCGACAACATCAAGGGCCTTGTCGCTCGAATCCCGACCGACTCCGTCATCGACAACACCAGCACCGAGCCGCTCGAGGACCGTATCTTCACGGCAGTCACGATGATCAAGAAGAACGTCAACCGCACGGCTGACGGCCTTGTCATCAACCCCGAGGACTACAAGACCCTGCGCCTGAAGCGCGACAAGAACGGCCAGTACTACGGCGGCGGCTTCTTCCTGCCGCCCTACAACGGCACCGGCACCCTCGTCATCCAGCAGACCCCGTGGGGCCTGCCGACCGTGGTCACCCCGACCCAGGCGAAGGGCAACTGCGTGGTCGGCGCATTCAAGACCGGCAAGGTCCTCTCCCGCGGCGCGCGCACGCTGAAGACCAGCGACTCCCATAAGGAGAACTTCGGCTCCGGCATCACTGCCTTCCGCCTGAAGGAGCGCTGCACGCTGCAGGTCAAGTACCCGTACGCCTTCGTCAAGGTGTCCACGGACGAGACCAAGGTCGTCGCACAGTCCGACGATTCCGGCATCGAGGTCCAGTCCGACGAGCCTGTGGCCGATACCGAGACCGCCAAGACCGCCAAGACCGCCAAGGCAACGAAATAGCCTCGGCTGACTGATTGGAAGGGGGCATCATGACCGAATCTTTCCTCGGCGACCATACCGACTACAGCGGGCTCGATGCCCCCATGTTCAACGCCGCCGCCGTGAGCGCCATCCGCGGCTACTGCGGGTGGCACATCGCGCCGTCGATGGAGCTGTCCGGCAAGGTCGGCTCCGCTGGCGGCAGGATCATCCGCATCCCCGCGCTCAACGTGACCGAGGTCACGAAGCTCGCGTTGACCGATGGCACCGACCTTCTGGGCGGTGCCCAGTGGAACGCGGCGGGCCTTGTCGAGCTCGCTGCGCCCGTAGCGCCGTGCCTGAGCGCCATCGAGTACACCGTCATCGCCGGATTCAACCCGGAAGACGTGCCAGACCTCATCGCGGTCGCGCTTCAGGTCTCCCGCCGAGCGGCGAGCGCACCCGCGGGCACCGTGCGCTCCCAGAGCGTCAACGGCGCTTCGGTGAGCTACGCATTCAGCGGGTCCGGCGCGACTTCCATCCAGCTCATGCAGGACGAGCGCGAGATTCTCGACAGGTACAGGATTGCGAGGCTCCCGTGAGCGGCTCTGATTTCGGCGGCTTCGGTCGACCGCTCAAACGCCTGCGTGCGCCGCTCGTCGCCGACCCGTACAACCCCGCACGCACTGTGCCCGACTGGGACGGCGAGGTCGATGGACTCGTGTTCAACGGCTTCATCGCCACGGCATCCTCGGTCATGACGCCAGATGGCGCACGCGAGCAGGCGGTAACAGCCGTCACGCTCACGGTTGCCGACCCCACAGTCGATATCAGGCGCGGCGACCGAATCAAGGACGGCTCGCACGTCTACACGGTGGACGTCGTCCCGTCCGTCGACGCCAACCCGTTCACGGGCTGGCAACCGACCCTCGAGGTCGGCCTTCAGGAGGTGGAGGGCTGATGCCTGCAGCAGGTCAGACGAAAGTCAATTTCAACGACAAGTTCTTCGATGACATCCTCCACAGCGCGGGCGTCGAGAACATATGCCTGTCCAAGGCGCAGCAGGCGCTCGCGAACATCCGCGCGACCACGCCCGTCGACACCGGCGCGTACCGCGATGGGTTCCGCATCGAGGTCCACAAGTCGGCGCACCGAAACAGCTATCGCGTGGTCGGTCACGACTGGAAGACGTTTTTGCTCGAATCCAAGGGCGGCTATCTCGCCCGAGCCCTGAAAGCGGTGAAGTAGATGCAGACGGTGGTTCCCCCCGATCTGGAGATGTTCCTCTGCGGGTATCTCCGCGCCGTCCTCGGCGCGAAAATCGAGGTCGACAACCGCGAGCCGTCAGACTTCGACGGCGGCACGCCCTATTGCGTGGTGCGCGACGATGGGGGCCAGAAGACCGGTCTCACCACCTTCGACCGCTCGGTCGGCATCTCCATCTATGCGGGGAACCGCCAGAGCACACTACAGGCTGGTGAGCTTGCCAGACGTGCCTTCGCCGCGCTCACATCGCCGACTATCGCCTACGAGAAGGGGTCTCCCATCGCGGCGGTCATCGATGACGGATGCAACGGCCCGTACCGAGTGACGGACCAGCACGATTCGAGCAAGTGCTACATGACGGTCGAGTATTCGGTCGTCGGTGCAATTGAGGATTAAGGTTAGGGCTTTGCCCTGGAAAGGAGCCTGCAATGGCTAAAGACAAGCAGGGTAACGACCTCGCAAACGTAGGTGTGCCCATAACCGGTGCGATCTGCATCGTCCCGTACTCTGAGGACAACGTCATCACGCGCACCATGATCAGTAAGAAGAACGCCACACCTAAGCTGCCCGAGGTGTACGCCCGCAGCACCGCTGCTCTCGGTCTCATCGCCAATGACGGAGCGCCGCAGGACTCCACTGAGACCGGCGACCCCATCGAGTTCTGGCAGGGCGGTTACACGCTCAATGGTGACACCACTATCTACACCGCGTTCACCACCGCCGAGGACAACGACCTTACCCGCGAGCTCTGCTTCGGCGAGAAGCCCGATGCCGACGGCGTCATCGCCGTCGATACCTTCACGCCCGACACAAAGTGGATGGCCTACGAGGAGATCACCTACAAGAACGGCAACGTCGACCGACGCGCCGGCGTCATCCAGGTGACCGCCAACGAGCCGGGTCAGGCCGAGCGCGGTTCCGTCCTCGGCCGCGCCGTCACCGTCAAGTGGGTGCGCGACGACCTTTACGAGGGCAAGGCCTACATCGAGGCTCACTGCACTCCCGCCGACGTCACTGCGACAGCCGCTGCTGCCGCCGCTGGCAAGAATTCCTAAGCGAAACACAGCTTTCCCTTCTCTCGTTGGGCATCGCGCTTCGGCGCGGTGCCCTTTTTTTATCGGGGGACCCCGGCCGAACAATGTCCATGTCGTAAGAGGCCATTCGAGAGAAAGGAAAGTCGAGATGGCTGAAGAGAAAGAGTTCGAGCCGACCGTCGAGGACTTCGAGAACTGGACCGAGGAGAAGGAGCAGGCCGAGTTCGAGCGCATCGCCAGCGCAAATGAGGTCAAGTACGTCATCGGCGACAACACGCTGTTCGTCCGCACGTCCGCCGGCAACGTCTACCGCCTGCCCATGTGCCCGAGCTATGCCGAGGTGTCCGCAATCCAGAACGGCACCGATGACGATGTCTTCGAGCACCTTTGCACGCTCATCGAGGACGGCAAGGGTGGCACCGATGCCGTCGAGCGCTTCAAGTCCGAGCCGCTCCAGACGATGGTCAAGATCCTCGAGGTCTTCGGCGAGAAGTTGACTAAGGCCCAGGGAGCGACCCTGGGGGAATAGCCCGCTTCATCGCCGAGCTGAAGGAGCACGAGGACGCCGCGAGGGCAGATTTCGCGGCAAGGGGATGGAGCCTGCAGGCCGACCTCGGAAGCAGGCTCCGCTATGCGGATGCGATCGCGCTGTTCGGGGCGCTCTCCGGAGACCCCTCGACTTCGACTGGGGCGCACGTGGCCGGGCTTAAATACCCGACCAGCTTTGCCGACATGTTCATCGTGGCGGCGCTGACGCAGAACAAGTTCCCATCTCCCATCCCGACCGAGGAAGAGCAGTTCCGCGCTGCCTCCTTCAAGGCCTCTGGCGATGAAGCGCGGAAGGCGGCAGAGAACATGGCGCCGCTGTTCGCTTCGCTTTACGAGTAACGAGATCGGGGGAGATCGCGCATGTCATCTGAGGTCGGTTCCGCACATATTTCGATTTTCCCCGTGATGACGGGCTTCCGCTCAAAGGTCAACAAAGAGGTAAAGTCGACCGGCGACGAAGCCAGCAATTCTTTCAAAAACGCATTCAGGAACGCAGGCGGCATAAGCGGTCGGCAGCTCGGCAAGCAGCTGAAGGAGTCCTTCGCCGCATCGTCCAAGGGCCTTGCCGACGATGCCCTCAAGGTCTTCACCGATGACGTCAAGGCCGCGACCAACGAGCTGAGCAAGGCCCGCATGAAGCAGGCTGATGATGCCGGGCGCGTCCGTGTGGCCGAGATGAGGCTGCAGGATGCCATCGCCAAGTACGGCGAGGGCTCCACGCAGGCGGTCGCCTCCGAGGAGCGCCTTGCATCAGCTCGCCGAAAGTCCGAGCAGAGTGCCGCCGCCGTCAAGGCCGCGACCGAGAAGCTGAACATCGCCAACGAGTCCGCCGCCAAGGCACAGCAGGAGTTGGCGCAATATACGAACCAATCGTCCAATGCCTTCGCCCGTGCTGCCAAGAACTTCCTTGCCGGCGCAAAGTCGCTGGACGCAGGCAAGAGTTCCGCTACCGGCATGGCGGGCGCCCTGGGTTCCCTCGTCCGCGCCGCATCCGGCATCGACATGTGGGGGCCGATAGCAGCCAGGGCGACAGCCGGTCTCGCCAAGGTGAAGGCGTCAATCTCCGACTTCGCCAGCAGCGCCAAGAACAAGATGCAGATTGCCGCAGCCGAGATCGGAAACGCCATCTCGGACGGCCTTTCCCGCGCCGGCAGCAAGGTGCAGTCTGTTGTAAGCAATATCGCGTCAAGGCTCCCGCAACCGATTAAGAACGTCTGTTCGACCGCGCATACGTGGTTCTCCAATGTCGAGACCGCGGCGAAGTCCGTCTTCGACAAGTTGCCTGATTTCGCCAAGACTGGCATCGAGGGCGCGAAAAGCGCCGTCTCCGCCGGCATGTCCGCAGTCGGCAAAATCTGCTCTTCCGCAGCCAACGCATTTAAGAGTATCTCCACCGCTGTCGTCGGCGTTGGTGCGGGTGTCACTGTCGCGCTAGGCAAGATGGCCGTCACGGGCGGCTTCAACCGAGCCCTCAGTATCGAGGACGCACGCGCCAAGCTCAAGGGTCTCGGCCACGATGCAGGCAGCATCGACGAGATCATGAACAACGCCCTGGCTTCGGTCAAGGGCACCGCCTACGGTTTGGGAGACGCTGCCACCACGGCGTCCCAGCTCGTTGCGTCCGGCGTCAAGCAGGGCGACCAGCTCACGAGCGTCCTCAAGACGGTCGGCGATTCCGCGCAAATCTCGGGTCGAGACTTCACGGAGATGGGCTCCATCTTCTCCAAGGTGGCGGCATCCAACAAGCTCCAGGGCGAGCAGGTCAACCAGATCCTCGACTCGGGCATCCCCATCCTGCAATTCCTCGCCAAGCACTACGGCATCACCGCCGAGGAAGCCCAGAAGATGGTGTCCTCCGGCAAGGTCGACTTCGAGAACTTCGCAGCCGCCATGCAGGAGAACCTCGGCGGCGCGGCGCAGTCCGCTGGCGGCACCTTCAAGGGCGCGATGGCTAACGTCAAGGCCGCTTTGAGCCGTCTCGGCGAGAAGGCGATGACCCCCGTCCTGAACGGCCTGCGCGACATCTTCAATGCAGCAATCCCGCTTGTGGACGCCGTCACGACCAAGCTGACACCCGTTTTCGAGCAGTGGGGAGACCTGGTCTCCAACACCATCGCACCGATGGTCGTCGATGCTTTCGAGAAGATCACGTCCGTGCTCAACGGTGACAGCTTTTCGGGCTTTTCCAGCGGCATCATGGCGACAATCCCATTGGTCGGCTCCCTAGTCGCCGCCATTGGAGGCACCGGGCTTCTCGGCACCATCGGCGAGCTTCTCGTCAACATTCCTATGGTCGGCCCGGCCCTAAAAGGCCTCGTGGGGGATTCCGCGCTTCTCGGCAACGCGCTTAAGCTGCTCGGAGGTCCCGTCGGTATCGTGCTGTCGCTCCTCACCGGCTTGGTGATGGTCAGCCCCAAGCTGCAGCAGACGCTCGCGCAGGTCGCCGAGACGGTCGGTTCCGCGCTCATGGGCGCGGTGTCCACGCTCGCCCCTGTGCTTCAGGATATTTTCGACAAGTGCACCAGCGCGGCATCTGAGATTTTCCCGGTGCTGGTCGAGTGCATGAGCCAGATTTTCGAGACCCTAGGCACCGTAATTGCCCAGCTGGCTCCGGTCGCCGCCGAAATCCTACAGCCGCTGCTCGATTGCATCTCCCAGCTCATCGAGCCGCTTACCAACATCCTGACGGTAATCCTGCCGCCGCTGACCAGCCTGCTTGACGGCCTGATCATTTTGGTCGGCAGCGTTCTGTCGTTCATCGGACAGCTGTTTGCGGGAATCGAGTCACTGCTGCTGCCCGTCATCACGGCGGTCATTCAAGGCATCTCCGACCTGCTGACCAAGTGCAGTCCGTGGCTCGATCAGCTCGGCTCAACCTTTGAGACCGTCATGGACCTCATCGGCGATGCACTCGAGGTGGTCGGCGGCGCGCTCAACCAATTCATGACGGTCGCGGGCCTCGTAATCGAGCAGGTTGTTCAATTTTTGGTTGGAACGCTTGAGCCTGCCTTCGCGGCGATGGCCCCGTTTATCTCGGGAATCGTCGCGTCCGTCAACCAGGCGATTAGCTCGATTGCACAGATCGTGCAGGGCGTCGTCAATTTGGTTGCCGGGTTGATTTCAGGCAATTGGTCCCAGGTCTGGCAGAGCTGCCAGCAGATCGCCAGCGGCGCGGTCGGTGCGCTCGGCGGCATCCTGAGCGGAATCTACAACGCCGCGATGGCTGCGGTCTCGGGTGCCGGTACGTGGCTCTGGAATGCCGGCAGCCAGATCATCGCCGGTCTCTGGAACGGCATCTCGGGTGCCATCGGCGGCCTGTACAACAACATCAGGAATGCGCTCTCGGGCTTGGTCGACGAGGCGATGAGCGCACTCGGCATCCACTCGCCGTCGCGCGTCTTCTGCGATAAGGTCGGTAAGTTCATCCCGTCCGGCATTGGCGTCGGTATCAAGCGGAACACCCCAGCGCTGCTCTCCGATGCCGACAGGATGACCGATGCCCTCGTGGACCGCGTGAGCGGCGCATCCGCGGCTGTTGACGTGGCTGCTGGTATGTCGCTCGCATCTGGCGCAAACGGCGCTCAGGGGGCAGCTGGTGGCTCTGGTGGGCTGTCTGTCGAGGACATTGTCTACGCAATCGTGACCGCGCTAAGCAAAATCGGCGCGCTCAAGCTCGATGTCGACCTCAAGACGCTCGCCATGCTGCTCGCGCCTTCTATCGACTCTGAGCTCGGCAAGCGCGACGCAATGGAGGTCTAAATGGCAGATTCTAGGCTGGGTATCTACTCGCGCAATAGGATGTTCGTCGATGACGGCACGGTCACCGTGAACGGCATCAGGCTCGGCGATATGGGCTGGTACCTGACCTCCGCGCCAGAGGTCGATGCCATCTCGTTCGACACGTCCTACACGACCGTCACCGGGGCCCATGGCTCCCGTGACCTTTCGCTGACGGACGGCAGCGGTCTGGCCTATGCCGGCAGGCGCACGGTGACGCTCCACCTGCGCACGGTCGGCACGTGGCAGGAGGCGGTCAAGTCCAAGGTCGCGCTCGGCTCCATTATGGGTCGCGACGCCCGTATCACATGGCGCGCGCTCCCCGGCGATTTCGTCGGCAGGCTCGAATCGTCCAGTCCCAGTGAGGTCTGGCAGGGCGGCGTGTTCGCCTACTACGAAATCGACCTTACGATGAGCGCCATGCCCATGCTGTACGGTAGGAAAACGGCGGTGAGCGGTACGAAACTGACCGTGAACGGCAACTGCCGGGTGTTCCCGACATTCACCGCCACGCTCAAGGCCGAGAGGAAGCTGAAGATCTCCCGCGCGGACGGCGTGTTCATCGAGGCCGATGCCGAGAGGAACTTTGCCGCCGGTTCCACCGCCATTATCGAGACCTCGCCGACAAAATCACGCGGCGTGTACATCAATGACGTCTTGACCTGCCCGACACTCACATCTGATTTCTTCGACCTGCCAGTAGGGGACTCGACCATCACAGTGGTCGGAGTAAGCAGTATCACGACATCCTTTGAGCCGCTCTGGCTCATTCCCTAGGAGACAGTCAGATGTCAAAGAGATTCATCCACTTTGACCGCTTCGGCGTATACCTCGGCGAGCTCACTCCGATGCAGGCCACGCGCACGCGCAATGTCGACCAGTGCGGCGTGGACAAGGTTGAGCTCGTCCTGCTGGATAACGGTGTCGACAAGTACGACCGCATCGTGTTCTGTGATTCCATGGGGCGCACGTGCGAGTGGATCGTCATGTCCTCGCGTGAGTCGAGGGCGAAGAGCGTGCCTATCTGCACCGTCAACTGCTACGGCTCCATGCAGGAGCTGTCCCGCCACTTCATGCCGACGCTTCGCCGCGGCTCCAAAGACACGCCCGAGCAGGCAATCGCAAAGGCGCTTGATGGCACCAGATGGTCGGTAGGCCAGTGCGATGAGGGCAGCGGCGAATACAGCGTCTACCACCAGTCCTCGCTGGCTTCCGTCAAAGATATAGCCGAAGCCTACAAGATGGAGGTCGAGCCGGTAATTCAGCTGTCAGCTGACGGCAACTCAATCGCCAAGCGCTCGGTCAGTCTTGTCAAGCGCTTGGGTCGCGCCAACACCGCACTGCGCCTCGACTACGGCAGCGGTCTGTCCGGCATCGACCGTGTGCTGTCCGCAGATGACGTGGTGACGCGCCTGTACTGCTACGGCAAGGGCGTGCAGACTACCGATGACGACGGCAATGCCACTGGCGGATACTCGCGAAAAATCACCTTCGCCGACATCAACGGCGGCAAGGAATACATCCAGGATGATTCGCTGCTCGAGGTCTGGGGCGTGCCCGGTCCCGATGGGTCGCTCGTGCATACCGAGGGCATCTTTGAGGACGGCGACTGCGAGGACAAGGCGACACTTCTCGTCGAGGGCAGGGCGGCGCTAGCCGAGCGCTCAAAGCCCATCGTGAGCTATGAGGGCACGGTCGAGGCCCTCGGTCGCGCGGGTTTCGATGTCAACGCCTGCGACCTCGGCGACAACCTCCAGATGGTCGACACCACCTTCCCCAAGCCGCTTCGCTTGAGCGGTCGCGTGCTGGAGATCGTGGAAGACCTGCTCGGTGACGGCTCGCCTTCCAGCGTGAAGGTCGGCAACGTTATCGAGGGCATCGTCAAGCGCTCCGATCGCGTTAAGCAGACCATCGACCGCCTGACTAGCAGCGCCGGCAGCTGGGACAGCGCAGCGACGCTCGGCAGCGCCTACCTTGACGGCCTAATCGATGGCCTTAACAAGGTGATGAACGAGACCGGCGGTTACACCTACATCAAGCCCGGTAAGGGCTTGTTCGTCTACGACAAGCCGGAAGAGGCCAATCCGACCATGTGCATCCAGATCGGCGGCGGTTACTTCCGCATCGCCGACGGCAAAAATTCCGATGGCACGTGGAATTTCCGCACGCTCGGCAACGGTCACGGTTTGGTGGCCGACGCGATCGTCTCCGGCACCATCAGCGCCAACCTCATTAAGGCCGGCATTATCCAGGATAAGTCTGGCAAGAACTACTGGAATCTTGATGCCAGCGAGGTTCATTTAGGCCCCGGAGCGACGCTCGATGACAAGGACATCGCTACGACCGACACCGTGGTCAAGTCCACGGTGAAGCTCTATGCGAAGAATCAGTCCGACACAGTGCCGCCACTGAACATGCAGAATCCCGAGCTGGGATGGTCGGAAGACATACCGCAATGGGCAAACGGATATTTTATTTGGTCGATGGACCGCGTCACATACGGCGATGGCTCCGTGACCCATACAGCGCCGGTCCTCGAGGCGGCGTTCAACAAGGCCTACCAGAGCGCGCACGATCTAACGGGCTCGCTCAATGGTCTCGACACGACGGTACAGGACCTCGCAAGGGACGGCGTCGTGACCGAGGCCGAGGCAGCCGCCGTGAAGAAGGCCAAGCAGGACGTGGACAAGGAGCGCGAGGAGGCGACGAGCCAATTCAACTCGCTGAAGTCCAACAAGGCGCTGAGCGCCCAGTTCGTATCGTCGGTCCTCGGCCCCCGCTACACCAAGGCCTTCGGCACGACCGACGAGGGCGGAACGTACGGCTCCTATACCGACAAGGTCGACAAGGTGCTCAAGTGCAAGACCGCCGAGGAGCTCAAGGCCGCCATGTACGAGTACGACGCCGCCTACGGAGCCTACTCGAGCGCGGTCAAGGACTACGCCGATGCCGCGACCGGGGCGCGACACGCCATCGAGCAGAAGAACGCATCGGACTATGCCGACGGCATCCTGAGCGCCTACGACGAGCAGATGGACCAGAAGGAGATGTTCGACCGCCTGACGAAAGGCGGCACCGAGCAGGGCATCTACATGCAGAACGACATGGTGTACATCAACGCCTCGTACATGGCCACCGGCACCATAGCCGACAAGCTAGGTCGAAACAGCTGGAACCTCACCACCGGCACGCTCAAGACAAACTACATGACCGCCAACAACATCACGGCAAACGGGACGTTCAAGTGCGGCTACACGAATTGGTACACCATGCTCACATCGGCGGGCGAGCTCGCCGGTTACCGCACCACCAATGGAAGCACCCCGACAAAAGTCGGATACATCGACTACACGGCGTCGATGCGCGACACGGACACGGGGGCCGTCTATTACGGAATCCAGATGCAGGCGCAGGGAAGTGTTCGCATATCATCTCCGATCATCTCCACCGCGGCGACGTCCGACAGAAACGTTACCACGACTTACGGACGAACCGGCTCCGTGTCTCAACCCTTGGTCTCAGAGGTGCACGACAATCACGACGGCACAGTCGGATGGCATTACGGGACCTTCGTTATAAACACGATCAACGGTCTCTTCACATCGTATTCAACGGTCGGAACGACTGGATAGAGAGGAATGCAAATGGCATACATCGTCGACTACATGGCGCATGACCCTGTTGGCAACGTCGAGGGGCAATTGACCTGCTACGACGCGGAAGCGCTTGCCGAGGCCGAGAAGAACGGCATGGTATTCATCGCCGTCATGAGCGATGGGACGCGCAAGGTTGTCAAGGCGTCGGAGGTGTCGGAGCCGTGTTCGCAGGGCAAGGACTTCGTGTTCGTGCAGCCAACCTACGTAGACAAGCGCACCGCTGCCACGGTCGCGTGCTTCGACGCGCTGGCGGCCATCGTCGACCCTCAACCGGCCACGGCCGACGAGGCGGGGGAGGGAACCGAGGCCGTCGACCCGGTCGAGACCTTCAGAGCCGCGCTCGCCGCGCTCAAGGCACTGGAGGCCAAGGAATGATCACTCACGCCATATCGCTCAGCAACTCGTAAAAATCTGGCGGGGGACAGCTGCCCGATTATTGACCGCAGCAAGCAATTAAGGGGGTCAAGATGGCTCTAGACAACTTCCGCCGCATCACCATCGATGTGGACACGGCAAACGACTACATCCCGCCAGTGATGCTCTCCGGCGGCGATTCAAACGGTCGCACGCTTCTGGTCAAGCTGACGGACAACGGCAAGGCGATCACGTCCGCCGCCGGCATCACGGCGAAGCTGGCGTATGCCGATGGGTGCGGCAACAGCGGCTACAAGACGATGAACTCGGTCAGCGGATACGAGACTGCCACCTGGGAGTGCGCGGCACCCGGCAGCGTGCTCAAGACCGATTCAGCGCATCTTTGCGTCCAATTCTGGCAGGGCTCCGATGTGGTCTGCACACGCGTCTTCCATGCTTCGGTCGACCGCAACCTCGTATCGCTAGAATCCGGCACGACCAGCGGCGATGCGGTCAAGGAGCTATACGACACGATCGCAAACCTCAATCAGGTCATCGACCGAGCCAACGCATCGGCCGGCAAAGCAGACTCTTCTGCCGCTTCGGCAAACGCTAATGCCGACGCCGCGAACAAAGCCGCATCCGCAGCTACCGCCGCAGCCAAGCAGGCCAACGCCGCCGCAGCCGCGACCAAGCCCTACTACATGCAGTCCGGCGAGCCGCCTCGAGACAAGCGCGTCGACGGCGGACTGTGGATGCAGACGAACGAGGGCACGCACAAGATTGCGTCATTCAAGCGCTGGGATGCGAACTTGCCCGGTAAGGCGGTATTCCCCGGGGCGAGCACGATGCCCGGGACGAGCACGATCATCGACGAAATCGGCGCGTGGACGACCTTCACGCTTTAAAGAGAGGATTAGAAATGGCAAACCTTGTGACCTACGTAAAGCAGGTTTGGCAGGACGCCAAGACCGCCATCACTGCAGCCCGTCTTAACAACATGGAGAAGGGCATCAGCGACTGTGCCACCCAAATCAACAAGCTCGGGGATTCCGTATCCCAA
>DBFNYT010000083.1:0-2854 GCA_048425625.1 Collinsella sp. | reverse complement strand
ACCTCGTTGCGGCGCGGCTGCGCCTATGGCACTTCAACATCATTGTCGCAGCCCCGACCCGCGGTCACGAGCGGGGGCTCCTATCTTTTTAGTGCCCTCGGATTGGGTCATAGTGTCTGACGTATGCTCGACCTGGGTGATATTGATTTATCCGAAGCGCCGTCACGGGTATCATGGTGAAAGCGATTTCAATGACAGGGGTGCTCGTGGTAAAGATGAAAGATGTGGCCGAGTTGGCTGGCGTTTCGAGTGCCGCCGTCTCGCGCTACCTCAACGGTGGATATATCTCGGTGGACAAGGCCGAGCGCATTAAACAGGCGATTGAGCTGACCGGATACGTGCGGTCCAGTCAGGCTCGTGCGCTGCGCACCGGCTCCACCAAGCTCATCGGCGTCATCGTGCCCAAGATCAACTCGGAATCCGTGAGCCGCATTACCGCCGGCATTGGCCAGGTGCTCGGTCGCCGTGGCTACCAGATGCTGCTTGCCAACACCGACAACGCGGCCGATCGTGAGCTCGAATACCTCGATTTATTCCAAAACCACCCGGTTGACGGCATTGTGTTGGTGGCAACCATGATTACCGACGAGCACCGTCGGGCGATTGAGTCGTGCCGCGTGCCCATTGTGCTGATCGGTCAACATGTCGAGGGCGCGGCGTGCGTGTATCACGACGATTACGAAGCCGCTTTTGAGCTGGGCCGTGCGCTTGCGGGTCGCGTGGACTGCAAGATCGCCTACATTGGAGTTACCGAAGAGGACCGCGCGGCCGGTTTCGACCGTCGTCGCGGTTTTGAGGCCGGCTTGCGCACCGCGGGCGTGGTGCTTGATCCGAGCCTGATTCGGCAGGGATCCTTTACGCTTGACTCGGGCTATCGCGCTGCGCGCGAGCTGCTTGCCGATGTCCCCGATGTTTCGTTTATCGCGTGCGCGACCGACACTATGGCGGCCGGCGCCCTGCGCGCTCTTGACGAGGTGCGCGGCATGGGCGAGGGCGTGCGTCGCGTGAGCGGTTTCGGCGACAACGCATTTTTGCGCGCGCTGACGGGCGGCATTCCCACCGTGCATTACGGCTACCTGACCAGCGGCGTCGAGGCGACCAATATGCTGCTCGACGCGCTCGATTGCGAGGAGGGGGAGAGCGGCCTGCGGACGCTCAAACTTGGGCATCAGCTCATGAATGTCTAGTCCTTGGACGCGTCTGCCTGCCTTTGAGTTCCCCGTTTTTGTCCCAAAACTACCATTCGCCGGCTAATTCCTACCGTTTACCCTACTATGAAAACGATTACAGATATATGAAACTGAAAACGATTACAGTGTAAGTGTCAAAGATGGCCGGGTGCAAATGCGCCCGTTGGAGGAAAGGGAAGTCATGGACTACCGCAAATCAGCCCAAGAGGTGCTCGACAACATCGGTGGCGCCGGCAACGTTGTTTCGGCCGCACACTGCGCCACGCGTCTGCGCCTGGTGATTGCCGATAACGCCAAGGTCGACAAGGAGGCCCTCGAGAATATCCACGGCGCCAAGGGCGTCTTTGAGGCCCAGGGCCAGCTCCAGATTATTTTTGGTACCGGCACCGTCAACAAGGTCTACGACGAGTTCATTGCGCTTAGCGGCGTCGAGGCTGCCACCAAGGCCGAGGTCAAGGAGGCCGCGGCGCAGCAGCAGAACATCTTTATGCGTGCCATTAAGGTGCTCGGCGACGTCTTTGTCCCCATCATCCCCGCCATCGTGGCTTCGGGCCTGCTGCTGGGCATTATGAGTGCCCTCAACTTTATGGCCTCCAACGGCTTTATCGCGCTCGACACCAATAACTTTATTTACAAGATTGCCGACCTGGTCTCGGGCACGTCCTTTGGCATCCTGCAGATCCTGATCGGTTACTCCGCCGCTAAGGCCTTTGGAGCCAACCCGTACCTGGGCGCCGTCGTCGGTGGTGCGTTCATCAACTCCTCGCTGCAGAGCGCCTATACGGTTGCCTCCGAGGGCGTGCAGACCATGGTCAACGTCATCCCCGGTGTGTACAGCTTTGAGTGGGTCGGTTATCAGGGCCACGTTATCCCCATCGTCATCGCCTGCGCTATTCTGACCTTCCTCGAGAAGCGCCTGCACAAGATCGTTCCCGAGATGTTCGACCTCTTTGTGACCCCGCTCGTCTCGGTGTTCGTGACCGTGCTCGTGACCCTCGTTGCCGTCGGCCCCATCTTTGTCTGGGCCGAGAACGCCATCCTCGGCCTGATTCAGGCCCTGCTCACCCTGCCCTTCGGCATCGGTTCCTTTATCGTTGGCCTGTTCTATGCCCCCACGGTCGTTACCGGTATCCACCAGATGTACACCGCCATCGACCTGGGCCAGCTCGCCCAGTACGGTGTGACCTATTGGCTGCCTATCGCCAGTGCCGCCAACATCGCCCAGGGTGGCGCCGCACTCGCCGTTGCCTTTAAGACCCGCGATGCCAAGATCAAGGGCCTGGCGCTTCCTTCGGCTCTTTCCGCCTTCATGGGCATTACCGAGCCTGCCATCTTTGGTGTGAACCTGCGCTTCTTTAAGCCCTTCATCGCTGGCTGCATCGGCGGTGGCTGCGGCGCCCTGGTCTGCGCGCTCACTTCGCTGGCTGCCTCCGGCACGGGCGTTACGGGTATCTTCGGTATCCTGCTTTGCCTGGCCCAGCCCGTGCAGTACGCGATCATGTTTGCGGTCGCCGCGCTGGTTTCCTTTGCCGTCTCGTTCGTCCTGTACAAGGACGAGCCCAAGACATCCGAGCAGGCCTAAGAGCTTTTGATTGAGGGCGCCCGCGGGCTGTATGCCCGCGGGTGTTTCCCGTATTTGGCGCGATCTCTGGCGCCTTGTAACT
>DBFNYT010000082.1:0-13627 GCA_048425625.1 Collinsella sp. | reverse complement strand
TGACGTTCAATCGTCGGGCATGGCCAAAAGGCCTATGCCCTCCTCTTTCACGTCACCTTGCTCGCTCTGGCGGGCTCTCGCTGACTTTTGTCCGACCTGCGGCATTCTCCCTTTTTGGTGCAATGGGGTCAGGTTAGTTTGCACCATTACGTTGGTTTTGCCTGCGATACTTTTGTCAAAGTGATATCAGACATTCATCTGGCGCTTTCGGGCGTTTCGCCTATTAAAGCCAGTCCATCTCCTTACCAAAGTGGTCCGAATAGGCGCTACGCTTGAGTTCTTCATCGCTCGCCGGCCACGCGTTGGACACGTCGATTCCCGATTCATGGCAAGCGGCGGCGAACAGCTTCGACCCCTGATCGATTAGTTGAGACCTGCCCTCGGTCTTCTCGTCTTCGGCTCGCATTTAGAGCTCCACGCTTTCGGCGCCGTTGATGGTTAGGTTACGCTCGTAGAACGCGGTGAGAGCGCGGATGGCGTACATCACGTCGCGCACGCCGCCGGTCTCGTAGCTTGAGTGCATGGCCAGCTGCGGCAGGCCCACGTCCACGGCATGCATGCTCGCCTGCATATTGGACAGGTTACCGAGCGTGGAGCCGCCGGCCATATCGCTCTTGTTGGCGAAGGCCTGCGTGGGCACATCGGCGTCATCGCAGATAGCCTGGAACACCGCGCGGCTAAAGGCATCGGTGCAGTAGCGCTGGTTGGCGGCTTCCTTGATGACGATGCCGCCGTTGAGCACAACCTGGTTGCGCGCATCGCACTTCTCGGCGTGGTTGGGGTGCACGGCATGCGCGTTGTCGCAGCTCACGAGCATCGATGCGGCAAGGGCGCGATGATACGACTCGCCGTCAAAGCCCAGCGATCCGTTGATGCGGCGCAGCGCGTCGGCCAAGAACGTCGACATGGCGCCCTGCTTGGTCTCGGAACCAACCTCCTCGTTATCGAAGCAGCAGAAGACCGAGACGTCGCGCGCGTTCTCGGCACCCAAAAATGCCTGCAGAGAGGTGTAGGCGCAGGCCAGGTCATCAAGCTTGGGCGTCGAGATAAACTCGTCGGCCCAGCCCCAAATGCGCGCATCCTGACGATTGACCAGGAACAGGTCGCGACCCAAGATTTGCTCGGGCTCAACGTCCAGCTCGTCGGCGATCAGAGCATCAAAGTCGCCCTGCTTAAGCTCGCCGGCGCTGATGAGCGGGCAAAGGTCGACGGCGCGGTTGGGAGCAAAGCCCTCGTTGACGCCGCGGTTCATATGGATGGCAAGACTCGGGATGATGGCGACTTCGCGCTCGGTAGCGAGCAAACGACTCTCGATACGGTCGCCCTCGCGCACCAGCACGCGGCCCGCGAGTGCCAGCGGACGATCGAACCAGGTGTAGTCGATCATGCCGCCGTAGGCCTCGGTGTTCAGGCGCAGCGTCTCGCCCGCGCCGTCGAGCTCGGGCATGGCCTTGACCTTAAACGTCGGCGAATCGCTGTGCGACGCCGTGAGCTGAAAATGATAGTCGCCGGCAACGCCGTCCTCGCCCCACGTCGCGGCCAGGTCTTCGCCCACCTTAAAAGCGATGACGCTCGAGGTATTGCGCTGCGTGTAATAACGCCCGCCCGGCTCGATGTCCCACGCCGCATTCTCGGGCAGGTAGGTAAAGCCCGCCTCGTCGAGCTCGGCCATAATGGTCGCCGCCGTATGAAACATGCTGGGGCATGCCTCGATAAAGTCGATAAGGTCGTTGGCAGCCTCGATATCGTCGGCCGTCACATGCGCGCGCTCGGGCGCTTCCTGATCCGTCATGTTCTCCCCTTTCGCTGGGCTGATGATCCCCTCCAGCATACCCCGCCACGCCAGCGCCGCACTCTTCATTCCGTGCTTAATTCCGCGCCGCTCACCAAGTTGAGCCATCATGCCCGCGCACCTTTTGCGACAATTGCAGTAACAGGACGAGAGGAGCCGTCATGAAGCCACGCAATGTTGCCATCGCCTGCGGTGTCGCAGGCGTCGCCGTCGGCCTTGCCGCTGCCACCGGTATCGTTTACCGCAAGCAAATCAAGTCCGTCGCGTCGCTCAAACGCTTGACCGGCTACGAGGATGGCTATGACCTGTACGCGATCAACATCGCTTACGACTACGACCTCGACCGCATCATCGCCGCTGGCGTGCGCGACGACCAGGCCTATATCGATGCCGTGGTGGCGCAGGTGCTGCCCGGTGTGCCGGCACATGTCCAGGCGCCCCAGTTTGCCTGCAGCGCTTTTGTCGCCGTAGATGCCGAAGGCCGCGTGCGCACCGGTCGCAATTACGACTTTAAGGACGACACCTCGGCGCTGCTGGTGCGCAATCACCCGCGCGGCAGCTATGCCTCCATCGGGTTTGCCGCCCTTAACAACCTGGGCGATAACACTCCGCTTGACTCCGTCGCGGGACGTGCCGCCGCACTCATGGGCCCGTTTGCTCAGCTCGACGGTGTTAACGAATGCGGCGTGTCCATTGCCGTACTCACCCTGGATTCCAAGCCCTGTGACCAGGACACGCAACGCCCCGTCATCAATACCTCGCTCGCCATCCGCCTGGTGCTCGACCGTGCCGCCACCACGCAAGAAGCTGTCGACCTGCTTTCCGCCTACGACATGCACGCCATGGCAGGACGCGATTACCACTTCTTTATCAACGACGCCGCCGGTGACGCGCGGGTGGTGGAGTGGGATCCGCGCGACCCCGACCGTGCATGCAAAGTGACTCCTGTACGCCAGGTTACGAACTTCTATGCCTGCTATGGCGACGAAGTGCTGCCCAACCAAAAGAATGGCGAGCTGGGCCATGGTAAAGAGCGCGCCGTCGCAATCGCCGATGTCCTTGACGCCCATGTCGGTGCCCAGGACGAGGCAGTCGCTTGGAAGGCCCTACGCGCCGCAGCGCAAGAGCCCAATCCGGAAGACATCACCAGCAATACGCAGTGGTCGGTCGTCTTTGACAACACCGAGCCCGCTGCCGCCATCACGCTGCGCCGCCACTGGGGCGACGTCGATGCCTTCGCGCTGTAAGGCGCTGGCACCGTCGTCCTTACGCTCGCCTGACGTTGCTTACATTTCCATACGCTTGAGCTAACACGTTTTACCCCCGCATCAACAGTGTGCGGGGGTAAACTTATGCGCATGTTATAACTTGCCCGGAAGGATTCACCATGCTTAGAATCGGTCTTCTTACTAGTGGCGGCGACTGCCAGGCGCTCAACGCCACCATGCGCGGCATTGTCAAAACGCTTATGACCAATAGCGAAGAGCCTATCGAGATTTATGGCTTTGAGGACGGCTATCAGGGCCTTATCTACAGCAGGTTCCGCGTCATGACGCCCGCCGATTTTAGCGGTATCCTCACCCGCGGCGGCACCATCCTAGGCACGAGCCGCACGCCGTTCAAGCGCCTGAACATTCCCGAGGCCGACGGCGTCGAGAAGGTGCCCGCGATGGTCCACACCTATCACAAGTTGCAGCTCGACTGCCTGTTTATGCTGGGCGGCAACGGCTCCACCAAGACCGCCAACCGCCTGCGCGAAGAGGGCCTCAACGTTATCGCTCTGCCCAAGACCATCGATAACGACACCTGGGGCACCGAGCTGACGTTTGGCTTTACGAGCGCCATCGACGTCGCCACCAAGTGCATCGACGACATCCACACCACCGCTTCGAGCCATGGGCGCGTGTTCGTTATCGAGATCATGGGCCACAAGGTTGGCTGGATCCCGCTGTACGCCGGCGTCGCGGGCGGCGCGGATGTCATCTTGATTCCCGAGATCCCCTACGACATGGACAACGTCATCAAGACCATTGAGCATCGCATGGAAACCGGCAGCCGCTTTACCATCGTGGCCGTCGCCGAGGGCGCTATCTCCAAGGAGGACGCGGCGCTGTCCAAGAAGGAGTACAAGAAGAAGCTCGCCGAGCGCACGAGCCCGTCAATCGTCTACGACATCGCCAAGGAGATCGAGGCCAAGACCGGTCGCGAGACCCGCGTCGCCATCCCAGGTCACACGCAGCGCGGCGGCCAGCCCGACGCCCAGGACCGCATCTTTGCGACTCAGTGCGGCGTCGAGGCAGCGCTCGGCTGCCTGCGTGGCGAGTTTGGCTACATGATTGCCTTGCGCGACGGCAAGATGTGCCACATGCCGCTCGAGGAGGTCGCCGGCAAGCTCAAATATGTCGACCCCCAGAGCGATCTTGTGCGCGAGGCCAAGGCGCTGGGCATCAGCTTCGGCGACGAATAGCCTCGGCCGAAACTGCTCTCATCGGAGGCCCCAGGGCTTACCTCCCAAATCGTCCTCGGACATGTCAGGATCCCGCCGTGCGCTTCGCGCGGCGGGATCCTTCCGTCCTGCGGAAAGATTTGGGAGGTAAGCCCTGGGGCCTCCTACGGTGACTGGGGAGGCCGAGGCTATTCGTCTTCTTGCTGCGGGTGCGTGGGCTGAGATTTTGGGATGTGGCGGGCTCTTAGCTGAGAGTAGCACTAACATTTGTCACATAATTGCTGGTCATGATGGTTGCTACCGGTAGTTGCGGTAGGGTTGGGGCAGATTCTAACTAGAAATGGTGGTCGCTACCGGTTGTTCTCGGCATACTCGGCTCATTCGATTCGACCATCAAACGAAAGGAACCACCATGGATCTTGCGATGGCGCAGCGCCTCGTCGATCGCCGCAAAGCTGCCGGGCTTTCTCAGGAGGCGCTTGCCGCCCAGCTGGGTGTGAGTCGTCAGGCTGTCAGTAAATGGGAACGCAGCGAGTCCTCACCCGATACCGATAACCTCATTGCGCTCGCCGCGCTGTATGGCGTGTCACTGGATGAGTTGTTGTATGGGGAAGCGGCTAGCGATGCCGATAGCTCAGAGGACGGCAGCACCGAAACGGTGAATGAGGTTAAAGAGGCCGAAGATTCTGCCGAGCACGCCGATTGCGGCGACAAACCACTTGTCGATATTTCCCTCGCGCGCGGCATCCACGTCATTGATCCCAATAAAGGCGAGGAAGTCCATGTTGGCTGGAACGGCATCCATGTGACCAACGAGCGCAAGGGCGAAGAGGTGCATGTGGGGCCGGACGGCGTGCATGTCGATACGCTTGAGGACGATGGACATAGCGTGCATACCAATGACGACGGCACCGTCACCATCGACGGCGAGACGTTCTCCAGCTGGAAGGAAGCACACGACAAGCTCGACCATCATGGCAAGCATTTCCACACCAAGGTCGGACGTACATGGAACAAATTCCCCTTCCCCGCGCTTGTCGCCCTCGCCTATCTGGTGCTCGGCATTGTCTACGGCACATGGGCTGCGGGACTCTTCCTCGTCTTTTTGATTCCCGTCTACTACGCATTTGGCGACTTTATCGACCAACGCCACTTATCTAAGCTGATCGATGTCGTCTATTCAGTCAGTGCCGAGGCATGGTTCCTCTACATGTGGCTCTGCCTGGAACAACCCCATCCCGCCTGGGTAATCCTCATCACCATCCCGGTCGTAAAAGCACTCATGCGCTGGTGCCGCAAACAATGGAAGCATCGCGAGCGAGCCTAAACCATCCCAGCCCGACAGCAGCACCCAACTAGTACTCCCCCGCCCATCCCCCTAAGTTGCGGTGATATAGCTCCGGTTTTAGCCTTGAGTAGTCGAGTTTAGGAACTATTCCACCGCAACTTACGAATGGTCGGAGCGGCTACAGCACAAGCGTCGGCGTTCGTTTGATGGTCCGCCACGAAAAGGGGCAATCTACTACGTTTAACTCGATGGGGCCAACCATGACCGCCTTTTTCGAAAATCGACAGGCCTTCTACCTGCGGTTTTATTTTTCGTTTTCCCGGCATGGTTGAGGGTATCCAATTAAACGTAGTAGATAGGCCCGTTTTGTGGCATACGACCCATTCAAGCCCAATCTCGAAGGCTAAAGAGAGCCTCTCATCCGCACCTGCGAGCGAAAACCAAATAAAATGAAAGGCAAATGGAAAGCCCGTTTGACGAGCGGAGAACATATGCGCGACGTAACCGAAAGCGACTGGAAGCTGTTTAAGAAAATGCTTCCTCAATGGCAAGAACGTTATATGGAAAAGCTCATCGGCCAGTACGTTGAGATGCTGAACGGCGACAGCGAAGCGTCCAGTAGATTTTGGGCACTAGAAGAGCGCCTCAATAGAGACAAGCTGTCCTCAGGCGTAATTGCAAACGACATTCGCCGCAGCACAATGCACCGCGAGATAGCCAATTTGCTTATCGACAGCGTGATCACCCTTGACGACCTTGACGGTTTTACCGAAGACATTAAGAGCTATGCGCAACACTGGATTGGCCAGTAAGAGCACTGAACGACAGACATCCCCAGCAAAACGGGGCAAACGCTGGGCCACCTAATGGTTGTCCGGCGTTTGCCCAGATAAAACCTGCCAAAATATACCTGTCCCTTTTTGGCAGGTTACTCGGCGCTCTTGAGGGCGCCGACCATGTCGATCTTGTTGAGCGTTCGATTGGTGGCAAGGTTGACGATAAACGTAAAGGCAAAGGCCAGCAACACGGATAGCACGTAGCTCAGCGGCTCGACCTCAACATCAAAATACAGCGACGGCATCTGCAGGATGTACGTAAAACTCTCGGCCAGCAAGCCGCCTAGCGGTACGCCCAGTGCGGCGCCAATCGCCGTGAGGATCAACGTCTCCTTGTTGACGTAGTGGTGCACCTCGCCGCGACGGAAGCCCAACACCTTAATGGTCGCCAGCTCGCGCTCGCGCTCGGAGATATTCGTGTTGGACAGCGTAAACACCACCACAAACGACAGGCACGCCGCCATAAAGGTCACGAGCACCACGACCGAATTGATAATCGTAAAGTTCGCCTCATAGTTTTCCCAATGCTCGGCCGTACTCGAAATCGTAAGCCAACCGTCACTCTTAAGATTCTTGCTAAACGCAATCTGGTCGGCCGACGAACCCTTGAGCAGTGCAAAGATGCCGTTAAGACGCGCGCTTCGGCCGAACGTGCGCTCATAGGTGCCCTGCGTCATGTAAAGCGTGTTGCCCAGATAGTTAAGCGAAATGTCGCTGACTTTGACCTTGGCAACATTGAGCGACGAATCCTGGACGTGAGCCGTATCGCCCGGCTGAATCCCCAGCACCAGCTGTGAACTTTTGCTCAGATACACGTCTCCGTCACGCAAAGGCAGCGGTTCTTTGGACTCATCCTCCAGACGCACGTAATCGCCCAAGTCACTCGTGCGGTCATCGGGCACCACGATCAGCTGCACAGTCTCGCTCTTGCCGCCAAATGTAAAGGTGACGTTGTCGGTCATAATCGGCAGCGTCGAAGTCACGGTCACGTTGGAATCATTGGACGCGCTGCGCCCATCCAATGCCGCGCACGTCTGTGAAAAATCGTCGGGATTGGCGACCGCCAGCAGATCGTAGCGCGTGACGTGGCCGTACTGCTTGGGCGACAGCGCGACCGACGTATCACGAATGCCCATGCCGCAAATTACAAGCGCCGTGCAGCCCGCGATGCCAAAGATGGTCATAAAGGCGCGCTTTTTGTAGCGGAACAGGTTACGCGCCGCCACCTTGTTCAAAAAGCCCATGCGACGCCAGATAAAGCCGATGCGCTCAAGCAAGATGCGCGAGCCGGCACGCGGGGCCTTGGGACGCATAAGCGAGGCTGGGGTCTCGGACATCTCGTGGCGGCAGGCGATAATCGTAGCGCCCACCACGCCCACGGCAAACAGCGCCACCGACACGAGCGACGACACGATGTCGTACGAAAGCAGCATCTGGGGCAGCGAGTACATGTCGTCGAACACCGTAAACAGGAACAGCGGCAGGCCCACAAATCCGATGATGTTGCCGAGCACGCCGCCGATCAGACACGCCCACAGCGAGTAGTCCACGTATTTGGACAGAATACGCCCACGTGAATAGCCGAGCGCCTTGTACAGGCCAATAAGCGTGCGCTCCTCCTCGACCATGCGCGTAGCGGTGGTAAGGCTGATGAGCACGGCGACGATAAAGAAGATAAACGGGAACACCGTGGCGATGGCCTCAATTGACGAGCTATCGCTCTCGACGCTCGAGTAGCTTGCGATGTTACCGCGGTCCTGGATGTACCAAGTGCATTCGCCCAGATCGGAAAGCTCGGCGCGGGCATCGGCAAAATGCTGGTCAGCGGCGGCGCGGCGCTGGTCCAGGTCAGCTTGCGCCTGTGCACGTTCGTCGCTGCCCTCGGCCATACGGTCGATGTTGCCCTGTTCAATCCCAAAGAGCATATTCGCCTGGCGCTCGGCCGCATCCAAGCTTGCCGGCGTGTCAACCGTCAACTCCTGAGCACGTGCCTTCTCACGCTCCCTGCGGATCTTCTCGATATTGCCCTTGACCTCGTTGATCTTTGTCGTGTAGGCGTCCGAATAGGAGCTGAGGCTCTTGGCTCCCTCGACGATCACGTGGACCGAGGAGTAGGAAGAAGATGTCGCGGCGTCCTCGTTCACATAGAACTTATAGTCCGCAGCCGAAGCAGCGCGAAAGGCGTTGACTGTCGAGTCGGAGCTCACGTCGGTGGGATCGAGGACCTCGGCCGTAATGGTGTAATCGCCCGCGGCAAACTGGTCCTTGGCACTTTGGTTCGACGAGCTCGCGTCATTGGCGGCAAAACTCACCGTATCGCCGAGCTTTTTGCCCGAAGCCTTCAGGAACTTCGAAGTCACCGCGACCTCATCGGCGCTCTCGGGCAAATCACCGCTCACCAGCACCGGTTGATCGATATTCTCCTTGGAAAGACTTTGCACGATCACGCGCTCGCGTGTTGTGCCCACGGCGGTGTAGGCGGTCTCGGTGTAGATACCCTCGGCCGTCTCGACGCCGTCGACCTCTTGGATAGCCGCAAGATCGTCGCGCGTAAGGCCATAGGTCGACTGCACGTTAATGTCATAGACATTCTGCTGGTCAAAATAGGCGTCGACCGAATCGCGCAAATCTTCGCAGCCTGCCTTAAGACCGCACATCACGCTCACGCCAAGCGCGGTAATGACCACGATAGACAAGAAGCGCTTAAGACTGCCGCGGATTGTACGGTAGATGCCACGGCGAAAAACCGTCGGCACCATATCGTTTGAGCTCTGAGCGGTGCGGTAGGTCGCAAACTCCCGGTCGCGACCCGCGCGCTCCGTATCGTGGTTTTGGCTGTTTTGGCGGTCCTGGTCCATGGGCGCTACCACTCGATCGTCTCGATAGGCACGGGATTTTGCTGGACCGTCTCGCTCTCCACGCGACCACTCTTAAAGCGGATCAGGCGATCGGCCATGGGCGCGAGCGCGGAGTTGTGCGTGATGATGATGACCGTAATGCCCTGCTTGCGGCAGGTATCCTGCAGCAGCTGCAAGATCTGCTTGCCGGTTTTATAGTCGAGCGCGCCCGTGGGCTCGTCGCATAAAAGAAGCTTGGGGTTCTTGGCCAGTGCGCGGGCAATGGACACGCGCTGCTGCTCGCCGCCCGAAAGCTGCGCGGGGAAGTTGGCGAGGCGCTCGCCCAGGCCAACCTGGCGAAGCGTCTGTTCGGCATCGAGCGAATCGGGGCAGATCTGAGCTGCAAGCTCAACGTTTTCGAGCGCCGTCAGGTTGGGAACCAGATTGTAGAACTGAAAGACAAAGCCGACGTCGGCGCGGCGGTACTCCACAAGCTGCGCCTCGTTGGCAGAGCTCACGTCGCGCCCGTCCACTGTCACGGAGCCGGAGGTTACCGTATCCATGCCGCCTAGGATGTTGAGCGCCGTAGTCTTGCCGGCGCCCGAAGCGCCCAGGATAATGGCGAGCTCACCGCGCTCAACGGTAAAGCTCGCGCCGTCGAGCGCATGGATGCGGGCATCGCCCTCGCCGTATGCTTTGATGACGTCTTTGAATTCGATATAGGCCATCGATCGGTTCCCATCTGGTCGGATAACTCTTTAGTATTACCCATTTCGCACCGACCAAAAAGGGACAGGTTTATTTTGGTAGGTTTTAGAGGCGGACAGTGAAGGTGATCCGGTTGCTGTGGCCGCAGACAGAAGCGCTCCCGCCATGGGCCTCGGCGATGGCGCGCACGACGGATAGACCCACGCCCGAGCCGCCCGTCTTGGAGCTACGCGAGACGTCTGCACGGTAGAAGCGGTCGAACAGCCGGTCCAGGTCGCCCTCGGGCAGCTCATCAACAGCATTCGATACGACAAGCTCGGCCGAGCCTTTGCCCGCACCGCGCGAAACGGCGCGCAGGCTCAGCTCGATCACGCTGCCCTCGCTTGCGTAGCGTGTGGCGTTGTCCAGCAGCAGCTCAACAGCCTGCGCCACTGCCGTGGCATCGGCATGGGCCCGCACGCCACTCGCAATCGACGTCGACAGGCGCTTGCCACGCGAAACCGCCACCGACTTAAACGGCGCCGCAGCCTTGTCCACGGCCTCCGAAAGATCGATCGATGTCATGGTAAAGCCCGCCGAGCCCTCGTCCATACGCGCCAGAAACACCAGACGCTCCGTCAGCGCCGTCAGCCGCGCGACCTGCTCGTGAATGCTCTGCGTCCACTCGCTCTCGCCGCTCTCGATCTCTTGTACCTCGTTGGCGGCGTCAATCACAGCCAGCGGCGTCTTGATCTCGTGGCTCGCGTCGGTAATAAAGCGCTTTTGCTTGCTGTAGCTCTCGACCATCGGTCGAATCACCGCACCCGAAGCACCCGCCACAATTGCCAGCACCGCCAGCCAGCCAATGCAACTGATTGCCACGCTCGCGCTCAAAAACGAATGAAAGCTTGCAAGCTCGCGCGAGCAGTCCACGAACACATAGGTTGTCTCGTCGCCCTGAACCGTAACCGTATAGCGGTAGTTACCAGAAAAGCCCGAGGTCCAGCCCTTGGAATATAGTCCTGCAGCGATGCAGGCGGCACGCTTGGCACCCACCGCGGCAATGCGGGCCGTGTTGACATCGGTCACCTGCCCGCCGGCAATCGACACCGTAAAGTAGCGCGTGTCGAAGGGAGACTCCGCCGTCATGCCTTCGAAGTGCCTGATGCGAACGCCCGCCTGACTATCGCCGGCATCCTTGCCATTAGCGGGATCGGCTTTAGGCTCGTCCCCCCAATCGATACCGTCCTTGCCCGCCAGGATATAGTCCAGGCGAGCGTCGGCCATTTTACAGACATGCGAATAATTGACGATGTTGATGCCGGCGATGATAAGCGCGAGCACCACGGTCACGGCACCCATGGCAACCAAGATGAACTTGCGACGCAGGCGGCGGCCCATTGCACTGACAGCATCGGCGTGCCCCGGATTGCCCGAGTCCGCGCCCATGCCGAGCTTTGCCGTCGCGCGCTTCCACCACGCGCTCGCGCTCACGCTTATTCGCCTTCCTCGACAACCTCGAGCGAATAGCCCTGGTTGCGCGATGCGCGAATGGCCACGTCGGCACCGAGCGCCGTCAGCTTTTTACGCAGGTATGAGATGTAGACCCACACCACGTTGGCACCTTCGGGCGCGTCCTCGCCCCAAACCTCGAGCATCAGACGCTCGGTGGGCATGCGCGTCCCGGCGTTGTGCATAAAGAGTTCCATAAGCTGAAACTCACGATTGGCTAGGTGTTCCTCACCCAAGGGACCCACAAGCGTGCAAGCCGCCGTGTCGAGGCGCACGTTGCCCACGCTGAGCGTCGTGGCGTCAATTGCCGTCGCGGCACGTGTCATGGCACGGATGCGCGCGAGCAGCTCCTTGGCGGCAAACGGCTTAGTCAGATAGTCGTTGGCGCCGGCATCCAGGCCCTCGACCTTATCGGACACCTCGCTTTTTGCCGTGAGCATGATGATGGGCAGTCGCTTACCGGCGGTGCGTGTGCGCTTGAGCACCTCGATGCCATCCATGCCGGGCATCATGATGTCCAGGATTGCGGCGTCATAGTCGTTGGCGAGCAGATATTCGAGCGCCGTCAGACCGTCGAGGGCAGTGTCGACCTCGTAGTCGCTATGTTGAAGAATCGCGGTAAGGGCGCGGGAGAGGCCGGGTTCGTCCTCGGCAAGCATCAGCTTCATGGTTGTTCCTTTGGCGCACGGCTCTACAGGTTTCGATACCGCCGATGATAGCGCACCGCCAGCCGTCTTAGCGCAGCCTTAGCTGCTCAACCTGCGCGTTTTCAAATACGCAGGATTTGGCTTAACCAAACTTAAGGCGCAGATGCCGAGCGCTTGGACGCATGCCGGTCGCGAAAAGACGGCGACTCGTTCTTTCACGGCGTCCTAGTTATGCAAAGTGTTCGAGCGTTACTCCTCGTACGCGCTCTCAAGCCGGAGCAGCCACTCCTTGCGGTCGAGACCGCCGGCATATCCGTTAAGCGAGCCGTCGGCCGCGACCACGCGATGGCACGGCACGATAATCGAAATGGGATTACGCGCGACCGCGGCCCCCACGGCACGGGGAGACACAACGGGTGCTTCGTTTCCCGGTACACGATGTCGAGCAGCAACACGCTGGGCGATCTCACCATACGTAGCGACCTCGCCACGCGGGATAGAAAGCAGCTCAAACCAAACCTCACGCTGAAACGCCGTGCCAATCATATGCAACGGCGGCGTAAACCGAGGCTCCTGCCCCGCAAAATAAGCATTCAGCCAAGCCCAAGAACGCTCAAGCACCGAAGATGCCGCGCCATTTGCCGGACTCACCGAAGACATCCCACCGGTACCAGAAACCGCATCGGCACCTACGACATACTCCGCATCCTCTTTGAGCAGCGTAGAGCCAAAGTGCTCCTGACCCTCAAACCAAAGCCCCGTCAAACCGCGGCCATCAGCGGCAAGCAAGATTTCGCCCAAAGGCGAAGCAAATGTCGTCGTGACCACCAGCGGCTCCTTTCAAAACTTCGCAAACATAATACCGCGAACTGTGCAGACAACCTGTCAGATACACCTGGGCAGGCTCGTGATTATTTAAGCGAGGCCGCTTTCCCCAATCAAGCGAAGAAGACGCAGGGCTTCGACGCCAGAGCGGTACCTCTATCAGCTGAGCTCTAATACTTTCCCGAGAAGTGAACGAGTAAAATCGAAGCCCCGGAGCATCCACACCTTTAGACCGCAAAACCGCAGGATTCGCGCAACAAAACCGCAGGAAATGGCGGTCAAAATATGCCAATGCTTCGGGGGTCCAAATAAGGTCGTTCACTTCTCGGAAAAGTATTAGACCTCGATTCGCACCAACCCCAAAGTCCCCGCAGGCAGCAGGCGCGACAACGCCGCGGCTGCCGTCACGGCCCCGCAGTCACCCCAGGCAGCAAGCGCAACGCGCCACAGCTGCCGGCCGCGCCCCACAGTCCCCCAAGGCGGCAGGCGCAAAGCGCCGAGGCCGCCGCCGGGACCAGGGCCCGCAACAACCACGTGCTCCCCATCAGCCCAGCGGCCCCAACCAACAACGGCCCCATCGCAGACCGCTCGCAGCAGCGTCGCCGCAGGCGGGGGCCGGGCTTAGTTTTCAGAACACTCCGCACTGATATCTTCTTAATTGAAGACGTCGATGATGCACCCGTATACCATTGGCGTCGATACCATCAGATGCGGACCGCGCGGTGACCCCACATTCCGCTGGCGCCCATGGGGCTGC
>DBFNYT010000081.1:0-7066 GCA_048425625.1 Collinsella sp. | reverse complement strand
ACCTCGTTGCGGCGCGGCTGCGCCTATGGCACTTCAACATCATTGTCGCAGCCCCGACCCGCGGTCACGAGCGGGGGCTCCTATCTTTTTAGTGCCCTCGGATTGGGTCATAGTGTCTGTCGGTGCCATAACATCGGTGTTGCTGTGGCTGTCGGAAATGATCCGTTGGGGACGGAGGAAAACGGATCATTTTTTCCTGGTGCATTGGTGTAAGTGGGCAGGTTTCCTTTGCGCCAGTTTTTGTCGAGTCGGTGCTCCTTGCGGGTTGCCCGTATAATGATTTGCGTATGAACCGCAACCAAGGAGTTCCAGTTTATGGACCAGAGCCTTTTTAAATTCGACCTGATTGCCGAGGATCCGACGACGCACGCGCGTGCCGGCGTACTGCACACCCCGCACGGCGACATCGAGACGCCAATCTTTATGCCCGTGGGCACCAAGGCAAACGTCAAGGGCATCCCCACCGAGACCGTCAAGCAGCTCGGCGCCCAGATCGTGCTTGCCAACACCTATCACCTGTCCATGCGTCCCGGCGAGGACACCATTGCCGAGCTGGGCGGCCTGCACAAGTTTATGAACTGGCACGGCCCCATTCTTACCGACTCGGGCGGCTTCCAGGTGTTCAGCCACAACGACGCCGTCAAGCTCACCGACGAGGGCGTGCGCTTTATCGTCAACGACTACGACGGCCGCCACGTGTTCTGGACGCCCGAGGACAACATGGAAATCGCCATGAAGCTCGGCTCCGACATCTGCATGCAGCTGGACCAGTGCCCGGGCTATCCCGCCACGCGCGCCTACGTTGAGCGCGCCGTTGAACTGTCGAGCATGTGGGCCGAGCGCTGCTATAAGGCTCATACCCGCGACGACCAGGCGCTCTTTGGCATCGTTCAGGGCGGTATGCATCTGGACCTGCGCCTGCGCTCGTTGCGCCATCTGGAGGAGTGCGGCGACTTCCCGGGCTACGGCATCGGTGGCTACTCGGTGGGCGAGGACCACGAGACCATGTTTGAGACGCTGGCACCGCTCGCGAGCGAGTACATGCCCAAGCACAAGCCGCGCTATCTGATGGGCGTCGGCAACCCCACCACCCTCGTGCGTGGTGTGGGTGTGGGCATCGACATGTTCGACTGCGTGCTGCCGACGCGCACCGGCCGCATGGGTACGGCGTTTTCGAGCGAGGGTCGCCTCAACTTCCGCAACGCGCGCTTTGCGCACGACGACGGTCCCATCGATCCCACCTGCACCTGCCCGGTGTGCACGGGCGGCTACAGCCGCGCGCTCATTCGCCACATGGTCACGCAGAAGGAGATGCTCGGCGGCATTCTGCTTTCGATGCACAACATCTATTACCTGCTCAACCTTATGCGGCGTGCCCGCCAGGCCATTATCGAGGGCCGTTACGGCGCGTTCGTGAGCGACTGGATGAACAGCCCTGCGGCGGTGGATTACTAAGAGCTGCGGCGGGCGCGCTTGCGGGGCGCGAGCAACGGCAAAGGCCAGGCGGCGATCGGTCATCACGTTTGCTAACACCGTCTGCGCGACCGCTGACCGATAGCTTTCAAGCACTTGATGCATCGTGGGTACCATACCGAATAGTTGATGCTCGGGCGGGTGTTTGGCGCATGGCGTCGACCCCGCCCGTTTTTCTTTTTCTCGATAGGAGTACCCATGATTAAGAACGAGAATGTCGAGGGCGAGCCTGCCTACGACGAGACGTACCGCCGCGGCCCCGTGGTTATGCGCGGCCCCATGATTCCTAAGGACAACACCTACGCCAACCTGCTGGCGCCCGAGGAGTCGACCGACTGGCTGCATGCTGATCCGTGGCGCGTGCTGCGCATCCAGGCCGAGTTTGTCGATGGCTTTGGCGCACTTGCCGAGCTCGGGCCCGCTGTGACCATCTTCGGTAGCGCTCGCACGCCCAAGACCGATCCGCTCTACAAGGCGGCGCGTACCGTCGGGCGCAAGATCGCACAACGTGGCGTGGCGGTCATCACCGGTGGCGGCCCCGGCATCATGGAGGCGGCCAACAGGGGAGCGGCGAGCGTCAACGGCAAGTCAGTTGGCTTGGGTATCGAGCTTCCGCACGAGCACGGGCTCAACAAATATGTGAACCTCGGTATGGACTTCCGCTACTTCTTTGTGCGCAAGACCATGTTCGTCAAATACAGTTCGGGCGCCATCGTGTTTCCCGGAGGTTTTGGCACGCTCGACGAGATGTTCGAGGTGCTCACGCTGGTGCAGACGCACAAGGTCAAGCGCATGCCGCTTGTGCTGGTGGGCACCGAGTACTGGCAGGGCCTATTCGACTGGCTTAACGGTCCGGTGATGGACACCGGTATGATCAGCCCGCTCGATCCTGATCTGGTGCACATCACCGACGACCTCAACGAAGCGGTCGACGTCGCCCTGAGCGGGCTGATGTAGAGCAATCGTGCCGCTGCGACATGAATATGCATGGCAATCTGATGCTATCTAACATCAGATTGCCATTTTTATTGGGTATACTGATGCAAAAGACGAGGGCGAGGAGGTCGCGTATGTCTACTGCAACGATTAAGCCCACGACGGTCCGCATCGAGGAGGGGCTTAAGGAGCAGGCGACTGAGTTTTTAGATTCGGTTGGCCTGAACCTTAATTCGTATCTCAACCTTGCTGTTCGGCAGCTTGTGAACCAGCGGAAGATTCCGTTTGAGATTGTGGGGCGGCCGGAGGTACCCAACGAGGCGACGAGGCGCGCTATGGTGATCGCCGAGGCTCGTGAGCTGGGGATTCTGCCAGACGACAGCCCGTCATTCGATAACGTTGATGAGTTGATGTCGTTCCTCGATGAGGATTAGACGATGTTTGAAATTAAGGTCGAGGCTCAGTTTAAGGCCGACTATAAGCGAGCGATGCAGAGCCACCCGCAGCTAAAAACCGAGTTTAAGGCGGCAGTTGCCGAGCTTGCGGCACACGGCGTGCTTCCGGCAGAGTACGGTGCCCACGAGCTCTCCAACCCGGGCGGCAATTACAACGGTCACATCGCTTTTCATCTTTCCGATGGCCTGATCGACGTGGTCGTTCTCTACCTGCCGCACAAAACTAATCCAGTGATCCGACTTGTAAGAATGGGTTCGCATCAAGAACTGTTCCAGGGCCCACTGAGCTAGCCACTCGATTTTAAATTGCGGTGGAATAGGGATTGATTTGCGGCTGATAAGCCAAAAACAGTCCCTATTTCACCGCAAGTGATGGGGATGTCCCGCTTGTTGATGCAGCTTTCGGTTCTCCTCTTCGCTGGATTTCGTCCAAAAGCTCGGCGGCAACTTCGCTGCTTTTGAAACGAATGCTGCAATCCTCATTATTGGGAAAAGCCAGTAATGGAATGGTTCCGTACCAGACGGTTTCCTCGTCAATCACTGCCGCGCACAAACGCCCTTCAGTTTTGACGGAATAGTCGATGCCCATTTCGGCAAAGACCGCCTTCGCGTCATCGCGCGGAGTTGAGGCAACGATTATCTCAATGCTAATTCCTCGAGTCATGGAGCTGGTGAGTGAATCCTTGAGTTTCGTAAGGCATGCGGAAGATGCATAGGGGGCGGCGATGAAAACGTTCTTCGTGGCATTGACGATATCTTTGTTTAGGGTCTCAAGGAAATGCGAAGAGTCAATTAGAATGTTTGCCTCGGCTTGGCTGGCGTCTTTCGCTACATAAACCTCGTACCCGAGCTTGGCGTAGGTCTTGAGTCTTTTCTGGTACATTCGGGCGAGCATGGGTATCGACAGGTCAACGTAGTCGAATATCTCAACCCGCCGCTTGCCCTCGTGACTTCTATGCAGTCTGCCCGCCTGCTGCGTGATGCTGCCGTCCCACGATATCGGCGTGGCAACGAGGAGAGTGTCAAGGTAGGACAGATCGAAGCCCTCGCCCAGAAGGCTTTCGGTGGCGACGATGATTCGATGTTCGTGTTCGAAGCAGGGAAGACTGTTCAGTATCGCTTTTCTTTCTTTGGCGTCGATTTCCCCGGTCAGGAGAATGGGTTCGTGTCCTCGGTCTTTAAGCAGCCTGAACAGCTCCTCGGCATGCTTTTTCCTTTTAGACAGCACGAGCGGATGCCGACCGTTTGACGCAGCTTCAAGAGCGTCGTTGACAATCAATTCGTTTCTAGCTGCATGCGTGCACAGCAGGTCGAGAATCTGATTGAAGCTTGCGCCCGGCTCGTAGGCGGGTAGTCGAATTCCGGTAAAACGAGGCCGTACGATGCGATGGATGCCCTGCTGGATTGCTTGCTTTTTTGGATCTATGACATAGCGAAGTGGGCCGCAGAGCATAAAGAGCGCCCGCGTGAGACCGTCGGAGCGCTCGGGCGTCGCGGAAAGGCCGTATACGTATTTGGCCGGGGCAGACTTGAGAACAAGCTCGAGCTGTGGCGCGGCGGCATGGTGACATTCGTCGCAGATAATGAGACCGTAATTGCGAACGAGCTGCTTGGCTATCGGCTCTCCGGTTTGGCGGTCTTTGCCAGACAGCGATTGAAACGAAGCGACGTCGACGAGGCCACTTACGGCGGTTTTGCCCCCTCCTATTTGTCCGATGACCGGAGGCTGTCTTTTGCTGATTCGTCCTTTTGGAGTTCGGACGGGTTCTCTGTTGTCCGTAATGTCGAGGAACTGCTCGAGCTGAGATCTCCATTGAGCTATGAGCGCGGTCTTGGGAACGATGACAAGCGTTGGAAGGCCAATGGCGGCAATAAGGTAAGCCCCAATGACTGTTTTACCGAAGCCTGTCGGCGCGGACATGATTCCATCTTCGTATCCAAGTAGCTGCTCAGCGGCGATTTGCTGTTCAGGGCGAAGGGCGCCTTTAAATGTCATCACAATTTGATTGCCGGATTTGCGTTCGTCTGAATAGTGGGCAGTAACGCCGGTTTCTCGGAGCAGCTGCTCAAGCTGAGTTTTGCAGCCCCGGGGAATCGCAACATAACCATCTCTCAGTTCGCTGAGGTCTATAAGTCGCGGTTTACCGAATACCGATTGATGCATGGCTTGTGCTCGATAGAATTCTGGGTTGGCGAATGTTGCGAGCCCGCGGATTTCCATTTGAGCTGCAGGACTCAGAGACTTTTCGGGGATGTAGAGCATATCGGCTTGCGTGACGGGCAGCGATGAAGGAAAGTCCCGCGATGTGAGCGGTAGCCGCTTTCGTGGTTTTTGGGTATATCGTTTGGTCTTGTTTGCGACCGTAACTGTTGCTAGCCCGTGTGGGTTGTCCCCAGTGGTCTCGATCAGATTTTGCACTGTCGAGCGCGGAATCAGCTGGACTTGCGACAGATAAAGCCATTGGTCGGGAAAGGGCTCGAATTGTTCGTCTACAAATACGCTGTTTCCTTCACGTTGTGCCTTGCCTTGAAAGGGAAGTGCGATGAGGTTTCCAAAACCTCCATCGGGAATAGTGTCCTGAGCGGGTAGCATTCGATCAAAGGCCTCGAACGTGATTGTCTTATTAAGCGCCGCAGCTTCGGTTATAAGGCAACTTCCAAACTCTCTGGCAGCCTTTGCGCTGATTGGCTCGAGAAAGAAAAACCAGATGTGTGCGCCGTTGCCGGACCTTGAGCGCTCGACGGCGGCGTTAATGTTCCGTCGTTTTGCAACAAGCCGTACGACATTTGTTGCCTCTTTCCAGTCTGCTTTGTCAAAATCGATGACGAGAACTTTCGTATTGCAGTTCTTGTCGAGTACATATTGCCCGAGGACATCGCGGAACCGGTCATCGTTGCCTTTAAAGTGAGCAATGATTGCGGCATCGCTTAATTCGGGGAAGACGCGATTGTGGCATTCTGCGCATTTGACTTTTTGATGGGCTACTTTGGGACAAATTCCCGGCTTCCACTCGTTTGCGCAAGCGGGCGTATAGCCGATGCCCCCGTCTTTTCTGCGATATCCATGAGCGTAAACATCTTTACGCCCGGTAAAGAGGCTGCGAAAGAGCTCGAGTTTGTCACGTGCTGGGCTCGCACTGGTGACGATGCCCTCGATTTGTGCTCGTTCATCGAACAAAGCGCCGGCTTCTTCCCACTCTTCAAGTGTGGCGTAGCGTACGTCTGAACCGTTGTTGCAAATGACGATTTGTCGGTGTGGGTCTGCGGTGTGCGCAATCGTCTGATCGTATTTAAATTGTGCGGTCCCAAAGAGGGCGTATTGATGCATGGTGTTGCCCATTTGAATGCCATTCTTGTGTTGGAGTTGCTGAGACGAGGGTACGGCATTGCGACTTCTTGGGATATATAATTTCGATTCAAGTTCGCTAATGGTGAGGGATTGCTCCGCGAGTGGCTTTCGGTCGATGCCAAGGCGCGCGACGGCCCTTGGTAATCAGGATTTGCGGTTATGTGGGCAGCCGGAGGCGTAAAGAGCGGGCTTCATCCGAACCCGGTGGGCAAAAAATTGCAAATATGAGTACTGTTGCCTGGCTAGTACCATATCATTTGGAAAGTATTTAAGACCAATTGGCTGAGATTAGATATTTCTAACCCCCTTACCACGACGATTCGGGGCTTTATGGCGCTTGAAATCGGTGAAAGCGGGCAATTTCAGCTAGATTTTGCTGTTACTAAAATTGTGACAGTACTCATATTTGCCATTTTTTGCCCACTGGGTATCGTTGGGGCCAATCAAAGCTCCCCAAACAGCTGGGAACGCGCCAATCGCCAGCAATATCTTGTATGTGGGTAGCGCGCGGCAATAAAGTTGCGGTGGAATAGGGATTGATTTGCGGCTGATAAGCCAAAAAACAGTCCCTATTCCACCGCAAGTGGTAAAGGTGGCCCTAGTGGGTGGGCTGGTAGCGGGGGCAGTAGCTGATGGCGATGGCGTCCACACCCACGTGAGTGGCGATGGTGCAGCCGATGGGGCCGGTGCCGGCATCGACGTAGTCCTGACCCGCGAGGGCCTCGTTGACAAGTTCCTGCTCCTCAGCGGCGCCGGTCGTGAGCACGCGCACGCTGGAGCCCGGATGCTCGGCCAAAAATGCGAGGCAATCGGTCATGGTGTTGGCAACGATGCGCTTGGCGCCGCGGCCCTT
>DBFNYT010000080.1:0-6290 GCA_048425625.1 Collinsella sp. | reverse complement strand
CCAACATGCAGCGTCAGGCCGTGCCGCTGGTTCACCCTGCCGCTCCCTATGTCGGTACCGGCATGGAGCGTCGCGCCGCCCTGGACTCTGGCGAGGTCACCCTGGCCAAGAACGCCGGCGAGGTCATCTTTGCCGACGCCTCCAAGATTATCGTCAAGCATGCCGGCGGCATGGACGAGTATCACCTGGCCAAGTACCAGCGCTCCAACCAGTCCACCTGCATCAACCACCGTCCGCTCGTGCGCGTCGGTGACACCGTTGAGCAGGGCGAGCCTCTGGCCGACGGTCCTTCGACCGATCATGGCGAGCTCGCACTGGGCCAGAACCTCACCGTGGCATACATGCCGTGGGAAGGCTTCAACTACGAGGACGGTATCGTCGTGTCCGAGCGCCTGGTGGCCGAGGACCTGCTGACGACCATCAACATCACCCGTCACGAGATCGATGCTCGCGACACCAAGCTCGGCCCCGAGGAGATCACCCGCGAGATCCCGAACCTCTCCGAGGACATGCTTGCCAACCTCGACGAGGACGGCATCATCCGCATCGGCGCCGAGGTCGGCCCTGGCGACATCCTGGTCGGCAAGGTCACGCCTAAGGGCGAGAGCGCTCTGACCGCCGAGGAGCGCCTGCTGCGTGCCATCTTCGGTGCCAAGGCCCACGACGTCCGCGACACCTCCCTTAAGATGCCTCACGGCGCTTACGGCCGCGTCATCGATGTCGTCCGCTTTAGCCGCGAGAACGGCGACGACCTGGCCCCCGGCGTCAACGAGCAGGTGCGCGTCTACGTCGCCCAGCGTCGTAAGATCCAGCAGGGCGATAAGATCGCCGGTCGCCACGGCAACAAGGGCGTTATCTGTAACGTTCTGCCGGTCGAGGACATGCCCTACATGGCTGACGGTACCCCGATCGACGTTATCCTCAACCCGCTGGGCGTTCCTTCGCGTATGAACGTCGGTCAGCTGCTCGAGTGCCACCTTGGCTGGGCTGCTGCCTGCGGTTGGGATACCGAGGATGCCGACTCCGACAAGTATGTCCCCGGTCCGTTCTTCGTCTCGACGCCCGTCTTCGACGGCGCCAAGGAGGACGAGATCGCCGAGGTCATCCGTCGCGCCAACAAGAACATGCTCAACAAGGCCACCGCTGCCTTTGGCGATCACATGCGCCCCGAGTTTGTCACCCAGCTTGACGAGCGCGGCAAGACCCGCCTGTTCGACGGCCGCACCGGCGAGGAGTTCCGCGAGCCCATTACCGTGGGTACGTCCTACATCCTCAAGCTCGGCCACATGGTCGACGACAAGATCCACGCCCGTTCGACCGGCCCTTACAGCCTGGTTACCCAGCAACCGCTGGGCGGCAAGGCTCAGTTCGGCGGCCAGCGCTTCGGCGAGATGGAAGTTTGGGCACTGTACGCATACGGTGCTGCCAACGTCCTGCAGGAGATCCTGACCGTCAAGTCCGACGATACCGTGGGCCGCGTCAAGACCTACGAGTCCATCGTCAAGGGCGAGAACGTCCCGGTTCCGGGTATCCCCGAGTCCTTCAAGGTTCTCGTCAAGGAGATCCGTTCCCTCGCACTGGACATCGAGCCCATGCACGATGCCGACGAGGACGCCTCCGCCCCTGTGACCGCCGAGGAGACCTCTGCTCTCGACGACCTGGCTGCGCTCGCCGGCGTTGACACCGACGTCGAGGCCCAGGATGCCGAGACCGCCGAGGCACCCGAGGCTGTCGCCGCCACGACCACTGATAAGGAGTAGTTGACTGTGGCAGATTTCGAAGCTACTGATTTTGACTCGGTAAAGATCTCCCTTGCCTCCGCCGACCAGATCCGTTCCTGGTCGCACGGTGAGGTCAAGAAGCCGGAGACCATCAATTACCGTACCCTCAAGCCCGAGAAGGACGGCCTGTTCTGCGAGAAGATCTTCGGTCCCGCCAAGGACTGGGAGTGCTCCTGCGGCAAGTACAAGGGCATCCGCTTTAAGGGCATCGTCTGCGAGCGCTGCGGCGTCGAGGTCACCTCGGCCAAGGTTCGTCGCGAGCGCATGGGTCACATCGAGCTCGCCGCTCCCGTGTCCCACATCTGGTACTTCAAGAGCCCCACGAGCTTCCCGATGAGCCGTATGCTCGACATCAAGTCCAAGGACCTCGAGAAGGTTCTGTACTTTGCCAGCTACATCATCACCGAGGTCGACTACGAGGCTCGCGAGGCCGACGCTGACGACCTGCGCGAGGAGCTCGCCGCCGATCTGGAAGAGATCGATGCCGAGTGCGCCCGCCAGATCGAGTCCCTCAAGGAGCAGGGCAACCCCGAGAACTTTGACGAGTTCTCCGACGAGGAGCCGCTGACCCCCGAGGAGATCGCCTCTGGCATCGTCGACATCGAGGAAGAGTGCAAGGACGAGAAGCAGCTCCGCACGGACGCCTTCAACGCCTTCATGAAGCTCACCGAGCGCGACCTCATCTCCGATGAGCCGCTGTTCCGCGAGATGACCCGTTACTACTCCATGTACTTCAAGGGTGGTATGGGTGCCGAGGCCGTCCGCGACCTGCTCGCTGCCATCGACCTCCCCTCCGAGGCCGAGAAGCTCAAGGCCATCATCGCCGACGAGGATTCCCAGAAGCAGAAGCGCGAGAAGGCCGTTAAGCGCCTCGAGGTCGTTGACGCCTTCCTGAAGGGCGGCAACAGCCCCGCGAACATGATCCTGGATGTCATCCCGGTCATTCCGCCCGATCTGCGCCCGATGGTCCAGCTCGACGGCGGCCGCTTCGCCGCGTCCGACCTCAACGACCTGTATCGTCGCGTGATCAACCGTAACAACCGACTCAAGCGCCTGCTCGACCTGGACGCCCCTGCGATCATCGTGAACAACGAGAAGCGCATGCTCCAGGAGTCCGTGGACGCCCTGTTCGACAACGGCCGTCGTGGTCGCCCGGTCTCTGGCCGTGGCGGTCGCCCGCTCAAGTCGCTCGCCGAGGCCCTCAAGGGCAAGCAGGGTCGTTTCCGTCAGAACCTGCTGGGTAAGCGTGTCGACTACTCCGGCCGTTCGGTCATCGTTACCGACCCCAAGCTGCTGCTGCACCAGTGCGGTCTGCCCAAGACCATGGCGCTGGAGCTCTTCAAGCCCTTCGTCATGAAGCGCCTGGTCGAGCTCGGCAAGGTCGAGAACATCAAGGGCGCCAAGCGCGCTATCGACCGTGGTGCCACCTTTGTGTGGGACATCCTCGAAGAGGTCATCGACGGCCGCGTCGTGCTGCTCAACCGTGCACCGACCCTGCACCGTCTGTCCATCCAGGCCTTTGAGCCGGTGCTGGTCGAGGGCAAGGCTATCCACCTGCATCCGCTGGTCTGCTCGCCCTTCAACGCCGACTTCGACGGCGACCAGATGTCTGTCCACGTGCCGCTGTCCAGCCAGGCTCAGGCCGAGGCTCGCGTGCTTATGCTCTCTGCGAATAACCTGCGCTCGCCGGCATCCGGCAAGCCGGTCAACATCCCTTCGCAGGACATGATCATCGGTGTGTACTACCTCACCCAGGTTCGCGAGGGTCTGCCGGGCGAGAACCACGTGTTCTCGAGCTTCGACGACGCGCTGCACGCCTATGACTGCCGCTCCAAGGTCGACATGCAGGCCAAGATCCAAGTCCGCGTGTCCGCTGCCGATGCCAACGTCATCAACGAGGACGGCACCCGTATCTTCCGCGTCAAGAACGGCAAGAACGAGTTTGTCGACTACGACGTCACCGGCAACAAGACCGCGCGCTTCGAGACCTCTATCGGCCGCATCATCTTCAACCGCCAGTGCCTGCCCGAAGACTATGAGTTCATGAACTACAAGATGGTCAAGGGCGATGTGGCCAAGCTGGTTGCCGACTGCTGCGATCGTTACCCCGAGGCCAAGGTCGGCCCGATCCTCGACGCCATCAAGTACTCCGGCTTCCACTACGCTACCCGCGCCGGCCTTACCATCTCGGTGTGGGACGCTCTCATCCCTGCCGAGAAGCAGGAGCTGCTCGATCGCGCCCAGGCCAACGTCGACCAGATCAACGAGTACTTCGAGGAGGGCTTCATCAACGAGACGGAGCGCCACATCGAAGTCGTTAACGAGTGGACCGCTTGTACCGACAAGGTTGCAGCGCTCATGCTCGACATGTTCGACGAGGAGAACCCGCTGTACATGATGGCCGACTCCGGCGCCCGTGGTTCTAAGACCCAGCTGCGTCAGCTCGGCGGCATGCGTGGCCTGATGGCAGACATGTCCGGCGAGACGATCGACCTTCCCATTAAGGCGAACTTCCGCGAGGGCCTGCTGCCGCTCGAGTACTTCATTTCGACCTACGGCGCCCGTAAGGGCCTGGTCGATACCGCATCCCACACCTCGGACTCTGGTTACCTGACCCGTCGTCTGGTCGACGTGGCCCAGGACGTCATTGTCCGCGAGGAGGACTGCGGTACGCACGAGGGCGTCACCTACAACCTCATCATCCCCGGCACCACCGACCTCAACACCGACCTCGTCGGCCGTTGCTTCATCGAGGACGTCGTGGCTCCCGATGGCACCGTGCTCTTTGAGCAGGACGGCTACATCGAGAAGGTCGCCGACATCCAGAAGATGGTCGATGCTGGCCTTAAGAAGGTCAAGCTCCGCGCGCTGCTCACCTGCCGCTCCAAGTACGGCGTGTGCCAGAAGTGCTACGGCTGGGATCTTTCCACCCGTCGCCCGGTCGCTATCGGTACTGCCGTCGGCATTATTGCTGCCCAGTCCATCGGCGAGCCCGGTACGCAGCTTACGATGCGTACCATTCACTCCGGCGGCGTCGCTGGCGTCGACGATATTACGCAGGGTCTGCCTACGGTCAGCCGTATGTTCGATATCGTCGGCAACGTCAACGAGAAGATTCTGGGTCGCGAGGCCGAGCTGGCTCCGTACTCCGGTCACCTCTCGATTAAGCCCGAGAAGTCCGAGTACGTGCTGACGCTCACCGACTCCGAGGATCACACCCGTGTCCTCGACGAGCGTCGCGTCCCCGCTTCGGTGCGCTTTATGCCCGAGATCGAGGACGGCTGCGAGGTTCGCGCCGGCGACCAGATCACCAAGGGCTTCGTCAACTTCCGTAACCTGCGCAAGCTGACCGACATCGAGTCGACGATGCACACCTTCGTCGAGAGCGTCAAGGACGTCTACACCAGTCAGGGCGTTGACCTGAACGACAAGCACATCGAGGTGCTCGCACGTCAGATGCTGCGTCGCGTTCAGATCACCAACCCCGGCGACTCCAAGTACCTGCTCGGTCAGTACGTCGACCGCTACGAGTTCGCCGACGAGGTCGAGCGCGTTGCCCGTCTGGGCGGTCAGGCTCCCGTGGCCGAGCCCGTCATCCTGGGTACGCTCAAGGTCGCGTCCAACATCGACTCCTGGCTGTCGAGCGCTTCGTTCATCCGTACCGCCGGCGTCCTTACCGAGGCTGCCATCGAGGGCAAGGTCGACCACCTGCTCGACCTTAAGTCCAACGTCATCGTCGGTAAGAAGATCCCGGCTGGTACCGGCCTCAAGCCGTACGCCAACGCCAAGCTGACGTATCGCACGGCCGACGGCTACGTGGACATCGACGGCCCGGCTTCGCCCAACGCCAAGTCGCTGCCCGAGTGGGCTCCTGTGGAGCTCAAGGACCTGGACGAGCAGCTCCCGCAGCAGCTCGACTGGGCCGGCTACGACGAGTTCGGTGGTGCTGACGGTTCGTTCACCCGCAACGGCCACACCATCTCCGCCGAGAAGGCTCGCCTGTACCTGTTCGACGACCTGGGCGTGTCGCAGCGCTGGACCAACAAGTTCAGCGAGGTCGGCATCGAGACGGTCGGCGACCTGGTCGGCAAGTCCGAGGAGGATCTGCTGCGCATTGATGGTATCGGTGCCAAGGCGATCGAGGAGCTCCGTGACGGCCTGGAGGCCCACGACCTGCTCTACATCCTCGAGAACAACGACGACGTTGCCGACGAGGAAGACCTCTCGCAGCTGCTGCAGATGGTCTTTAGCCCCGACGGTCCGGACGATATCCTGCTGGGTACCTCCGCTCCGACGCATCACGCCGACGCCGACGAGGAGCTCCTGGGCGCCCCGATCGACGACAAGAAGGCTCCCGCCAACGGCGCGATCAACGAGGACATGGCTTCCCTCGACGAGCTGCTCAACCAGCTCGTGGACACCGATGACGCCGAAGAGGCCAAGGACAACGACGAGGAGTAATTTCCTAGTACGTTAACCGCCCTTCCAAAGACCCGCTTCCCAACAGGG
>DBFNYT010000079.1:0-5612 GCA_048425625.1 Collinsella sp. | reverse complement strand
ACTCTTTTGCCTGAGCGCGGTTGAGGGTATAGCGGTCCTGGAGTTCTCGCACCTTGGTTGCCAAATTGATTTCCATCTTTTCCTCCATGCAATAAAAAGTGTGTCGTTCGTCCGAAATTGCCTCAAACGGGCGTTTGACGCATAGCTCAAAGTTGAAACGCGGGCTCGCATCGAACACGCGTCGTTGCACCTTGAGGTAGCGCTTATAAAACATGACGGCGTCATCTTCATCCGCCGTAAAGCCACGCGATCCATCGCGGTGCAGCCGGTCGTATGGCTTTCTGCCATCGATATGGCGCACGAAGATGGACGGGACATAGGCATGCTTCTTGGCGCTGTACTTCATCCCTGTCGTAACTTCCTCAAACAAGAGAACGCCAGCCGATTTGAAACCCGCATTGCGCCCATGGCTAAACATGCTCACTACAGTCGCCACGCTTTCCATGCGACTATCGCGCGGGGGGAAATACAGCGGCAGCAAAGCGAGTGTCGCGGCAGTCAAAAGTTCGCGGGCCTCGTGGACATCGTCTCGATACTGCTCGGGCACCAGCCCGGGAATATCGGGCGAGCGCTCTTCCAGCACGCCAACGAGCGTCTTGGCTAGGCGCTCAACGTTCTTCTCGCCGCAGTACGGACACGGAAGTGGTCGCTCCGCCTTTCCGTTCATTTCGCACATGCTGCGGAGATCCTCGTCGATCTCGTCGAGGAATGCTTTGTAGATGTCGTCTTTGCTCTTCACGAATGACCTTCCTTTCTGTGGTGGATGCTAGTAGGGAGTTTGTTCTATGCTTTAGAATATTCTGACGCTAGAGCGATGATTGTCGATCTAGCCTGCAGTTTCATAAGTGGAATCGTCCTGCTTGATAATGCAATTTGCCTAAAGACTGCATGGAGTTCGAATCAAGCTGTTGGTATTGAGTTGGATTTGGATTGCTTCGAGAATAACACAGTGTGCTGTTCTCGTCATTAGAAATTTTCAAATATTTCTGTTAATATAAACCCACTGAGAAGAAAGGGCTCTATACATGCGTGAAACTACATCATCATTGCCACGCCTCACTGCCGCCACCCTCTCGCGCGCGCTTAACCTGGAACAAGACAGCCACCTGCTCACCGTACGTCTACCCGGCGCCGTGGATGCCGAAGATCTCGCTAAGTGCTTTACCCTAAACGGTAACGGCGTGCCCGATATTTGTGAGCTTGAGCCCGGTAAACAGAGTGCAAGCGATGGCGAGCTTGCTCCAGTGTTTATCGATGCATCAGGCTACTACCGCGCAAACAAGCGCGATGTCGAAAAAGACTGCGCCGCGCTCATCGATTATTTGGAACCTGGCTACCTGGATTTTTGCGACTGGGGTCCTTTTATTTGGTGTCTGTATGCGCTCGCCCTTTCAGGCCGCACCCGAGCAGCCGTGGTGCTACCCGCCGATTATCTTGATAAAGCTGAGCAAGCACGCACGATTTTGATACGCGAAGGACTCGTCGAGAGCATCGTTTATTTACCGTTTTCCGAACCCATGCGCCATATGATGAGCGCGCTTCTCATAATGTCTACGGGAAATCGCAGCGTAGCATTTCGCAGCGTAATCGAATCCGGACCGCGCTTTCAATATGCAACTAGAGTATCGTATCGTTCCGATATCGCCCTTGCTATCTCCCCCGACTGGGCTCGCATTGATACAAATACGCCCAGATCGACGCCTATCGAAACGACCACTTTTACCACACGTGAGTTGCTCCTACATCGCGCAGCCCTCTCAAAAGGCAAAATCAGCCTCATCGCTATCACCCGAAACTACAGTGCCAAGCTCGGTGACGCTTTTACGCGAGTCGCCCCATTCATGCCCCGCGAGAGCACGACATCGAACGATATTGACGCTGTTGAAGTGCGCCGTATTTCGTCTCAAGATTTTCAAGACGGCAACCTTCTGCCTGTAGATGCTGCAGAGAGTGCAAATGGGTCGGACTCTAAATACGTAAAAGTGGACCCCAGCGTTCTCGATCGCTATGAACTCCGCGCGGGCGATATCGTCATGCCGCGTATGCTGGGTCGCTCTGGCGCATCCAACCTGCTCGTCGTCAGCGCCGCAGACGCAAAGCAGCACTTGGTTGCTTCACATAACACCACCGTCATTCGCCCGTCATTCCAAACAATGACCGAAGAGGAACGCGTAGTGTTTTCGGAGATAATCGTTGGATACCTTACCGAAGGCCATGGGGCACAGCTGCTTCAAGCATTAACCGAAGCAGCCAGGATGCGCGCTATTCGTCCTTCTGATCTGTTCGAAATTGAAGTTCCGGCGGCGCTTGACCCGCGCACGCGCGAGTACAGCGAATCCATCAATCGCTTTGCCGAGGTCGTAAAGGCAAAGAAACAAGCCGAGGCCGCTGTCGCCCAAGCCCAGCGCAACCTCGAAGCCGCAAAAAAGGCCGTCACTCAGGTGATCGACCAAGCCTGCGAGTAAAACAGATACAGCAGAAACGCCCCAAGTCGGCGGCAGGACCACCTCCCGCCGCCGGCTTAGTTATCTGGGCTACTCCCATCTCATGGTTTGAGGATTCCATTTGCACACATTCATCGAATGATCAAAGCATGGCGTATATAACCGATTGACGACCTCTTCCGCCCCGGCAATATTCCCCGCGAGCTCAAGAACTCCCGCCTGCCTCGCCATCTTTGCGTACTGCGCAGAGCCATTTTGCTTCCACCAAAGAGGCGCTACGAACTCTTTCGGCATTGCTATCTTGCGAGCAGACGCTTCCTTCTCAACTCTCTCAGCGAGCGTTACCCCATCGACGGAGCAAGTTTTCGCGTACACCAAGATGTCGACGATGTCCTTGATTCGCGAAGATGCTCGACCGTCGTGCAGCTCTATCATTGCGAGCAATTTATCTGCAAGGGCGCTCTCCACTCGACATACCCGATAGTCGCAAACCAGGAGCCCCTCGATATCCAAACGATCGACCGGTGCAAGAATTTCAGGCTCAAGTCCCCGCACTTCATCAACTACCAAGTCAATTGAGATTGGTTGTAGCTTTTTGGTTCCCATAAAGGGAGTAAACCACACCTTCGTACCACATCGATACTCATCCTCCGCTTTAATTTGCTCCGCGCGATCAAAGACAAATGAAACGAAATCGTTTAGGTCAATCGAAGCCGCCTGCACCAGATCGGCAATAGCTTCTTCGAGACTTTCCTCTTGAGCGACCAAGTCAATATCTCTTGTAACACGCGCATCGAGCGTTCGCGCCAGGACACTTTGGCCGCCCTTGAGCACGAAGCGGCTATCGTCTCCCTTAAAAACGCGGCACAAAAGACGGTGAAAGTAGAAACCAGCGATCGCCCGATTAGTATCCATCGGCGACTGCCTTGCGGCATTCCTAACAGCCATCTCCAATGCGGCAGGCGTCTTGTACTTCACCATGTCCTCCGTTTCGCGTTAGTCATTCAGCACCATCAGCAGAGGCATCATTAGCTCACGGCGCTTGGCGGTTTTAGAGTTCTCTTCTACAAGACCTCTCAGCCGCTGTATATCGAGCCCTCGCCCAAGCGCGTCGTTATAGGCATCGATAATTAATGAGGGGTCTTCGCAATCGAGGCATAGATCGACAAGTGTGCGCTCGGGCTTGGTGACCGGCAGGCCGTCGAGCCAGACGATGTCCTGCTCAGCGATCTCGCGCTTTGCAAAAGAAAGGGATTCGTTTCTCGTATTGATGCGCATGGGCGCGGTCATCCTGTAGGGAGACAGATAGAAATCGCCCATTTGCTGTAGGTTCGCCGCTGTCGTACCGCTCACGGCGATGCCATCCCACTGGCGTTTTCTCTCCCACGCGCAAAGGGAGGGATTGGTGAGTTTCCAAAAAGCGTTGAGCTCGTCAGTGTCTCGGCGCTGCGTGCCCGACATCCGGTAGGCGCCGTGGCATATCCGTTCAAGACGCCCCACGCGGCATGAGTGTGCCAGCGCATCTCGAGAGATGTCCATACGAGCCGCCTGGGCTGTGGTGAACACGCCCTCACTCTCGGAAAGCTCGCTTATCGCCGTCATGTTGCTAAAGTACTTCATGTTGCAATTGTAGGATATTTTCATACTTTTGCAACGTGATTTTGATTCCCTATGACCGGCGTGCTTTGCGTACCCCTTTTCTGCCACCACTTTGTCACCGGTGCCCCATCCCCCGCTATCGAGGTCTAATACTTTTTCGCGAAGTGAACGTCTGTTTTTGGACCCCTGGAGCATCCGCATTTTTCAACGGCATAAACGCAGGATTCTGGCATCAAAGCCGCAGGAAACAGCACCCGAAAAGTGTCGATGCTTCGGGGGTCCTATTTCACTCGTTCACTTCACGGAAAAGTATTAAACCTCGCTGTCGGCCGCCCCAAAGACCTGTCCTTCCCTTCCCCACGCCACGCAAAACCGGCCTTCCCCTTGCCTGCGCGCCCCGCGTCACGCGCTTCGTCACCCAAAAACTCATCCAACATTAATCTTGGCTCAAGAATCGCTTAATCTATAACCTGCACTATAGAGTTCGACCAAGGGCGGGGCGGCGTCACGCAGGCCGCCGAACGCAACGCTCGCGCCCGGGCAGATCGCCCGGCGTCGCGCCCATCGAACGAAAGGAACAGGTCATGGACGACCTCGAAAAAGTTGAAACCATCCGCACCAAGTGCAACGTGAGCTACACCGATGCCAAGGCCGCGCTCGACGCCGCCGACGGCAACGTCTTGGATGCCATCATTTGGCTCGAGTCGCAGGGCAAGACCCAGACCACGTCGGCGCACGCCGCCACCGAGTCCGCGCCAGTCGATGAGCCCTCAGCCGAGATGGTCGCCGCGCAGGCCGCCTACGAGAAGTCGAGCGAAAAGACCGACTTCTCCAAGAAGATGGACAGCGTGTGGGAGTACCTCAAAAAGCTCTTCCGCCTGAGCCTGGACACCAAGTTTATCGCCACGCGCCGCGACGCGATCATCCTCAACATTCCCATCCTGATCCCCATCGTCGCGCTGTTTGCCTGGGGCGCCACGATATGGCTGATGCTGATTGGCCTGTTCTTTGGCATGCGTTACCGCATCGATAGCGACGGCGACGTACCCGGCAGCATCAACAACCTTATGAATCACGCTGCCGATGCCGCGGACGACATCAAGCAAAATCTCAACGACGACAAGTAATCGCAGACGGGGGCACGCATGGCACGGATCCTGATCGTAGAGGACGAGGAGAAAATCGCCCGCTTTGTGACGCTCGAGCTGGAGCACGAGGGCTACCAGGTGGAGCACGCCGCCGACGGCCGCACCGCCGTGGACCTGGCGCTGGAGCGCAACTACGATCTGATTCTGCTCGATGTGCTGTTGCCGCAGCTCAACGGCATGGAGGTGCTGCGACGCGTCCGCAAGCACAAGGATGTACCGGTGATCATGGTCACCGCGCGCGATGCCGTGATGGACAAGGTGGCCGGGCTCGATGCCGGCGCCGACGATTACCTGACCAAGCCGTTTGCGATTGAGGAGCTGTTCGCACGGATCCGCGTGGCGTTGAAGCGCTCGGAGGCCGTGCGGGCGGCTTCGGGCGTTGGCGGCGTTGGGGCCGGGACGGGCGCTACGGGCGCCGCTG
>DBFNYT010000078.1:0-9113 GCA_048425625.1 Collinsella sp. | reverse complement strand
GGCGCCCCCGGACCCCAGGAGGGGCCGCGGGGGCGTTCGGCTAACTGCGGGAACGGCCTATTTGCTCAATGTGTTCGGCTGAGATCGGAAATCAACCGACCCCCTTGAAGCGCAGGTGCATGTATGGTGCCCGAGACGAGACTCGAAGGGCCTTCGCTTCGCGAAGCCCCGGGCTTCGGGCGCATGGCGTCCTCACCACGCTCCGTTACAAACAGGCCACAGGCCTGTTTGCTTAACGCTCCGCGCGCTCACGCGAGTTCGGCACGAAAAAAGGGGGCATCGACCCCCTTGAACGCTCACTTGCATGTATGGTGCCCGAGGCGAGACTCGAACTCGCACGTTGTTGCCAACGGTGGATTTTGAGTCCACTGCGTCTGCCAATTCCGCCACTCGGGCACGTAATGCGTGAGTTAGTTTATCACAGCTTTCTGTTGATTAGTCCGAAAATGGAACTTCGAGCATTTCGATAAGCTCAACCTTGCGCAACATCTCCCGCTTACGACATCCACGCCCATCAACCGAGGCCTCGCCCATCTGGTTGTCATAGGGATCCTCGCGCATGCCATCGAAAGCAGGCACAAATTCAGCCTGGAATCGATTGTTGGCCACCATACGCCACGGGTCGAGATTGCCAAAGTAGTGACGACGACGCCACTCCTCCCCCATCCTGCGTGCCGAGGAACCAAACGATACGTCGGCGTTAAGCCAACCGGTCTGGGGTGTGAAGAACTCGGCCCAGTCGTGCGGTCCCACCGAATCGGGCGCAACATATAGGCCGCTCTGCCAACGAGCAGGCACGCCCGCGATACGGCACATGGTGATAAACGTGAGCGCCATAACGCCGCAATCGCCGCGGAGCGAGTGTGCACAGTCGTCGGCAATAGATTCCAAAAGCAGGTACGGTGGCTGATAGCGATAGTCGATATGCTGTGTCAGGTAATCATAGATTGCACGAGCGCAATCGAGCGGATCCTCGAGCCCGTCAATGACACGCTCCGTCAACTGTCGCAGATACGGCGTAAACGCAATATGCGGACGGTCCTCGGAAGTGTCCTCGGGCAGCGGCGTGTCCATGCACGCATGCGATGGGAGCGCGCCACCATAGATATCGCAATAGGCAGCATCGATGTGATAGCGATAGGTCACCGAGAATGAATGTTCAGTCGAAGATATCCAAGAGGCAGTACGAGCCGAAACGTTTTCAGAGGCAACGGTACCCTCCGACGTCATATCGAGAACCTCGATTTGAGACTGTTGACGACAGGCGGCGGCAACGGGAAGCCACGCGCGAACGGCCTCTCCCTCCAGAGCCCCGGGGACAGACACGGATGCCTTAAGCGTGATGACGCGAGTCAACCCGTTTTGCGACTCCATCTCCCTGAGCATCTGGTTACGCAGCGCAATGCCGTCCGTAGAATCGGGACGCAGGCCCGGAACCTCCTTAGGGTACACGCGAAGCGAATCGAGGAAGTTGTCGAGAACGAACAGCTCGCCATCGATAAAGCGCCAGTCAATACGCTTACGATTAATCAGGTCATCAAACTGCTCTTCGGTAAACTTTGGCCACTCCTCGCGAATCATCGCAATAGCCTGATCGCGCGACACCGAAAAATGAAGCGGCGTCTCGAGCATGCGATACCGCTCGGCACGAATACAAGCAGCCAGCGAAGGCTCAGGACTCTGCTCCAGAAGGCGATCGCAGGCAGCAACAGCCTGCGTCAAATACCCGGCATCCTTAAGACGAAGAATCTCAGGCGGCAGTCCAATATCGAGATGACGAAAGTCATCACAGCAAACATCAACAGAGCAACCAACAGGACCTTCGTCAATAACCTTCCCATCCGAAGGCAAAACATCAACAACAGCCATAACCACTCCCGCGTCGAACGATAGACAACCCCCATTGTACCGAGATAAAAAAGAAAGCCCCCAACAAAGGAGCTCTCAACGCCGATAAACGGTACCTATAAAAATGAATTCAGACTTGTAACCCTGCGGCGTTAAACAAAGGAAGCCCCGTCCCCCGGAACTGTTTCCTTGGCGCGACTTCTGGCGAAGCCAGGGCAATTTATTCAGCCCAGTAACCCAGTAGCGAGTTAACAAAGGAGGCCCCGTTTCCCCGGAGCTGATTCCGTCGCGCGACTTCTGGCAAAGCCAGGTGAGCGCGAGGGAAACAGCGTAGGGGAAACGGGGCCTCCGACGGGAAGTTAAACCGCTACTTACGCCTTGTTGACGGAGCCAAACTCCTCCATGAGCTCCTTGGTGCGGGCAACGATGTTGTCGCGACCAGGCTTGAGGAGCTTGCGGGGGTCAAAGCCCTTGCCCTGCTGATCCTTGCCAGCCTCGATGTACTCGCGGACGCCCTTGGCGAAGACGAGCTGCAGGTCGGTGTTGACGTTGATCTTGGAGATGCCCAGGGAGATGGCCTTCTTGATCTGATCCTCGGGGATGCCGGTGCCACCGTGCAGAACGAGGGGCAGGTCGCCGGTCTGAGCCTTGATCTCGCCCAGACGCTCGAAGGAAAGGCCAGCCCAGTCGGCGGGATACACGCCGTGGATGTTGCCGATGCCGCAGGCGAGGAAGTCGACGCCCAGGTCAGCAATCTGCTTGCACTCAGCGGGGTCAGCGAGCTCGCCGTTGGAGGTCACGCCGTCCTCGGTGCCGCCGATGCCGCCGACCTCGGCCTCAATGGACATGCCCTTGGAGTGGGCAAGCTCAACGAGCTCCTTGGTGCGGTCGAGGTTAAGCTGGAAGGTCTCCTCGTGAGAGCCGTCATACATGATGGACGTGAAGCCGGCCTCGATGCACTTGAAGCAGTCCTCGTAAGAACCGTGATCGAGGTGAAGGGCGACGGGAACGGTAACGCCCGTGGCCTCGACGGCAGCCTTGACCATGTCGGCGCAGACCTTGAAACCGCCCATCCACTTAGCGGCACCAGCGGTGCACTGAAGGATCAGCGGAGACTTGGCCTCCTCGGCGGCCTGGAGAATAGCCAGGGTCCACTCGAGGTTGTTGGTGTTGAAGGCACCGAGAGCGTACTTGCCGGCCTCGGCCTTCTTGAGCATGTCTGCTGCGTTGACGAGCATAAAAGAAACCTCCTGTAAGGTTGCTCCGATAACGCCTGAAATTTTACCACGGCGCACCCGAGCATAAACGTTCGTTTGTTCACGAATATCGTCCAAACAGACTTTTTTTGACCGTTTGCCCTACGGAATCGACCCGTTGGGGAAAAATAGCTTGACGTTTGGACGCTTCTCGTGCTTTAGAAGCTGACTATAAAGCTACACCTGCATGAAAGGGTTCTGCATGAGCTCGCGTGCCATGGTGGTCGAATCACCATGGCCGGTTAAGCAAACGGTATCGGGTGGAAGAAGCCGGGCGAGCTTGGAGAGCGAGCGCAGAATCGCCGCCTCGTCGCCACCGGCAAGATCGGTGCGGCCGTGGCTGCCCGGGAACAGGGTGTCGCCAACAAAGGCGATGCTTCCCTGCTCGGTGGCGGCGAACAAGACGATCCCGCCCGGCGTATGCCCTGGTGTCTCGATCACCTGCAGGCAGATATCGCCCACCTCGATAGCATCGCCCTCGGCGAGCAGGCACGTCGGCTCCCCGGGGTCGGGCGTCTCAATGCCCCACATAGCTCGCTGTTCCTCGATATTCGCATGCGGCACCGCCGCATCCTTAGCACACAGCTCATACTGGCAGCCCTCGCCAACGGCGGTTCGCACGCCGGCAACACCACCAACATGATCGGCATGGCCATGAGTGCATACGGCGCCAAGCACGCGTACGCCGGGATGTTCGGCTCGAATATGCTCCACCAGGCGCTCGCCTTCCCACGCAGGGTCGATAATCACGCACTCATTGCCCGAAATAAAAGCATAGCTATTGGTCTGAATGGGACCGTTTACGAGCGTCTCAATCTCGACCGATCCCTTGGGAGTTACATCCAAGGACACAGCACTCATGTCCCTCTCCTCTCTATAGAACTCGAGGCATCAAACGATGCCTCGAGTGTAGCGAATATTGATAATGTGGCGCGTTCGTCGCGACTAAACGCGGCGCTTAAGCTGGGCTCCACCCTCGCCGGGCATCAGGCGGCGTGCGTCGTAGACCGAGTCAACGCTGCTGATAGAGGCCAGCAGCGGATCCAGACCACTCGCATCCGAGATCTCGACCATAAAGCGCAGGGTTGCAATACCCTCGCGGTTGGTCGACGTGGCGGCAGAAAGGATATTGCCGCCCGCATCGCCAATGGCAATGGTGACATCCTTGAGCAGGCCCATGCGGTCCAGGCACTCGACCACGATCTCGACCTGGAAGAGGGTGTCGGCTGCGCCGTCCCACTCCACTTCGATCATGCGCTCGGGATGCTCCATAAGACCCTTGACGTTGGGGCAGTTGGCGCGATGCACCGAAACGCCACGACCGCGCGTGATGAAGCCGACGATGTCGTCGCCCGTCACGGGATTGCAGCAATGCGCCAGACGGACCAGCAGGCCGCTGTTGCTCTCGCCCTTGACGATAATGCCGTTGCTGGCGCTCTTGCCACGCTTTTGCGGCTTGCGGTTGGAGCCTCGGGCCGGCTGTTTCACGACCTCGGCGATAGCCTCGGCTTTGGTGAGCTGTTCCTCGGGCTTGGGGTCCAAGATTTGCTCGACCTTGTTACCCACAGCGCGCGGGGCAACCTTGCCGGCGCCGACGGCGGCAAACAGGTCCTCGAGCTGCTTGTAGTTAAACTGCTCCGCCACGGCGTTGAGCGCACGCGTGGATCGCGGCGTAGAGATGCCATACCCGCGCTTGCGCAAGTCCTTGGCCAGTATATCGCGGCCGGCAGCAGCGTCGTCGTCCTTGGTCGCGGCGGCAAAATAGCGGCGGATCTTTGACTTGGCGGAAGGTGTCTTAACGATCTTGAGCCAATCACGAGACGGCTTGGAACTCTTGTTGGTCAGGATTTCAACGCGGTCGCCCGTCTTGATCTCGTGCGTGAGCGGGGCCACCGCACCGTTGATCTTGGCGCCGACGCAGTGGTTGCCCACCTCGGTGTGAACGGCATAGGCAAAGTCGAGCGGCGTGGAGCCGGCACGAAGCGCCATGACCTCGCCCTTGGGCGTAAAGACAAAAATCTCCTGGTCAAACAAGTCGACCTTCAGCGAGTGCAGGTATTCCTTAGCGTCGGTGATCTCGTCAGACGCCGCCCAATCGAGCGAATGTTTGAGCCAGTTAATCTGGTCGTCCAGACGCTGGGCATCATTGGTCTTAGACGCAGACGATCCGCCCGACTTCTTATAGAGCCAGTGGGCGGCAATGCCGTACTCGGCCTGCTCATGCATCTCGTAGGTTCGAATCTGAATCTCGAGCGGGCGGGCCGTAGGGCCGATAACCGTCGTGTGGAGCGACTGGTAGTTATTGACCTTGGGCATGGCGATATAGTCTTTAAAGCGACCGGGCATGGGGTGCCACAGCGTATGCACCGCGCCGAGCGTGGAGTAGCAATCGCGCACCGAATGCGTGATGACGCGCAGCGCCACCAAATCGTAGATCTCGGAGAACTCCTTGCCCTTGCGCTTCATCTTTTGGTAGATAGACCAATAGTGCTTGGAGCGACCATTGATCTGGAAGCCCTCCAGGCCAATGCGGTTGAGCTCGTCGGTGAGCGTCTTGATGGTCTCGGCCAGATAGCGCTCGCGAACCTCGCGCGACTCAGCCACCATGCGCGCAATGCGCTGGTAGGCATCGGGCTCCAGGTAGAAGAAGGACAGGTCCTCGAGCTCCCACTTAATAGAGCTCATGCCCAGACGGTCGGCCAGGGGCGCATACACGTCCATGGTCTCGCGAGCCTTAAACAGGCGACGGTCCTCGCGAAGGGCCGCCAGCGTACGCATGTTATGCAGGCGGTCGGCAAGCTTAACGATAATGACGCGGATGTCCTTGGACATGGCGAGGAACATCTTGCGCAGCGTGAGGGCCTGTTTCTCGTCCATGCTGTCGACTTCGATGTTGGTGAGCTTGGTCACGCCATCGACGAGCTCGGCTACCGTATCGCCAAACAGGCCGGAAACATCGGTGAGCGAGGTCTCGGTATCCTCGACGGTATCGTGCAGCAGCGCGGCGCACACCACATCGCAGTCCATTTTGAGATCGGCCAAAATGATGGCAACCTCGACGGGATGGTTGATGTACATCTCACCCGAGCGCCGCTTTTGGTTGCAGTGCTTCTCGGCAGCAAAGCAATAGGCCTGCTCCACCTTGGAGAAGTCGTCCTCATTCATATATTTGAGGCACAGGCGCTCCAGCTTGTCGTAGCTGTCCGCCATAATCTCGGGCGGCAGCTCATCGGCATGCTTATAGTGCTCCATCTCCGAAAACGGCTGGAGGGTGGAATCATGGGCGGTACGGGCTGCGGCATCCATCGAGGTCCCCTTCCCCTAGGCCCGCGGTACGATCGGGCGGTTAACTTTGGCTAGCATATCAGAAGCGCACGAATCAAGCGCCCAGCTCCGGAAAGCCGAGAACTCCATGCGCGAGCGCAAGCCCTCCAAATAGCGGATTGACCTGCTCAATTGCACACGGCCGGGGTTTTCTGCCATCGCGATGCGACGGGTGTCGTCAAACCCCGAAACGCGGCAGAAACCAAGCTCTTCAAAGATTCCCAGACCACTTGCCACCGAGCGCTCGTCGACCGGCGTGCGGGCATCGATGGCGAGGCACATCTGCGCGATGTCGATATCGCTCGCACTAAACGAATCGTCTCCAGTCTTGCCGCGGTTGGAGCGCCACATAGTCTGCAACGCGCGATAGAGCGTGACGAGCTCGTCGCGCTCGGGCGCGTAGCAGTCGAGCAGGCGCTCGTTAATGCGAGCGTCACGCGACGAATAGAGCAGGTGAATCACGGCAGGTCGGCCGTCGCGACCGGCGCGTCCGCTCATCTGGTTGAACTCAATGCTGCCAAACGGCATGTGGTAGAGCACGACATGGCGGATATCGGGCAGGTTGACGCCCTCACCAAAGGCAGAGGTCGAAACGATGCAGCTGAGGCTGCCGTCTCGAAACGCTTCCTCGACACGGCGACGGTCGGAGCGCGCAAGCCCCGCGTTATAGAACGCGATGCGGGTCGCGCAATCGGGTACCCGCTTGCGCAGCGTCTTAGCAAGCGCCACGGACTGGTCGCGCGAGTTGACGTAGATGACGGTCTTCTCCCCCGTCGCCACGATTGACACCAGGCGGTTCTCGCGGCTCGCAAGGTCTCGGTCATCCTCGAGCTGCAAGTTCTCGCGCACCGTCTCGTCGACCACCGTGCGGGTAATCGGTAGCACGCGGGCGAGCTCGGCCACAACCGGAGCCGTTGCGGTGGCAGTCGTGGCCAGAACGACCGGGTCGCCCAGAGCCTTGAGGATATCGGGCATGTCGAGATAGGCGCTGCGATCGCCGCCCTTGGCAAGACCGGCATGATGCGCCTCATCGATAACGACAAAACCGATGCGTCCCGAACGCGCAAAGCGGTCGCGGTGAATGGACAGGAACTCGGGCGTCGTGAGCACGATGCCGGTGCGGCCCGAAGCCAAGCCGGCAAACACGTCATCGCGCGCCGCCTCCACGGTCTCGCCGGTCAGCACGCCGACGCCAATGCCGAGCGCGGCCATCGTCGACGAGAGGTGATAGGCCTGGTCGGCAACGAGCGCGCGCAGCGGATAGACAAAGATGCTCGCACGCCCGCGAAGGACCGCCTCGCGCGCAGCATGCACATGGAAGATAAGAGACTTGCCGCGCCCCGTTCCCATAACGGCCAGAACACTTTGGTGATCGGCCAGGGCATCGAGCGCCTCGACTTGCGCGCGGTGCGGCTGGTTCGAGCCGATAAAGCTATGGATAAGCGAGCGCGTCAGCTCGGTATAGGAAAGCTGGGCGAGCGTTTGGCGCTTGCGGGACTCCAGACGAAGGCCGGCATCTGCAGGCTCCACGCCGCGACGAAGCTCACATGCCGGGTCGTCGATATTGGGTGCCGTGGTATCGCGCACCAAGACGTCTTTAATCATGAGCTTGGGCTTCACACGTCCCTGCCAATGCTCGGCCACGGCCTCGAACACCAAATCGACGGCGCTATCGCAATTGATGAGCTTATCGATCTGCGGCACGCGGAACATAATGGCCGGCACACTCGCGGCGCCATCGGTCGCCACGAAGCGCATGTGCTCGCCGGTTTTGCCCACCACGGCGCGATCGCACATTGTCACGCCCTCGGCGGCCAGAAGCGGCACCTTATTGCCCTGGCCAAACGGCTCAAGACGGGAGATCTGCTCGATGGTCTCGATATTCAGCTCGGAAAGGTCGACCGTGGCGGCGACCTCGTCGGTGTCCTCAAAATCCTCGGCGGGAAGCTCGGACAGCACGGCGGAAAGGCGACGACGGAACTCGTCGAGCTTGGACGCCTCGATGGTCACGCCCACCGCACCGGCATGCCCACCGCGGCGAATCAGCAGGTCGGAGCAACGCTCGACGGCGTCGAACAGGTTGACCTTGCCCACCGAGCGGCCCGATCCGCGTGCAACGCCGTCCTCAATCGAGAAGAGCAGCGCCGGCACGTGATAGCGATTGGTCAGGCGGCTCGCCACGATACCCTTGACGCCCTCGTGCCAGCCCTCGCCACCCACGACGATTGCGCGACCGCCATCATAGGTCTCCTCGACCTTTGCCATGGCATCGCGTGTGAGCTCCGCCTCGATCTCGCGACGCTGACGGTTGATCTCCTCGAGCTCGGCCGCCAGCGCGCTTGCCTCGATAGGATCGCGGGCAAGCAGCAGGTCGAGCGCCAGCTTGGGATCGGCCATGCGACCGGCAGCATTCAGACGAGGGATAAGCGAAAACGACAGGCCATCGGCCGTAATGCTAAAGAGGTCAGCCTTGGCGAGCGCGGCCAACGCGATATAGCCGGGGCGGGCGGTCACCCGCATCTGCTGGATGCCCTCGGCGACCAGCGCGCGGTTCTCGGGCGTCAGCGGCATCATGTCGGACACGGTGCCCAGCGCCGCAACCTCGATCAGCGAACGCCAATACGACGGCTTGCCCAAACGCTCGCCCAGGACTTGCACCAGCTTGAGCGCCACGCCGGCACCGGC
>DBFNYT010000077.1:0-4722 GCA_048425625.1 Collinsella sp. | reverse complement strand
CTCGCCCGCTTTTTCATCGCGCTAGCGCTTCTTTGGGGTCGACCTAAGGCGAGCGAACCATAGGGCTGCGGCACCCGAGGTCAGGAGCGCGGTGATGCAAGCGGCGATGGGAACTGATCCTGTTGCCGGTAGGTCCTGCAGTAGGGTACAGCGTTGAATGACACGGTCCTCGTCATGTGACTCAAGTTTATCGCCGCCGCCGTTGCGGCAAAGATCGACGCGTGCGCTGTTGGTGAGTGCGGTTTGGGGCGTATAAGCCGACGTCGCCTGCATGTGCACGATTGCGCCCCGAGCGTCTGTGCCAAGGATTGCTTTGGCATCGTCAAGGTCGTCGTGCTCATCTTTGAGATCATCGCGGGTCCAAGAATCCGCATCGCTTCGAGTCGTAAAGTCGGCGGCTACCGCACCGTATTCAATTCGAATGCCCGTTACGACGGTATTGGGTGTAAGGTCGAGCTCTTCCGCCTCGAGTGTGGTGGATTCCGTGGTCGAGACATCCGCCTTCCAGAGGCGCCAGCCGTCGTAATCGACGAGGCGACAGTCCTCACCAGGGCTCTCTTTTACTTCGTCGGACTCAAGCCAAGGATTTTCGTGTCCATCGTCAAGTGTCGCGTTCGCCGGTTCATCGACGTCTGTCGAGTCCAACGGCGTCGTGCGATACCACACGTTGCACAGACCGTTGAGGTCGCCGATGGCGACGGGGGTTTCGATTGAGATGAATCTCGCCGTGCCGTCTTGGCGCACTCAAGATCATCGGTAATCGTAAACTCATCAACCCAAGTAGCGGAATCGTTTCGAGCATCGATGGTATAGGAGAAAAGCCCATCACTATTGGTTTGCGTCGTGGCGCGGTTTTTACCATCGCCGTTAGCCAACAGGCCCTTTTCGATAGGTTGGACAAGTTCCTGACGCTTGTCGACCTGCCCCTTGATCTCGATGGGCGCATCCTTCATCGCGACGGATTGGACTTCTCCCGTATCTTTTATTTCAAACGTTATCTCCTCGGCAAGGTCATAGGTCCGCGGAGACATCATTTCGCGCAACGAGTAGGTGCCGGGTGCAAGATGTTCGACGCGGTGTGGCTTGTCGGATGAGGCCCAGGAGTCTATTTCGGTTTTATCGGGACCATATAAGGTGAGCTGTGCGCCTTCCACTTCCTGCTCGCCGCTTGCATCGACCTTGGAGATATCTACCTTGGTGTAATCGTCGGATACGTTAAGCCGTGCTTCTACAACGGGTGTTTTCTGGTCGGCATAAGTAAGGTCGACAATATGGGATGTCCGATCGAGTAAGAAGCCTGCCGGCGCTTGAGTCTCGACAACCTCGTAGCGTGCGGTGCCAGATCCCAGCGGGAGGTCGTCCGCGCGTGCTTCTCCAGTTTCATCCGTCGTGACGGCAGCGACAGTCTCACCGTCGAGCGCGGCAATGCTACCGTCGGGGCGCACGATATCACCCGAGGCACGGATCTCAAAGACGGCGCCCGTGAGGCTGCTGCCGTCTACGGCATCGGTTTTAACGATCCTGATGTTTCCGGTCGCGGCGTGGTCATAATACGAGGCGATTACAACGGGCGTTAGGTTCATGTCGGCGGGTATGTTTACCTCGATCTCTTCGCCGACAAGATAGGGCTCTTTGGTCGAGGCTTCGCGTACATAATAGGTGCCCGGCACGAGCGATTCTGGCAGTGTGACGGTCCCGGTCGCGTCAGTCGTAAAGGTGTCCATTACGTTATGTGCTGGATACCAGCAAGTTTGTGAGACAGGTTCGTGATTGCTGTCGAGGAGTTGGAAGGTGAATCCGGCTAGTGGAACAGAAGCGCCTGTTTGGGCATCGCGTTTTACAATCTGGAGATGCGTCGACAGAGCGTGGTTGTCCACGATATATTGAAGCTCGGCGCCGTTGGAAATCTGATTGGCCCCGACGGTCCATTCCCCTGCACGTTTAAAACCCTCGGGGACGGTTTCCGGAACCTCGCGAATCGTGTAGCCGGCACGGTCGTATGGGACGGCTCCGTGGACACCGGCGGGTCGCTTGCCTGTGCCGAACCATGCTTCGGGCTGATCTTTGGTGGAGGCAAAGCCATAGATGTTTGTGGTCAATGTGCCAACAACCTGCTGAGAGCTGTTGCTGACAACTTCAAAGACAACACCACCCGCCGGCTGCTCCAGGCCGGATTGGTCGCTATTGCCGTAATCCTTGAATTTGGAAATCTCAAGGTCAAACGCAATGGGGATATCGGAAATGCGAGACTCGATCTCGACTACGCCTGAATCGCCGAGCTGGTCGGCTCCAACGGTATAGGTCCAGCTGTCGTTGGATGGCAGGTAGCCCTCGGGGGCTTTTGATTCGTAGATGGTAAAGGTTCCTAAGGGGACATCGACGAGGGTAGCCCGACCGCTTTCGTCAGTCGTGAGAATTTGCGCCCATCCAGGGGTTGATTGCGACACACACGTGAACTCTGCTCCTGCGAGTGAAGATCCCGCCTGGGGGCCGGCATTCGTCGCGGCATCGAGTTTTACGATACGCAGATTGATGGTGCCGGGCTGTTCATCAATGGCGACCTTTCCACCGTCATTCCCCGTGGTAAAGGCGATGCGATCGCGACGGGGGACATAGCCGGCCGGCGCCTTCGTTTCAACTAGGTAGTATGCCGTGTTGGGCAGAAGTGTTGCCTGCGCTCGACCGTTGCTGTCCATCTGGACGGTGCCGACACGCGCGCCGCTGGTGCTCTCAAAAACATCGAATGTTGCCCCGTCAAACTGATAAGTATTGTTTCCGCTGGTAATGGCAGCGTTTGCAGACTGCTTTTGGAAGGAAACAGAGACCGCCGGCAGTACATAGAGCATGTCCTGACGTTTGCTGCCGCCCGATACGGCTCCTAGATAGCGCCGCGCGCGGTGCGGAGCGGCTTTGATGCTTCCTGATTTTGCGCTGTCGTGGAGCCACCGCGCCGCCGCCACGACTTCATTGTCAGTGATAAAGTGCCCACTCTTGGTTTTGCCCTGAGCGGTCGTGTAAGAGTAGGTACCGTCGACATGGGTAGTGCCGTTGAGCATCCATACGGCAAGCTGGGTTGCGGCGCGGGCACGATCGGGTGAAAGATGGTAACCGCCAAACGACGTGGCGGTAGGATATCCGTGACAAACGATTGCCGCGAACTCGTCGTCGAGCCACACCCAGCCTTGATCAAAGTTGAGCCATGGGCCGCCCGGCTTGGTGGGGCCGGGGCGCTCCTGGTTCATGCAGTAGGCAATCGAGGCGTCTTGAGCTTCATACTTGCCGATGAGGAAGGGCCCACAATCATCGCTAATAGTGCGGAAGCCGAGCTGGTCGTAGCCATCGACGGCAAATGCGGCTCCCGGTGTCAGGCAGCCGAAAAGCAGGAAGAGGAGCAGGAGCAGCGGACCTGTTGCGATTGCGCTGTGGACAGAGTGCGTGGGTGCGTTGGACATGGCTGCTCCTTATCCCTCGTGCGCCGCATGGGGAGGTTGCGACGCGTAGGATGAGGCTACCCCCGAGGTTCATGCGGGTAAGTACCGGAGCCTGACCAAAAGCTTGCCCAATTCCTGACAAATTGAGCTCAAATACAACAATCAAGCAAAAGTGCAGGTAGAAGATAGGGAGAACAGGAGGTCAAAGGTCCTCGTCTCCACAATTGACGCGATTTTCAAACGAATCTCCACAGCTAAAACAAGCATCACCACCCTTGTATCGAACAAGACAACCGCGTTATACTATCCCCCACATATGCGGGCATCGCCAAGTGGTAAGGCATCAGCTTCCCAAGCTGACACTCGCGGGTTCGAGTCCCGTTGCCCGCTCCACGCAAAACAGCAGGTCAAGTGCTTAGAACGCTTGGCCTGTTTCTCTTTTCCGGTTCCGTAGACCACGAAAATAGACCAAATGTAGACCAAACTCCGGTGAAACAGTTTTCGCCCCGACGCCGCCCGCGTCTCCTCCGGCCCCTTTTTAGGGCTTGGGAAAGTTGGGGCTGATCGGCCCGTGTGCCCCTCCCCGCCTTTTTTAATGGTTGACATGGTTGACGTTAAAGCAGCGGGGCCGCACCCCTGATACCGGGATACGGCCCTTTTTAGTTGTTCAGATAGTTCAAATTGAGCGCCTTTTTAGGGCTTTAGATAATTGAGATTGAACGTCCTTTTAGGGCTTCAGAAACTTCAGGTTGAACGGCCCCGCCCTCGGCGCGGTATCGGCTTGGAACGAGCGCGGTTTTGGTCTACGGAGACCGCGCCCCGATACCGCCCCGGCGACGGGGCCGCCCCCTCGGGCGCTAGGCCCTGAGCCAATGTTCCCCGCCTCGGCCCCTCACGTAGACTGGGGCGTAGGCGGCCACTATCACGCCGTCAACGGTAAGCCCGTCCTCCGGCTTGGCGTCCCGGGCCACCGTGGCGGCCTCTAGGGCCGTGTCCAACGGCTGCACCTCCAACGTTCCCGCCTCGGCGTCAACGCGCCGAATACGGGCAATCTGGGGCGCTGAGGGGCAATCGTCGGCGGTCGAGCACGCCACCAAATCGCCGCGCTCCGGCTCTAGGGCCGTGTCCACCTCCACGACAACCCCCCCCCGCAGCGGGTACCGCGCCCGCTATCTCCGGCAGGCCATCGGCGATCATGCCCCCGATAAATCGAGTCGCCATGTCTCCTCCTCGTCTCTCCGTTCCGTCCCGGCGCTCCCCATGTTGCACCGGCGCCGCGCCCTCGGCGGCC
>DBFNYT010000076.1:0-21325 GCA_048425625.1 Collinsella sp. | reverse complement strand
CCTGCGCGTCCGTCTGGTAGCCCGTCAGCATGGCCCCCGTCCGGGCGTCGAAGCAGTAGGGCACGCCGCCGACGGATACGGGGCCGCGCGCCAGCACGCCGGAGCCAGTCGCGTAGTACCAGGTCCCGCCGTCGAGGACCCACCCGGTCGCCATGGCGCCGGACGAATTAAACCAGTACAGGGAGCCGTTGCACTCGTGAAGGCCGGTTGCCATGGCACCGCCCGCGTCGGGCTCGAGCCAGTACCACGTGCCGCTCTGAAACAACCATCCGGCATACGCCTTGCCGTTGGAGGCTGCATAATACCAGGTGCTGTCAATTAGTTGCCAATGATAAAGGGAGACATCAACATACGCGTAGTTCATATCAACGTTGCCGTTGATTCCAGGGACTTTTCCGTTGCTCTTATACTGCCAAAAACTGTAATTGCCGGTATAGTCACATTGCGAGTTATATTGAGCAATCCAATGATCCCAAGAGCTACTCTTAAATACAGAGTCAGTCAAAATGTTGTTAAACCAATTTAAATTTGCATAAATACCAGGCTCATATCCTGCGGCAGAAATCCTATTACAAAAAACCTGCGCCCTCGATGCAATTCCGGTTTGACGTCCATTTGCAATTATCGAGTTATCCTCAAGATCGTAATACACCGGCAATCTTGGATTATGTCCAGAAAGGCAATTGATCACCATTGATGCCTCATCGGCTGCCTGCTGATTATCAAAAGCATATGAATAGATATAGACGCCGTAGGGAATTCCGAGTCGCTCGCACTCAGAAATATTTCGATTAAATTGATAGTCAACTCGACCGCCCCAAGATGGAGCGCCAAATCCAACACGCAGAATAGCGAAATCGATACCAGAAGCCTTAACAGCATTCCAGTCAATACGTCCTTGATGCTCACTGACATCGATGCCCTGCGCCGTAGCCCCATCGGGAAGAATGTCCATGGACAATAAGGCTATTCCATCTTCTTCGGAAGAAGCATCCTCTGCGACCAATTGCCCATCCTCATAACGCCAGGAATTCTCAACTAGGGACCGCGCAGCTTCCGCGTTCGAGGGGAAAACAAACACAGAAATGGGCGCAAGGACCATCAGCACCAACAATGCCGAAAATAACTTAAGATGTTTGCTCATGTAAACCTCGTCATTCGTTCTTGTTTGCGTTTAGCTTACAGCATGGCTGTGAAAGATTTCCGAACATCCAACTGGACAAGATGCCATCTAGGACGACAAATAACTGCACGCAATACCACAATGTAAACAAGAACTTCCCAGCAGGGTGAAACCAAGGACTCCTAGTCCCTACTCTTACCCCCCCCAAGAATACCGACTTCAAATAAACTTTCAAACTAGATGTCAAAAAGGTAGGGGACCCAGAGAGTCCCCTACAACTCAGAATTCTAACGAATCAATATTACTTTCGATGGACCCAAAGCGGTCAAACCGGAGATGCGGTTTCCATAACCATCACTATGCCAGAACAAATTTTCGCTCGGCGAATTGCCCCAGAAAAAGCCAATGTGGCTATCGTCGGCATATGGGTTGTAAGGATTGAAGAACACAATGTCCCCCTTACGAGCCAAGCCACTGCGCAACAACTCATCAATAGAGTTGAAATAAGTCACGTTCGCGCACGTATCGATAGCGTAGCCGTACCAACGATAAGCGTTAACGCAGCCGCCCCTTCCGGGACCTCCACTCCAAGGGGAATGGCTCTGCTCGGCGGCAATGGGAGCTAAATTACCGCCCGCTTTCATATACGCATGCGATACAAATCCGCCGCAGTTCATACCGGTATACCCATCCCAACGAGGATCACCCTTTGGATACATGCATGTTTCTTGGCTAAGATGCGTATCGTAGGGTGTTCCACGGTAATAGCCATCGTTTTCGTGGCTCATAAGCCAATTGACCAGGCTGGACCTATTAACCCCCAAAACAGAACCAGACGTATTCAACCATGCACCACTTGCATTGAAGTAGTAGTCGACGCCATCGATTTTCAGCCACCCGTTAGCAAACATAGCGCCCGAAGGCTGAAGCCAGTACCACGTGCCGCGGTCATTGAGCCATCCGGTCTTCATCTTGTAGGTGGAAGGATCCATCCAATACCACGCACCGTAAACATATTGCCAACCAGACTTAAGGACACCATTGGAAGATGCGTAATACCAAGTATTGCCGCTTTCGTCAGAAGCGTCTTTCGACATAATCCAACCAGATGCTACATTGACGGCACCGTTTGCATCCGCATAGAAAACCGCGTCTCCAATATGAATCACACCTGGCAATGAAGACGAGTCAGCACGATCAGCGACTACGGGAGATCCATCAGATGAAGTAGGAAACGGCTCGCTCAGTGCTCCAGACGAATTCGCCCATGCCATACCGTCGCTCAAGTTAATCCAGCACGAAGATGCCATCGCACCGGAATCATAAGAAAAATAGCGCGTGTTTCCTACCGCGAATTCACCAGTACACATTGCGCCGGATACATCATCAAGGTAATACCAGGCGCTTCCGAACTTTATCCATCGTCCTCGTTGAATAGCTCCATTTGATGCGGCGTAATACCAAGTACCATCAACAAGTGCCCAGCCTGTTGCCATGGCGCCTGAACTCGTAAGGAAATAGGTGGACGACTCCACTTGCATAAAGCCCGTGAGCATAATATGGCTTCCTGGATCCAGGTAATACCAAGAATTCCCTAGAAGTAACCAGCCTCCATGCAGTAAGCCGTTGGAGTCAGCGTAATACCAGTTGTTGTCAATAAGAGCCCACTGGGAGGAGAGCATGGCCCCTGAGCTGTTAAAGCTATAAGAAGTGCCATTACATTCTTTCAACCCGGTGGCCATAGAACCGTCTGCAGGATCAAGCCAGTACCAACGACCCCCATCCGAGAGCCAGCCTTTCACCATGGCACCAGAGCCGGAGAAATAATGCCAGACGGAAGCATCAAGGTGCCATCCGATAAGCATTGCGCCAGAAGAGGAGAATCCATACGTGGCTTCCCCGATCTGCAGCATTGTATCGTGGACCATCTTGCCCTCATCATCCAGCCAATACCAGTTGCTGCCGTCTGAAAGCCAGCCTTTTACCATGGCGCCAGAACCGGAGAAATAACGCCAAGCAGAAGTGGGGCCTGTAGAATCTAGGTACCAGCCGACACGCATTGCACCCGAAGAGGAGAATCCATAAGTTGCACCCCCGACTTGAACCAATCCATCCTGAGCCATTCGACCTTCGTCGTCGAACCAGTACCAGCTACCGTTTATGTGTCTCCAAGAAGAAACAGCGATTGTTCCGTCGGACAAGCCCCAACGCCAATAACCAGCCCCTTCTTCGGGTGATATCCACCCCTGATGCCAAACAATTTGATTCGAAACCTCAGAAGGGGTCTCATTATCAACCTGAGAGTTCTGCTCGACAGCGAAGGTCGATTCGCGCTGAGCATCAACGCCTGACTCGACAGAAGCAATAGCAACGTTAGATGCGGGACCTTCGTCAGTGTTATTCGAATCAAGGGCGTATAGCATCGAGGGCGAACCCAAAAGGAGTCCCAAAGAAACAAGGCCCGAAAAGACCAACACCCCGAATGAGCATTTCTTCATAGCAGCACGGTATCCAATCACGCAGCGACCCCGTCACCTCAGGGCAACGGGGCCTCAATCAAAACTAGCTCAATAATGCGTTAGCCAATTTGTTGGCAGTTCTTGCACTCTCGTAAAGCACCGCGCTTCCGGGCCTCCTTGATAGAGATCTGCGAATAGCCCTTTGCGTCCTTGCCAACGGTACGACACTTATGCGTATGGTAAACATCGCTACCGCTCTTATACCAAACTAAACCGTAGTCCGGAATCCACTTGCCGTCCTCGCCGACATAGTAGGAGCCAACCCAGGCATTCGTAGCCATGGCGCCGGAAGACTGGAGGTAGTAGTCGCCGACCCAGGCGTCGTGGGCCATAGCGCCGGAACCGCTAAAGTAGTACCAGGCGCCGCCGACCTGACGCCAGCCGGTGGCCATCGCGCCGGAATCGTCGAACCAGTACCAAACTCCACCAACGTTGGCCCAAGAGTTAGAGGCCATAGCGCCCGAACCTCCGAGCCAATACCACGTGCCGCCATTGCTGAGCCAGCCGGTTGCCATGGCGCCCGAAACACTCGCATAGTACCAAGAGCCGCCTGCCAAGAACCAGCCGGTAGCCATCGCGCCGGAATCGCCGAACCAGTACCAGGAGCCGCCCAGGCTGCGCCAGCCATTAGCAACCATGGCGCCCGAGCCATCGAGGAAGAACCACGTACCGCCGATATTGAGCCAGCCAGTGACCATCGCACCGGAAGCGTTGGCGTAGTACCACGTCCCCGAAACGTTGATCCAGCCGGTCAGCATGACACCATACTCATCGAAATAATACCAAGTTCCACCGATATTATGCCAACCGGTCAGCAGTTCGCCACTGGAGGTCGCATAGAACCACTTTCCATAGATGGAGTCATAGAGCCAGCCGCTATGCTGCATGCGGCCATCGGCGTTGGCACCAGGGGTGTTCAGGAAGTAGTTCTTGCCGTCAATCTGAACTCGGCCGTATGCCATATCATGGCTTTCGGGGTAGAAGTAATACTTGTCCCCACCGATAGACTGCCAGCCCGACACCGCGATCCCGTCAGCGCCAAAATAGTACCAGACAGCTTCGTATTCGTTATGCCACTGGTTCGTGACCATAGCGCCAGTTTCGGGATCGAAATAGCGAAGGTTGCCGTCCTCGCACCGAACGAGTCCAGTCTTCGGACGACCGTCGGAACACCATTCCGTAATCGGTCCACCGCCTCCGCCACCGCCAGCAATATCAGCAAATGAGGGCGCCGGGGCAACCGTCATGCAGACAGCGGCAAATGCAACAACTCCCAGCACTGTTAGTCCGCGCCATCTTTCTCGAAGGTTTTTCATACGACATCCTTTCTCCGAGATTTAAGGCTCTCTTAAGTTATTTTTAAACTATCAATTCAGTATTTCAACGGGAAATCGATAAAAGGTGTCTTTGTGACTGCAATTTAAATATGAGTCGTCACACCTCAACCGTTACGCTAAATAGCTTCTGAGTCAAACCGAGCACATAAGCGAACCAATTTAATTAATACGGCCACCTAAAAATCCTGACACACGTTTTCGATATGACAAGAGCCGCTTCAACGAGGAGTACTTGAACCCCACCGCTCTTGCAGCTCTTGAGGACACTTTGCCGGATCTTGGAATTACTTCGCTCTAAAGCGAGAAGTACTCACTGTCGGAGGATAGGTTTGGTCCGAGCCACGGATCGCCCGTCAAGAAGAACTCAGGCCAGCGTTGCATGAACAGTGCCTGTTCGCGCTTCCAGCGGCGCAGCTTTTCCTCGTTGGCCTCTTCCCTGCCGCGCGAGGTGAACTCGTAGTGGTACAGCTCGGCATAAGGCGTATAGATGGTGCGGTAGCCCGCCTCCCATACGCGCAGGCAAAAGTCTGCGTCGTTAAAGCCAACGGCGAATTCCTCGTTGTAGCCGCCGACGCGCTCAAATACGTCGCGTCGCACCATCTGGCAGGCACCCGTTACGGCGCTAAAGTTGCCCGGGCGCACAGCGCGGGCAAGATAGCCCTCGCGCTTTGCCGAGAAGTCCTGGTTGGCATGGGCAAGTGCTCCACGCACGCCAACCAAAATGCCGGCATGCTGCACCAGATGATCGGCAAAGTAGAGTTTGGCGCCCACCACGCCCGCATCGGGACGCTGCAGATAGCCCATCATCTCTTCGATAAAGTCGGGGCTTATGACCTCGGTATCGTTGTTGAGCAGCAGCAGGTAGTCGCCCTTGGCATGCTCCACGCCAAAGTTAATGATCTGGGAGTAATTGAACTCACCCGGCCAGTACACAACGCGCGCGATACCCTTGCCTTCGGATGCCGCAGCCACGCGCTCTGGCAGGGTTTCGTAATACGCAAACGTCTCCGGGGCTTCGCTGTTGTTCTCCACCAAGACGATCTCGTAATTGGCATACGTTGCCTTCTGAGCGATCGACATCACGCAGGCATCGAGCGTCTCAATGTGATCCTTGGTGGGAATCACAATGCTCACCAGCGGCGCAGGCTCCGGCAGCGCATAGCGCATGCGGTAGACAAACGGCGTCTCGGTCTCCTCGACCGTTCCGCAAATGCCCAGCGTGTTAAAGTGGCGCTGAAGCGCAAGGCGCCCGGCTTCAATAGCATACGGCTTGCTATCGGCAGAGCCATCGGCGGTCGATCCCGGATGAACGCGCCAGTGATACAGCACGTGCGCAACATGCTCAAAGCGCGCGCCCGCTGCAAGACAGCGAAGCGTCAGGTCGTAGTCCTGGGCACCCGCAACGTCTTCTGGGGACATGCCAATGTAATCGATGAGCGCCTTCTCCACCATCAGGAAATGCGTCACACAGTTATGGCTATAGAGCAGGTCGGCGTTGAGCTTGGTCTTAAAGACCGGCTGACCCCACTCCCCCGTTTTCTGAAACATGTCCTCGTCGCAGAACAGGACCTGGGGGCGCTCGCCCTCGGCCGCCTTATTCAGCGCGGAAACATACTGGAATAACGCGTCCGGTTCCAGAATGTCGTCATGGTCCAAGAACGCGATGTAGTCTCCAGCCGCCTGCTGAATACCAGCGTTGGTGTTGAGCACAATGCCGCCGTTGCCGGGCAGCTCAATGCGACGAACGCGCTCATCGTTGGCACTTGCTGCAAGATTGGCCACCGCATCCCATTCGGGCGAGGCGTCCATAAGCAGCAATTCCCAGTTGTCATAGCTCTGGGCTAGCACCGAGTCCAGCAGCTCGCGCAGGTAGACCCGATCAGTCTTGTAGCACGGCACCACAATGCTCACGAGCGGTCTATAGGCAAAGGCCGCCGAAGCGACACGCTGGCACGCCAAATCGCCCGGCTTTGCGCGATGTTGCTCAAACCAACGTCGATAAGCTGCGTCGTCTGCACGCGCGTCCTTCATGCGGTTCCAGCTGTCATCGAACATGCCGTTGTACAGGCGACCATCCATGGCGCAAAACCCGCTTTGGATCCGCTCTGTGGGATTGTTCACGATCGCGACAAAATCTCGTATATCCTGAGGCATCTCAACACTCAGATACGTTTTATTGACGCGGCAACCGTTGCGCTGGGGAACATCGACCTGCGATTCAAACACATGCACGGTGACATCGATGGCATTCATATGCGTATCAAAGATCTGGAGCTCAGGTGCGCACTGGGGGTCTCCAGCCCAGGTAACCTCATAGCGCCACACCGCGCCGGCGTCTGCCGGCAAATAGCGAATGGCATCGATCTCGTAGCGACCGCAGCATTCGCCACGCTGCGCATCGCGGATAAGCGCGCACAGCGAAGGCTTTGCTTTGTAGTTAATCTTGGATTCCAGCTTGGCCACGCGGCTATCAAGGCGAATGGAGCCCAACCTTTGGCCATCGGATGCAAAAACGACATCCATCGACGAGTCATCCAAAAACGGAAGCACCAAGACAGCGAGCTCGCGCTCGTAATCGGAAACGGAAGGGCAAAGCGCCAGCACACGGCCATGATCGACCGGGAGCACCAGCGACGGCACACAAGAACCGCTCGTCGTCGCATGGGCAAACGCTTGAGAACCCTCCTGCTCAATAAGCGCAGCGACATCCTGACCGGCAAAACGAAGCAGCACAAACAGACGGCCCTGACTGCGGCAAAGTGCCAAACGCTTGATACTCATCTACACTTCTCGCTTTCCCAGGGCGTTCGCCGCCATGCGCTTGCAGGCACCCAGACGCCCAAACCTCAAGACGTCGTAATCGAACATGAGCTTTTTGCACGCACGGGCATTGGGGGCCTTACTGGTAAGCGCCGCGCGCACCATAGCGGCAACAGACGGGGCACATTGTGCAAGCGCAGCATCGCTACCCACAGCAGAACCGGCAAGCGCTGTGGCAACGGCAGCAAACACCTTGCCGCAGTCCGAACCCAGCAACCTGAGCGCATCGTACAGCACCAGATCGCATAGGAAGTACGCCAGGTCCTCGGCATGCTGGACATCGAGACCGTCGCGCTGCCAGTCAGCCAGCACCGCGGAGTAAATCTTCACGTGCTCCAGCAGGCGCGTCTCGTCGTCGTAGCGCATGGTGTCCATGAGCGAACCCTTGCGCGCCACGCGGTAGTCATACAGCTTGTTCGAAATAAGCGCGGTCTTGCGCGAGCGACCGTACACGGCAAAATCGAAGACCTGGTCCTCGCCATACTTAACGGTTTCGTCGAACACGATCCCGTTACCCAGCAAAAACTCACGCTTGCAGGCGGTGCGCCATGCAAAGGGACGAGACGCTTCCTTAAACAGCAGCTCGGAGCTATAGCCTTCAAACGAAACATCGCGCGGGCTCAACACATAGTTAAGCCACGGGTACCCCGCCTCCAGCGGATACGGATTCGCGCCAAAGGTCAAAACGTCGCAGTCCTCGCGCTCAAAGGTATCGACGATCACGCGGCATGCATCGGGCGTAAAGCGGTCGTCGGAATCCAAAAACGCGACGATAGACGCCGTGGACGCAGCGATGCCTGCATTACGTGCACTCGACAGGCCGCCGTTCTCCTTATCAACCAGCCTAAAGCGCGCGTCCTTTTCGCAATAGGCAGCCGCAATATCGCGCGAACCGTCCGGCGAGCCATCGTTGACTAACACGCCTTCCCAATCGGGCATGTCCTGCGCAAGCAGGGAGTCCAGGCACCAGGCCAGGCACTCCTCCACTTTATAGATGGGAACGACAACGGAAATCTTAGGGATAGCCACGGTTACTCGCTCCTACTGTGCGGCCGGTACGTCATCGGGATGCGGGTTGTCGCCGTAGGTGCGCCGATACGTCAGCACGCGCCAGACCAGCGGCAGACCGCCAATCTTAAAGTAATGCTTAAACGTATTGAGCTTGCCCGGCTTCTTAAAGTCAAAGCGCGAATCGATATAGGCGCGGGACGACTTGACCATCAGGCGCAAGTCGGTCTCGCCACGCGGGTCGAACAGCGACAGGTCAAAGCGACCGGCATCCCAATCAGCCTTTAGCTCAGACGAGGCTTTCTCCCAAAACTGCTCACGCAGTTCATCGACCAAACGCTCGTCATTCCAACGATACGTATCGACCTTCATGCGCATTAAAATCCCCTGGAGCTGAGCCTTGAGCTCGGGGCGCTCATCCAAAAAGCGCTGCATCTCGGCATATTCGTCGCACACGCAAAACACCTTGTTGGGCGAATTAACGGAGCTCTTCTCGTTATCCTGGCGATAGCACAAAATGGGGTCCGCAATAAACGCGGCACGCTCGGCGCAAGCCCAAACCTTAAAGTTAAAGCCTGCGTCCTGATACGAGGCACCCGGTGTGGGAAGGAACCGAATCTGATTGTCGTTGAGGAACTCGCGCCGATAGATAGCCGACCAAATGGAAGGTTTGCGGTAGAAGATGCCCGGGCGATCGACGGGGCGATACGCGGCGCCCGTCATATGCTCGTCGATGATCCCAAACAGCTCACGGCGCTCGCTGGGCGTGGACCAATACAGGTAAAAGTCGCCCTTTACCACATCGGCATGCTCAGTATCGGCCTTGGCGACCAGCTTTTGGAGCGAATCCTCAAACATAAAGTCGTCGGACTCAAGGATGCCCACGTACTCACCGCGCGCCATCTCCAGGCCGCGGTTCATCGAGTCGCCGTAGCCGCTGTTGGCTTTGTCGATCATCTTTACACGGGGGTCGCGCTCCATGTACTCGCGAATGATATCCGGCGAGCTATCGGTGGAACCGTCGTTGATACAGATGATCTCGATGTCCTTAAGCGTCTGCGCCACGGCGGAATCGAGGCACTCGCGCAGGTAGCGTTCGACATTGCAAATGGGGACAAGCAGCGAAACTTTAGGGGTATCAGAGTTCTGCAAGAGAACCTCCTGTTGAATAGCGTGTAACAGGATTATTTTAGCAGCCGAGTTGCGGCGGGCGACAGCGCTTGGAATTAGATAAAGCGCTCCAGGCAGGCTTTGAGACCGCGAGTCGAAAGATAGAACAGCGTGGCATCTGCCATCGAAACGCCCGAGGTCGCTGCAACGAGCTTGTGGGCAACACGGCGAACGGCGCCCTTAGCAGGCATATCCGCCCACTCCGTTCCCATAAACGTCGTGAAAGCCCTGTTGACGCGAGCCGCCACGCGATGGAAGTCATCGGCATCCAAGCGCGCCAGGTCGAACACAATTAGGTCCAAAAACCAAGTTATCAGCTCGCCGGGGCACAGGTCCAAAAGACCGTAGGCCGCCCAGTCCTCCAAGACCTCCTCGAGCATCCTCATGTGGGCGTCAAGCTTTTTGGCGCGCGCCTCGGCACTGTTGAACTCGTGCGTCGCCGATTCACTCTCCATCACGTAGTGGTAGAACTTATCCGGCATGACGACGGTCCTGCGGGCAAGCGCATAAGCCGCAAATTGGAAGACGACGTCCTCGCCCAAAGCCAAACCGGGGGCGAAGCGAATGCCTTCGCGATTGAGCAGCTCGCACGAAAAAGCCGCACGGCAGGCATAGGGCTGTGCATTCGAATGGAACAGTAGTTGGGGATCACGGGCGCCGAAGGTACCGGCTTTGGGGCTCATGAGTTGCTGGACGCGTTTGGGGGCAGCATCGGCAGGTTCACAGACGCCGCCAAAAACGGCGGCCTCGGCATCCGCAGACTCCATGGCATGCAGCACGCGCTCGACCGTCTGGGCATCGATGCAATCGTCGGCGTCCACAAAAAAGACGGTCCCGCCCACGGCGGCATCGATGCCGGCATTTCGAGCACACGAGACGCCCGCGTTTTCCTGGTCAATCACCAGTACGCGATCGTCGGCCTGCGCAATCTGGAGCAACACGTTCAACGAATCATCAGTCGAACCGTCGTTGACGCAGACAACCTGAATCGAACGCTCAGACTGGGCCAACAGCGAATCGAGGCATCGCTGAATGGAGCGCGCAGAGTTGTAAACGGGGACGACAATGGTAGCTTTAGGACACGAGGCCTCTCCCATGCCGACCTACCCCCTCAGCGATTCGATGAGGAAAGCGGCGACCACGCCTGGGCCTCCAACCGAGGCGTAATACTTAGCACGCCCCAAGGCACCATCCGTCGCAAAGCTCGGATGTTCGTCAACCCAGCCCTCAGGATCTTTGAGGATGGCAGCGAGGTTCGCGCGCTTCCACGGCTTGAGGTCGTCAAGCGAAAACTCCCCCGCGTCCAAGGCCGCCTGAAATTCCTTGGCCATCTGAACCAGGAACTCCTTATAGAACTTAGGCGCCAAGCGCACGTAGTTCCACATATACGAATCGTACTTAATGAGTTGATTGAACTTGAGCATGCGCGCGACATCGCCGCTTACGTGGTCACGGGCATAATCCTCTCGAATCCAACGCTCAATCTCGGCATACTCGGTATTGACGCAAAAGACCTTAGCCGAAGAATTGACCGAGGAATTCTCATTGTCCTGGCGATACGACAACACGGCATCGTGCAGGTAAACAGCCTTATCGGCGCACGCGATCACCTTAAAAGCGAATGACGTGTCCTGAAAGGATGCCCCCGGAGTCGGCAGGAACGTAATACCGTTGCGGTCAAGAAAATCGCGACGGTACACGGCCGACCAAATCGACGGCTTTTGCTTAAAGAACTGCGTCGTGTCGCTCGGGTGCACCGGCTTGTCGCAGTCCTTGGCCTTAAACATCTCGTGCAGCGAACGGCGCTCCTCGGGCTTGGACCAGTAGAAATCAAAGTTCGCCTTCGTAAAGTCGGCATTATTGCTATCGGCGGCCGAGACAAGCTTTTCGAGTGCGTCGGGCGCCATAAAGTCATCGGACTCCAAGATGCCAACGTACTTGCCACGCGCCATCTCCAGGCCGTGGTTCATCGAGTCGCCGTAGCCGCTGTTGGCCTTGTCGATCATCTTGACGCGCCCATCGCGCTCCATATACTCGCGGATAATCGCCGGCGAGTTGTCGGTCGACCCGTCGTTAATGCAGATGATCTCAATATCCTTGAGCGTCTGCGCCAGGGCGGAATCGAGGCACTCGCGCAGGTAGCGCTGAACATTGTAAATGGGAATAAGCAGCGACAGAACAGGGCTGCCAGAGGCGTTAGTAGACAAATGTGCTCCTTAGGAAATACCTGTCGTTTCATGGTATCAAAGGGTCAGCGCGCCAGCGGGCGTTTATATAATCTATGGAGCCTCTTGCGGGCAAAGCAGCCCCACGTCATGCGGCGGGCCCATGGCAGGTTCCTGCGTTTTATTCAAAGCTTGCCGCTAAGGTGCGCCGAGCCTTTACAATAGGACAGTCCCAAGGACGTATTCGATAGCTTCCGTGCAGCGCTCGCCCGCCGCGCGTGAAAGGATATATTGCCCCATGCCTTCAACCCTCCCCGCCCCCATCGATAAGCTCGCCATAGTCGTCGTTACGTACAAGCGCCAGGAACTCCTGGCCAACTTGTTCGACTCTATGACCGAGCTCACGGCCGCGCCCTGGCGCATCGTGATTGTCGATAACGAGAATTCACGCGAGACCGAAGCCATGTGCACCGCATTCAACGAGCGCCTGGCCAACCTGTGGGGCATCGACACCGAGAAACCTGACGCACAGGGCGGCACCGACCGCGTTATCTACGCGCCGCAGCTTGAAAACGGTGGCGGCGCGGGCGGCTTCTCCGCAGGCACTAAATGCGCCTACGACCTGGGCGCCCAGTGGTTCTGGGTGATGGACGACGACGTGCTCGTCATCCCCGAAGGCATCGAGCGTCTTGCCAAGTGGACCGACCGCTACGATGTCATCCAGGGTTCGCGCCTGGACTTTGACGGCGGCGCCTTCTTTTGGCAGTACCAGCTCATCCTTTCGCTTGGTATCCCCAACCCCATCGCTAAGTGGGACCTGGGCCCCAAGGGCTACCGCGCCATGAACCAGTTGTGCTTTGAAGGCGGCCTGTTCTCGCGCCGCGTGGTCGACAAGATCGGCCTGCCGGATGCGCGATTCTTCATCTACGGCGACGATGCCTGCTACGGCTACGTGGCCAGCCAGCACTTCCCCGCCGCCGTTGTTGCCGACGTGGTGCTCAAGCGCGCCCGCGCCGTCTCTAACTGGGATATCGCCGGCAAGCGCCAGCTCAACTCCACGAGCGACACCAACCGCTACTACATCATGCGCAACCGAGGCTTCCTCGCTCGCTATATGCAGATCTACGGTGACTACCACCCCATGCTGTTCCGCCTGGGCAATGCCGCGACCTTCTGCAAGGAATTCATTCGCCTGGCTGCGGTCGATAAGTGCTTTAAGACCGGCATTCCGGCGCTGCGCCGCGGCATGAAGGACGCCCGCAAGATCATCAAGGATCCCAACTGGAAGCCCATGCCGCCCATGAAGGACACCGAGTAACGGAAGCCGGAAACACCTCAGCGCTTAAAGCCGCTGGCACACCGTAGCCACATGCTGCCCATCAAAACCGAACCCCCAGCGCATGCGACCCACGCCGGGGCGCGGTACACGGATTTCGTCGATGCCGTCGCGCTCTATGTCGAGCAGCGCCTGCACGGCCAGCAATTCCAGGCCCAGCGCATCCACACCGGGGTCATACATCATGTTGATCGTTATCAGCGGACGTTCATCGAGCATACCGATCGTATCGGCTATGTCGAACGCGGCGCCCGTAGGAAAAACCTGGATGTCCCAGCGATCCGCGCCACACTTTCGCCTCGAAGCAGGATTGGCATAGCCCGGCAATCCAAAGCAGAGTCCTTGCAAGAGTAGGTGATATGGCAGCGGTGTATCTGGGTCGGTCGCACCGATTCCCGCATCTCCCAAGATGCGGCTTAGCGCCCGCCTCACGGTATCCTCGTTCCCATGGCACAGCCCGTCGCGAAACGCATCGACGTCTCGAATGTCTTCTGCAGCGCACTCAAACCACTCAATAATCACTAGACGCAAGGCCTGGCGAAGCTCGTTATTGGGCAATCGCAAAGCACGGAAGCGATCGCCATGCTCTGGCTCCTCAGTCATATCCGTCGTGAGAAAACCGGACAGATACAGCGCTGTCCACATGCCATCGTCAGGCGAGACATCTGGCTCTGCAGTGCCCAAACAAAGCGGGGCCTCAGCGCACCCATGGGCCTCGAGCAAATCAAACAAGACCGAAAGGCGGTCGAGATTCCACCCGGCAACTACCCTACTCAGGCAATCGGCATATCCATACAGATCGGCACGCACAGGCGCCGTGCAGCCTCGGCCCAGAAAACCGATCACACGCGCTGGACTCGAGCAATAGACCCTGCCAAACCGATATCCCTCGAGCCATTCACGCGCATCATCCAGGTATTCCTCGCGTCCAGCATGATTCAACAGAGCCTCGACCTCGGCATCCGAAAAACCGAACCAACGGTCACACCAGGTCGACAGCGGCGTCGTCAGACAATACGAGCAGTTTCGCGAAGAAAGAGCCGCTTCGGCAGGGCCGGGACGCTCCCCCATCAGACACGCCAGCCGCAACGAATCGCCCGCAGCGGCAATGGTCTCGAACAGCACGCGGTCGAATAGCCCTGCCAGATCGGTGCCAGAAGCGCCACTCGCGCTCGCACGGCCCAACCACGCCGCGTCGTACCCATCAACAAGCAATACAACCTGCTCATCGCAGGCCATCTCCAGCAGCTCAATGAGCACGCCAAGCACCGAGTCAACCTCGTCCGCGCTCGCTACACCACGCGCAACGCGCTCGATGTGACGCACCTTATCTCGCGCTAAATCCGGAGCCTCCAAGAATGGCAACAAGCGAGCGCACTCGACCGAAAGAGCATCGCGCACGACGTCGGCAACAACGGCGGCACGCCTCGCAGCGCCAGAAAAGTCCAGCGATATCACCGGATAGCAAGCATACTCATCCCGATAGCGCCCACCGTCTGCATCCCAAATCTGAGCATTGGCAAACAAACGCTGATCAGCGCGACCGACCGCTGGACGCTCCAGAAAAGCCCTGAGCATCGACAAGTTCACGCTCTTGCCAAAACCCTCGGGTCGACAGCACACCACAACGGACGCGTCGCAGTCCAACACATCGGCAATAAACATGGTCTTGTCGACCAGCGTGCAGCAACCAAGAGCCTCCGCATAGTCGTGCATGCCAATGGGCAAAGCCGCATCGTCGGCACAGCCGATCAAACGCACGCCAAAGCCGTCAGCACAACCATTATTTGCCTGTTCAGACACCAAAACGTTCCCCCTAAATCGCAACACATGCCAATTGTAATGACCGCCTCGCGCGTACCGATATCGCCGCGCAAACATATCGGGCAACGGTAGCAACAAGAGGTGTGAGGGGGCACAACTAATCGTTGCACAACAAAACGGGGCCCGATGCATTCGCACCGGACCCCGTCCCGACTATTTAGTTATCTGGCAACTGAGAGCCTACTCCTCAGAGTCGTCCTCTCCAGAAGCTTTCTTCTGCTGATCGAGCTTATGCTTACCACTTACGATAGACGTAGCGCCCAGTGTGGCCAAGCTCGCGCTGGCAAGGCTCGCCATCACAATCAGATCGCCCGTCTTGGGCATGTTGCCGCCCGAGGACTTGGTAGCTGTAGTCGTCGTGATCGTGGTGGTCACCGTTTTGGAGTCATTTTGCTCCTGATTCTGGTTGTCAGCACCGCTCTTGTCGTCGTCTTCGGACTGTTTCTTTTCGTCCTCGGTCTTTTTCTTTTCGCCCTCGGTTTTGCTCTTGTCCTTCTTCTGAGTGGACTTGTCGTCCTTCTCCTCCGAGCTAGAACCCTTATCGGATACGGTCTTCTCGGAAGCCTCATCCTTGGAGTCGCCCTTTGCGGCCTCGGTCTTTTCCGTGGAAACCTGATCAGAGTTGTCCTTGTTCTGAGTCGAGCCATTATTGACGCCAGCCATCAGCGAAGAGCCCAGCGTAGAACCAAGCTGCACGGAGAAAGAGGGCTTCTTATCCGGCGAAGCAACGGGAGCGTCCGGCGCCTTATTCGAGTCGTCCTTGGAAGCATCGGAATCAGGGGTTGCGTCAGAGCCAGAGCCGTTGTTAGAGCCAGTGTCAATGGACGAATCACTCGAGCCGGTAGATGAGTTAGAGGTGTCAGCGTCGGTCGAACCAGAAGCGTCGCTGCCCGTATTGCCGGCAGAGCTTGAAGACGAATCGCCCGCAGCAGAGCCGTTCGAATCGGAGCCGTTCGAGGTAGAGCCGTCGTTGGTAGTGCCACCAGCAGAGCCATTACCGTCAGCATCGGTCGAGGGCGCATCCATCCTATCATCGTTGGCATCGTCACTCGAGTCGTCATTCGAATCAGGTGTCGGCGAGGGCGCCGGCGTAGGCTCGGGCTGCACGGGCGTCGCAGCGGCAGCCTCGTCCTCAGCGATATAAACCAAGCAGTCCTTCAGCTCATTCTTATAACGATTCTTCCAGCCCTCATGATACTGGGGCTGACTCGAAAACTTAGTGGCGACATTGTTGACCACACTATTGGAGAGCGCCGTCACAAACTCGCGATCGGACATATCGTTGGAAAGATTCGCCCAGCGGAAGAAGTCCCTGCAACCACCGGTGCCGCACATGTTGGTGATGCTCCACACCATGCCCTTGACGCAATCGGCGCGGCCCGAAATATCAATGCCCAGGCCGCTCTTGAGCCACGCCTCGGTCACCGCATAGTACGAGTTGTACGCATAGGCATCTTGAAGTGCTGAGAACTCAACAGGATCGGTGTTGTACGCACCTTGGAAGGCATCCTGAGCGATATGGCCCAACTCGGTGAGCTGACCGTTCTCGTACATGGCATTGCTCGTGTTGGAAATCTCGCTGCCGCGATCAATCGCATCCTTGAGCATGCTGTATTTTTCGGGGCTGTAGTTGTAGACCTGCTTAATAAACGGAATGAGCGACCAGCGGCGGTCGAACTGGTAATAGCCCAACGCGTTATAGCCGTCACCGTACGAAAAGCCCTGGTTGTAGTTACCATGGCTCTCGTACTTGGTAAAGTACTTCATCTCGGGAGTCACGTTGACAAACGAAACGCCCTGGACCGACCTCAGCACGCCCGAGAAGGACTGTTGGGTGTAAAGGCCCTTATCGATATCGGTGGCATCCGAGGCAACGCCCGGCGTGGGCTCCTCGGCGGCGGCGGGTGCCGGCGCGGAAACGGCACCAAACGAAAGCGCCAGCGTCAGGCCCGCGACAATCGCAGAATGCTTGGGCTGCATAAGATCCTCCCTGCATTGGTATAGTTAAAGTGCAGTTTGCAAAGATAAGAGTAAGTATTGCAGCTCGCCCGTTGTTGCACAACAACCCCTCGGTAAACGGCAACAACCTTCCGCGAAATCTTAAGGAATTAAACAAACTGGTCGTCGGGCGCCATCAGAAGCTCGCCGTATCGCTCCATCAGCCCGTCCCTCAACTGACAGAAAGCGGGAATATAGACGTTCAAGATGCGCTGAATCAAATCTTGAGCGAGCTTGTTGTCGTAGATATGGACGTTCGTATTGCGGTCTCTGAGCATATCTAGCCAGGCCGCCTCATCAATAAAGTCGTAGAATCGGTACGACTCCTTCAAGATGGCACGAGGAGACCCCGATGCGGCAAGCGTGGCGCCCTCATACTCGAGCAGACGCTTAAGGAGCTTCCAGCTCAGTTCAAATTGAAGATTGAACTTATTAATCAAACCACTCTGAACAAAATCATTGTTGAGATCCTGATTGGGCGCATCCTCAAGATTCGCCAAGGCGCTGACAAAGTTCTCATATTTTTTCATACAGAATCACACCATCCCTGGCAATTTCATCGAGCAATTGCTGCGACAAGGACTCGTCGAGATTGACGACATCTACATCTAAAAGAGTATCAAGACGCTCCTCGATCAAATATGAGAAACGGCCGAAATCCCGACAACCTGCTACGGCGATGTCAATATCGCTCTTGGGTAAGTTGTCGCCTCGAGCACGAGAACCAAACAGCACAACCTTCTCGGCGTCACATTCCCGAGCAAAAATCTCAATTTGCTTGTACACCTTGTCGAGAGATACCATCTGCAGCCCTACAGCTTAATGTCGAAGTTGATCTCGGGGACGGCGGCCAGGTCTGCCAGGGTCACACCGTCGACGTACTTTTCGATCACGTCGTCCAGGCCGCGCCAGAACTTGACGGTCGAGCACAAATCGCTGCGGGTGCAGCTGTTGTCGATGCCGTCGCACGCCACGGGCGCCGTGCTGCCCTCGACAGCGCGCAGGATGTCGCCAGCACGCACCTCGGCCGGGTCCTTGGCCATCATGTAGCCGCCGCCCTTGCCGCGCACGCTCTTAAGCAAGCCAGCCTTCATAAGCGGACGCACCAGCTGCTCCAAATACTTTTGCGAGATACGCTCGCGGTCGGCAACCTCGCGCAGAGCAATCTTGCCCTCGGCGTCACCGAGCGCCGCGATATAGATCATCAGCCGGAGGGCATAGCGGCCCTTGGAAGAAATGAGCATACCTACCCTCCCATCGCATCTGGGACAACATAACCAGGTTTGTTTGTCCCAAATCTTAAGTAAGTGGGACAAACACAACAGGTTATTTTGTCCCAGAATTTGAAAAGTCGAGTGGATTAGTCGGGTTTTCCCTTGACTAACGCCGAACCCATAGTAACTTTATTCCGAGAAGATTCCTAGGGTTTAGTACACCTATGAGTACACCATATACAGAGAGGGACAGCATGAGCGCAAATCCGCTGCTTTCCATCGAAGGTCTGACCGCCTCCGTGGACGAGAAGACCATCCTCCACAACGTCAGCCTTAACGTCGCCGCCGGCGAGACCCACGTGCTGATGGGACCCAACGGCGCCGGCAAGTCCACCCTCGGCCACCTGGTCATGGGCGACCCCGTTTACACGGTCAACGACGGCCGCATCGTCTTTGACGGCCAGGACATCACCGAGCTCACCACCGACAAGCGCTCGCGCGCCGGCCTGTTCCTGAGCTTCCAGGCCCCGGTCGAGATCCCCGGCGTGCCACTGTCAAGCTTTTTGCGCGCCAGCATCGCCGGCCGCCCTGGCCTGGAGATGAAGGGCAAGGAATTCCGCCGTCGCGTCAAGGAGCTCGCGGCCGAGCTCAACATGGATACCGCCTACCTCAACCGCGAGCTGGGCGTAGGTTTCTCGGGCGGCGAGAAGAAGAAGGTCGAGATGCTCCAGCTCCTGCTGCTGCAGCCCAAGCTCGCCATCCTGGACGAAACCGACTCCGGCCTGGACGTCGACGCCCTGTCCACCGTCAGCCACGGCATGGACGCGTATCGCAAGAGCTGCGACGGCTCCATGCTCATCATCACGCACAACACGCGCATCCTGGAGCACTTGGATGTCGACCGCGTCCACGTTATGGTCAAGGGTCACATCGTGCGCGAGGACGACGCCTCGCTCATCCCCTGGATCGACAAGAACGGCTTTGAGACCTTCGAGCGCGAGGCCGCCGAGCAGCGCGCCCAGGCCGAGGCCGCCGCTGCCGAGCAGCAGGCGTAAAGGGGCGACGCAATGACCAAGAACCGCACCGAGGTCGCGGACATCGACCGCAGCCTCTACGACTTCACCTATGGCGAGGAGGGATTCGAGCGCCTCGACGCCGGCATCACGCCCGACATCGTGCGCGAGATCAGCGCCAAGAAGGACGAACCGCAGTGGATGCTCGACCTGCGCCTCAAGTCCCTCGAGATCTTCAACCGCTTCCCCGACCCGACGTGGGGTCCCTCCATCGAGGGCCTGGACATGGACAACATCGTCACCTACGTCAAGCCCAACACCGACCAAAAGCACGACTGGGAGTCGGTGCCCGACGACATCAAGAACACCTTTGAGCGCCTGGGTATCCCCGAGGCCGAGCGCAGCTACCTAGCGGGTGTCGGCGCGCAGTACGACTCCGAGCTGGTCTACCACAACATGCAGGACACGGCGTCCAAGATGGGCATCGTCTACTCCGGCATCGAGGAGGCCCTGCACGACCCGCAGTGGGAACCGCTCATCCACGAGAAGTTTATGACGCTCATCCCGCCCACCGACCACAAGTTTGCGGCCCTGCACGGCGCCGTATGGTCGGGCGGCTCGTTTGTCTACGTGCCCAAGAGCACCAAGCTCGACTTCCCGCTGCAGAGTTACTTCCGTCTTAACGCCAAGGGCGCCGGCCAGTTTGAGCACACGCTCATCATCGTCGAGGACGACGCCGACCTGCACTTTATCGAGGGTTGCTCCGCGCCCAAGTACAACGTAGCCAACCTCCACGCCGGCGCCGTCGAGCTCTTTGTGGGCAAGCGTGCGCACCTGCGCTACTCGACCATCGAGAACTGGTCCAAGAACATGTACAACCTCAACACCAAGCGTGCGCGCGTGGACGAGGACGGCGACATCGAGTGGATCAGCGGCTCCTTCGGTAGCCACGTGGGCTACCTCTACCCCATGAGCGTGCTCAACGGCCGTCGCGCCCGCTCGAGCTTTACCGGCATCACCTTTGCCGGCGCCGGGCAGAACCTCGACACCGGCTGCAAGGTCGTGCTCAACGCGCCCGAGACCTCGGCAACCGTCGAGACCAAGGGCATCTCCAAGAGCGGCGGCATCCAGACGTTCCGCAGCTCTATCGTTGCCACGCCCAAGGCCGAGGGCTCCAAGGCAACCGTGAGCTGCCAGTCACTGATGCTCGACGACCAGAGCCGCTCCGACACCATCCCGGCCATGGACATCCGCGCCAAGAACGTCGACATCGGCCACGAGGCCACCATCGGACGTATCGGCGACGACAAGGTATTCTACCTGATGAGCCGCGGTATCCCGGAGGAAGAGGCTCGCACCATGATCGTCAACGGCTTTGCCAACCCGGTCTCCAAGGAGCTACCGCTTGAGTACGCCGTCGAGATGAACAACCTGATCAAGCTCGAGATGGAAGGAGCGATCGGATAATGGAACAGGAAACCAACACGCCGAACGCATTTACGTCATCCGAGCTTCTGCAGTGCGACGTATCGGGAGCGACGAGCCCGACGACGCGTACTAAAGGTACGCGAGGAGGGTCGGAGCCCCGAGACGGCGTGCTGCAGGAGATCGGGGGCGTCAATGCGATGCCTGCCGCCACTTGGGGTTGGCTCAAGATGAACCAGACCAAGCTCGAGCTTTCGGACGAACTTGCTGCCGCCCCCGCCGAGGCCGTTGAGGTCGAGGGCCTGGACGAGCAGTTTGCCGGCTCGGACGACGCCTTCGACGCCGCCATGGACGCCATGGCCGAGCGTTTCCC
>DBFNYT010000075.1:0-5255 GCA_048425625.1 Collinsella sp. | reverse complement strand
GCGGGGACCGGAGCAGCCTGTTTGGGCGCAGCGGGTTCAGGCGCCGACGGGGTCGGTGCCGCTACCGGTGCCGCTTTTGGCTGCGTCGCGCTGACGTTCGAGGATGCAGGGGCCGCCGAGGACACGGGTTGCGGGTCCGCAGATGCCGCAGCCCGTGCAGATGGAGAATGCTCCTCATGTTGAGGAGCCGGCGTGCCACCTCCATCCAGGACGTAGTCGACGGTGCGACGACCGAAGACCGCACTGACCGTCGGCAGGACCACCGACTGCGTGTCGGCGCGTCCGAGCATCTTGATGGCAAAGGTCGAGCCCGCGGGGAACGAGACCGTGAGCTTGGAGCCGTCGTCTGCTGTGGCGCGGGCATTGAGCAAAAGCCCTGCGTAGGAGGCCTGACGCGCCTTGACACGCTCGACAACCTCGGCCCATTTGCGCTGCAGCTCTCCGGCGTCCTCAACCGCGGGCGTCTCGGCAGCACCGGCGGCGGCAACCTGGGCGGCATTGTTGGACTGGGGCTTAGGTGCCGGAGCGGTGGCAGGCGCGGGGGCCGCAACGGGCTGAGGCGCAGGCGCTGCAGGCTTGGAGGCTGACACGGACGCAAAACGGGGCGCAGGCTGGGCAGTCGGAACAGCAGCTCCGCGGTCCCAAGGCATGCCACCCTGGCGCGCGGACGTAACAGCAGGGGCAGCGGATGCCGCCGGGGCGGCAGCACGGGCGCCCGAAATGAGCGTCGGCTGTTGGGCAGCAGCGGGTACGGATGCTGCAGGCGCGGCGGCCTGAGCAGCAGCCACGCTCGCCGGCACGGCGGCGTTGGCAACCATGGCCTCCAGGCGTGCCACGCGCTCGGCCAATGCCTCAATCGTTAAATCGGCCTCGGGACGCGCCAGACGCGTGCAGGCAATCTCGAGCACCAGGCGCACGTCGCTCGCGCCCCTCATCTCCAGTGCGGCATCGTCGAGCACCGTCAGCACACGAGCCAAGCGGTCGGCAGGATGCTCACCAAAGGCAGCGGCCTCGGCAGCAAGCGCCTCGGCCTGCTCGGAGCCGCCCTCAAACAGCTCGGCGCGGGCGCCGGCAACGCAGGCCACGTACACATCGCGCACATGCGCCACCAGGTCGCGCGTCAGCTCAAGCAGGTCATTGCCCTCCTCGACCTGCGCACGGATCAGTCCATAGAGCTCGGCAACATCGCGATCGGCAATAGCGCGGGCAAACTCGCTCAGAATCTGGTCCGACACCTCGCCCAAAAGCGAGCGGGCATCGTCCGCATGCACGGCCCCGTTGCCAAAAACGCTCAGCTGCTCCAGCGTGGAGAGCGCGTCGCGCATGCCGCCCTTGGCATGGCGCGCCACGATGGCGAGCGCCTCGTCGTCGTAATCGAAGCCCTCCTGCTCGCACACGTAGGACAGGCGATGCTCGATATCCTCGTTACCGATGCGGTGGAAATCGAAGCGCTGGCAGCGCGAAAGGATGGTCTCCAGAATCTTTTGCGGATCGGTGGTGCACAGCACGAAGATCACGTGCGCCGGCGGCTCCTCGAGCGTCTTGAGCAGCGCGTTGAACGCCGCCGTCGTGAGCATGTGGACCTCGTCGATGATGTAGATCTTGTACTTGCCGCGCACCGGGGCAAAGTTGACGGAGTTGATGATCTCCTCGCGCACATTGTCCACGCCCGTGCGGCTTGCGGCATCGAGCTCGTAGACATCGGGGTGGTTGCCCTCGGCGATGAGCTCGCACTCCTCGCAGGTGCCGTCGGGCATGCAGCCGCTTGCACCCTCGGCGCGCGCCGTCTCGGCATTGCGGCAAAGCAGCGCCTTGGCAAGAATGCGCGCCATGGTGGTCTTGCCCGTGCCGCGCGGACCGCAGAACAGGTAGGCGTGGGACAGGCGCCCCTCGGTAATGGCGTGCTCGAGCGTCGAGACGATATGCTGCTGGCCCACCACGGAGTCGAAGGTGAGCGGGCGATACTTTCGGTACAACGATTCCATGGGTGCTCCCCCGGGTATACTGAGTCTTGTTGCCGCGACGGCCATGCGGTCGCACGGCATACTGCACTCATAATAACCCGTACGGCGAGCCCGCCGCGATAGGAGTCCAAAGAGTATGGCAGACACAGAGAGCAACCTCGTCCCCTCCGAAGCAGCCGACCAGGTCGAGGTCGCGCTCGAGGAGCAGGCAGCAGCCGATGACGGCATCCTGTACCTCAACGAGTACCAGTACGAAAACGATCTGGTCACCGACTTCGCCCGCCTGGTCGCCTCGCCCAGGCGTCGCGGCTCGCTGTATGTCGCCGCGGCAATTGCCGCGCTCATCGGCATCGGCATGCTGGTGGCCGGCGGCAACTGGATCAAGTTCGGCGTTGTCCTGATCGTATTCGGCGCCTTTTTGGCCTGGTGGAGCAAAAACCTGCACCACACCCTCGCCCGCGACTTTATCGATTCCGTCGAGGCCGACGAGTCCATGGGTGGCCGCTATCGCCGCGTCACCGCCAACGAGGACGGCCTGATGGTTTGGGGCAAGAGCGGCAAGTCGCAGTTTTTCCCGTTTGAGAAGCTCGACCACGTACTCGACGGTGAGCGCATCTTTGTGGCCATGTTCGCCGACCAGGGCGTGACGATCCCCAAGGACACCTTCGTCCGTGGCGATGCCGAGCAGTTCGGCCCCTTCCTCAAGGCCCGCATCAACAAAAAACTCCGCATCGAGACCAAGCGCAAGAAGATGAAGGCAGAAAAGGCCGCTGCCGAAGCCAAACAGGGCGACAAGCCCCAGGAGACCAAGCGCAAGCAGAAGAAGAACAAGAAAAAGCGCTAAGGCCAAGCCAGGCAGGCAGCCTCGCATCCCGCTATCCTCCCCATGCACCCGAGCGTGCTACACTAGCAGCATCTATGCCACCGCGAACGGCTCGGCTCCGCGCCCGCCACTCGCAAACGAACTTTAAACGCACGAGGGTTGGCCATGCCGCTTTTCTCGCAACATACCGCCCGGTTCTCGCCGGACGTTCCCTTGGAGGGCACCAGCTCTCGCGAGCTGCTCAAGCGGTACCAGCCGCTCGAGACACTTGCGACCGGCGGTTTTGGCTCCATCGAGATCTGCCGCGACACGCACCTGCGCCGCCGCGTCGCCATTAAGCGCATCCCCCTTATCAACGGTGCCGGCATGCCCGCCAGCGACATCATGGATGTCCTGCGCGAGGCGCACACCGCCGCCATGCTTCAACATCCCAATATCGTGCAGGTCATCGACTTTACGCACGACACAGCCTATGCCTACCTGGTTATGGAATATGTCGATGGCATGTCGCTGGCCGAGTTTTTGCACCGCGTGGACGGCCACTCACTTACCTTTGACGAGGCCGCGGCCATTGCCGATGCCCTGGACCAGGCGCTCACCTTCGCCCATAGCAATGGCGTACTCCACCTGGACATTAAGCCCGCCAACGTGCTCATCGACCACTCGGGCAATGTAAAGCTCACCGACTTTGGCATGGCGCGACTGTCGTCCGCCGGTGGCTTTGGCGGCTCGCGCGGCGGCACCATCGGCTACATGCCGCCCGAGCAGCTCGATATCGAGACCGGCACGGTCGATGAGCGCGCCGATGTCTTTGCCCTCGCCTGTGTGATCTACGAGGGCCTGTGCGGCAGCGCCCCCTTTATGGCGGCCACGCCCGCCGACTCGCTCGACCGCATCATCGGCGGCGCCACCTATCCCAGCGAGCTGATACCACACTTCCCCCCGGGAGCCGAGGCCGCGCTCATGAGCGCGCTCTCCCCCATGCCGCAGGACCGCCCCAACAGCATCGAGGCATTTTGTGACCAGCTCCTTGCCGGTCTGGGCAGCGTACGCGAGGGCCGTCGCAGCCTGGAACAAATGGTTGGCGAGCTTTCGGATGACGAGCAGGAGCTCGACGATATCGAGCCGTCGCACTACGAGGACGACGCCATCGAGATCGACCCCGCACTCGGCTGGGCGGGCACGCGCTGGAGCCATGCGCGCGACTACACCATGCGCGCTATCTCGGCGCTAGCGTGCGGCACCTTTAGCTTTTTGCTGATGCAAACGGCCGGGGTCGCGGCGCTTCCCGGCCTGGTCATTGCGGCTATCGCAATCGGAGCGGCGGCCGGCCTGGCCCCCCAGATTGGCTCGGCCATCTCGGCTGTGGGCTTTTTGGTGCTCATGGCCAACGCCACCATGCAGGCGCAGGGCATCCTGTCGATGTTGCCCGTCGCGGTGATCTTTGCCGCTGCCATGTCCGGTTGGTGGATTGCCTGGGGTCGCACCGAGGCTGCCGCGAGCGCCGCACTCACCTGCGCACTCGCGCTTGGCTGTCTGACCGGCAATACCTTCCTGGCAGCTGGAGTTGCCTCCGGCGTCGCGTCATTTTTGCTCGGCCCGGCAAGCGCCGCCGCGGCAACGAGCATGGGCGCGCTTTTTGCCCGCCTGGCGACAGTCGCGCTTTCAGCCGGAGGCGTGCTGGGGCTCGGTAACGTTGCCGCAGCGCTGGGAGACCCGCTCCTTTGGGCTGCCTTTGGGCTGGCCGCGGCAACTGCCGCAGCGTCATCCGCGCTGCTCAATGCCCATGCCAAGCGTGCCGACCGGGGCTCAAACCTTGCCGCAATCGCCGCCATCGCTGTCACCGGCATCGGCTGCGCAGCGGCATCCTGTCTTGCACACCATATGGAAATTGCCAGCCTTGCAGCCGCGGTCGCCGCCAAGGCGGCAGTTGCGGGAACCCTATCCTCTATAATCGTTGGGATATGCCTATATTTGCTCGGATACCAAAGAACCTATACGGAGAGTGATCTTTCGTGAACTTCCTGAACATCTTCGAGGACCACGTGGCCGGCATCTTCGGTGCCACCCGTGCCCCGTTCTCCTTTAAGAAGCTTGCCAAGCAGGCCGCTCGCGACATGGAGGATCAGACTCTGGTGATTAACGGCGTCAACACGGCGCCGGCACTCTATACCATCCTGATCGCCGCCGACGACGATCCCATGCTCGCCCCGTTCTACCCCGAGCTTTCGCGCGAGGTCCGCGAGTTTGTGAAGGCGCAGGCCGAAAAGCGCCGCTATGTCTTTGTCGGCGAGCCCCTCGTGCGCTTTATGATCGATCCGCAGCTGCGCGCCGGCAAGTTCTCGGTCTTTGCCGAGAACGTCGATGCCCCCACGCTCGGCCGCCTGTACGAAGAAGAGCGCGCCTATCAAAACGGCCTGGGCCAGAACAACTCCGCGGTAAGCCGTGCCGCCAGCGCCCCGCGCGCC
>DBFNYT010000074.1:0-4734 GCA_048425625.1 Collinsella sp. | reverse complement strand
GGCGGAGCTCATTGCCGCTAGGCGAGCTCGGCTCCAAGGGCGCGGCAGGCCGCTTCGCTCTCATCATCGGGGGCGTCGTAGCAGATGACGGAATCGACGACGTTGACGCCCTCCTCGTCGGCGTCCGCCTTCCAGTTGTCCATCCATTCGCCCTCGGCCCACGAATAAGAGCCAAAGAGGACGACCTTCTTGTCGCCGAGGGTCTCCTTGACCTCATCCCACATGGGCTGGAACTCATCATATTCAAGCTCCTCGGAACCCATGGCGGGGCAGCCGAAGGCGATAGCGTCATAGCCAGCGGCCTTGTCTGCGGAGAAGTCGGCGCAGGAGATGACCTCTGCCTCGGCGCCGGCATCGGTTGCACCTTCGGCAACGAGGTTTGCCATGGCCTCGGTGTTGCCCGTGCCGCTCCAGTAGACGACGGCGATCTTGCTCATGTTGAGTCCTTTCAGTTGTGCGGCAGGTTGCCACGGCTTCTATGTTCTATCGGGTTGCCTGGGCAAGTTGCGCCAAGCTGTAGCCCTGCTGATAGACAAAGGTGAAGTATTGGGTGCAGGCGCGGTAGGCATCAAACGTCGCAAGTGCCTGCTCGACATTTGCGTAGACCTTCCAGGCCCCAAAGACCTTATAGTTCTCGCCGCGCTGGACGATAAACTCGTGCACGTCGTCGTAGGGATATCCTAGGAAGTAGCCTATTTCGTGCGGAAACTCGCAGGTGCAGTCGTTGCTGCAGCTAGCTTGCTGGGGTAGTGCGCATCGAGTCTGGCTACAGGCGCATTCCGCGACGTTATTACTCGCGAGCGTGATGCGTGATGCCAAATGCACAAGGCATGTCGAAAGGTCTCTCGTGTCGTAGCCTTCCGAGGCGAGCGCCGTTTTGGCGCGAGGGTCCGCGAAATAGGTGGTGAGGCTTTTGGCTCGGTACACGTACACGAGCGCTCCGCAGGGCCGCCAGACCAAAACACTCAGGTGGATGCCAAGCGGGTCAAGCTCGCGGTTGCACTGGGCGATAACGTTGAGCAGGCGTGCTCGGCGTTCTGCGATGGTTTCTGTTGCGGTCGAGCCGTCCCCGTGGGCGTAGGTGCCTGGATAGGTAAAGAGCGATGCCGGCTTGATGCCCGCGAGCGTGGGGGAGCAGTTGCGCACGACTGCTGCCTGAAACGTTGGGATGTCTATGGTTCGAGTCACGTCGCTCCTTACGGATCTAAACTGTTAGCCTAGGAAAACTTATACACGAAAGTAAGCCATGGTCAACAAAAAAGTTTGAAGAGGAAAACTAATTGACCGAACGGACATGATTTTGGGTTAAGATGGGGACACCCCATGGGGGTATCTAGATAGTGCTACTGAAAGGGGAACGCATGAGTGACTTGCTCAACCCTGCGAATCTCATCGTGCTGACCGTCATTGCCGTCGGCATGTTTTTTGGACTGCGTCGCATTGCCGCTTCGACACACGGGAAGAGTTGCTGCAGCGATGGTGCGAGCGGCAAGAAGGCCAAAAAGGTTGTGGTGGCAGACACCGACGAGTCCCACTACCCCTATCGTGAGGAACTCCTTATCGGCGGCATGAGTTGCGACGGCTGCGCCCGGAATGTGACGAATGCCCTCAATGCGCTTGATGGCGTGTGGGCTACGGTAACGTACGCGGACCACACGGCACGCGTGCGCTCGAAGCGCCCGGTTGATCGCGACACACTCGAGACGGCAGTGAGGGGTGCGGGCTATTACGTTATGAAAATGTAGGCGTTGCCCTCTCCGGTGGGTACCAGCCTCCTGCCCATTGTGACTATCGGCATCCAAAAATTTGCGCAAAAATAACCTTTAGATGCGGCAAAAGTGGAGTTTGGTGACGGTTTGCGCGGAATTCGCTACCAATCGAGCATCTATGAACCCGTCCAAAAAATTACAGGGGTATATTTATACACTGATTATTGCTGTGCTCAGATTGCAATTAACCGTGGACAGAAATGAAGAATGCTAAAACTGGGCTTTAGGACAGGGGAGGCTATAACCTTATGAGACGAGTGGGAACACTTGGCTTGGTGGCAGCGCTTGCCGCTATCTTGGTATCGCCGCTGCCGGCGCACGCCGAAGACGCATCGGGTGCCGTTACCTACAATGCGGGAAATGGGTATTCCTTTGAGAAGCTCTCGCATCCTACGGTAGGAACGTCGCAGCCGGATGGCATCGTCGACTACCAGGGTAACGGTGCCGTTGCCGTTCCGGGCGCCGATGGTAATACGGCCAACAACGAAGGCGATCGCGGCCAGAGCTACACTTGGGCGGCTGCGAGCTATGGTGACTGGCTTTATGTGGGCACCTGCTATGCGGCGATGGGCAACACGCTGACGCTCATGAACAGCACGCTGGGCGATTCCTTTGATGTCGAAACCATGCGCCTGACGCTGGAGGCCATGTTTAACGGTACCTTCTTCTATGGACAGCAGAAGGAGGACGGCACGGCCGACAAGGACAGCGGCGGCATCTTGGTCAAGATCAATACCAAGACCGGTGAGACCAAGCTGCTACTCTCTGAATCGCTCAACGGCGTCGCTCCTTTGTTCCGCAATGCCGTGAGCTATAAGGGTAAGCTCTATTTCTGCGGCAGCGTCAGGACCAATGACGGCAAAGGCGGCCTGCCTGCTGTATACGAGATCGATCCTAAGACGGATGAGTACAAAGTTGTCTATCAGGGCCTTTCGAGCATGCAGGATTACGGTGCTGCCTACAAGCAGGGCATTTCTACCGGTATCCGCGGCATGTGCGTCCATGATGGCCAGCTCGTCATCAGTAATGTGGGTAAAGACGCGAACGGTAATTTTGTGTCGACAATCCTGACGTCGTCTGACCCCTCGAAGGGCCAGGACAGCTTCACCGAGATTGCCAACTCGGAGACGCTGTTTGGCTATCCGGCGATTCGCTATCAGGACAGCATCTACGGCGGCGCCATTTGGGATATGGTCTCGTACAATGGCCATCTCTATGCGACCATCTGCACCGGTACGCCCGAGAACGCTCCCGATGATAATTCCATGCAGTCGTTTGCCATGGTCCGTGGCGACAAGAATGCCGACGGCAGCTATTCGTGGACTCCCATTGTCGGCGATCAGAAGACGGACGGTGCAAAGTACTGCTTTGGCATCGATCCTGCCCGTACCCGTTCTGGCGCTGCCAACCTCATCGTCTACAACGACTACCTCTATATCGGTGAATACAACGACGAGGAGATTGCCCTCGAGCGCATCCTGTTCAACAAATCCAACACCGAAGAGGGCGGCAAGAGCAGCATGGGTGGCGTTGACTGCTCGTTTGTGAATGCCAATCTTGAGCAGTCGGTTAACATCTATCGCATGGACAAGGACGAGAACATGGAGCTCGTCGTTGGCGATCGCACCGACATGTTCCCCGAGGGCGGTATTTCCGGCCTGACTTCGGGCTTTGGCCGAAACGAGAACCAGTACATTTGGCGCATGCAGAAGTTCGACGGCAAGCTGTATATCGGTACCTTTGATACCGCGAGCCTGCTTGAGCCGATCGGCCAGTTCTCCAATGGCGACATTATCGATATGACGCCCGAGGAGTGGGACTCTCAGGTTCAGCGCCTTAGGGACCTGCTCGATCACCTGCTCGACAAGAAATCGCCTGACGACCCCATCGTTCCCGTGAACACGCTTGCGGACGATGATTCAAACGAGGCCGCCGAGGTCGATGATTCGAACGAAGCTGCTGAGGTTGATGATTCAAACAAGGCCGTCGATGTCGATGACGAGAAGACCGAGGTTGCTAAGGGCTTTGGCGATCTGAGCGATGCGCTGGAGGATGCCGCGGGCGGTCTTTGCGATCAGGCCGCGACGATGTCCCAGGACTTTGAGGACGACGCCGCTTATGTCCAGAAGATCGATGGCGAGATCGCGTACTTCAAGTCCTTTGCCGACCAGTATCAGGACATGCTCGATAGCTATGAGAGCCTTAAGCAGCAGTACGAGGATGCCTATGGCACCGAGCTGCCGAGCGATATTCAGGATGCGCTCGATAAGCTGCTGAGCGAGGAGAACCTCAAGAAGTTGCAGAGTGTCCTTACGTGCATGTGTTACCTGCGCGATGCCGAGCGCGGCTTTGATATGTATGTGACCGAGGACGGCGTGAACTTTACGACGCTGACGACCAATGGCTTTAACGATCCGTATAACCATGGTCTGCGCACCTTTGCGGTGACCAACCAGGGTCTGTGCCTTGGTACCGCCAACCCGTTCTATGGTTGCCAGGTCTGGATCCAGCGCAAGGAGAATTCGGAGAATCCGGTTGATCCCGGTACTCCGGATCCGACGGAACCCACCGATCCTTCGCAGCCGGGTGGCGGCGATCAGCCTGGCGGCAGCCAGACGGGTGGCAACGACCAGTCGAGCAGCACCACGACCACCGTCACGACGACCGCTAAGAAGACTCCGAAGGACGGCTCGCTGCCTCGCGCTGGCGACTCGACCCTCACGCTGGTCTTGGGATTGCTGGTTGCAGCTGCCGCAGTGCTTGGCATTGCTCTCGTCTTGCGTAAGCGTTCTCGTCGCTAGGCTCGTCCGCGTAGCTCAATGTCCTGGATATCGTCGAAGTTGATGGCGATATCCCTGAGTTTGAGCAGCTTGAATGCGGGTAACGCTTCGTCGAGAATGCCCGTGCGGCTACGATAGCCGTACGTATCGTAATAGGTGACGCGCACCAAGTCGCCGCGTTTGAG
>DBFNYT010000073.1:0-2876 GCA_048425625.1 Collinsella sp. | reverse complement strand
AGGGCTCCGCCGCGCGAAGCGCGCAGCGGAGCCCTTTGCATGTCCGAGGACGTTTTGGAAAGTAACCCAAAGCGGCCCGGCGATCCTGCGGGAGTTAAACCCCTTTAGAACTTGTCGTGGAAGGTACGCGCAATGACCTCGTCCTGCTGCTCCTTGGTGAGCGTGTGGAAGTTCACGGCGTAGCCGGAAACGCGGATGGTCAGCTGCGGATACTTCTCGGGGTGAGCCTGAGCGTCGAGCAGCGTCTCACGGTTGAAGACGTTGATGTTCAGGTGGTGGCCACCCTTCTCGGCGTAAGCGTCGAGCATGTGGACCAGGTTATCGGCCTGAGTCTCGGAAACTTCAGAAACCTTCATAATGTGTCTCCTTCGATTAATAGGCGCCGGCCGAAACCGGCGCGCTAATCAGTAATCGTTATTGTTAGTATAGCACTAACAATAGTTACTCGCCCAGCTGATCAAGGTCGATATCGCCAAAGAACACCTGGTCCTCCTTGCCGAGCGCACTCGGGATGATGGAGAAGGTGTTGGAGATGCCGTCCTGAGCATCGCGGAACGGGAGCTTGGAAACCGAAGACAGCGAAGCGATGGCGCCGTGGCTATCGCGCTTGTGCATGGGGTTAGCACCCGGGGCGAACGGCTGGCCAGCCTTGCGGCCGTCGGGCGTGGAGCCGGTCTTCTTACCGTACACGACGTTGGAGGTAATGGTCAGAACCGAGGTCGTGGGCACGGAGTTGCGGTAGGTGTCGTTCATGCGGATGTACTCCATGAACTGGTGCACAACGTCGTGAGCGATCTGGTCGACGCGGTCGTCGTCGTTACCGTACTTGGGGAACTCGCCCTCGGTCTCGAAGTCGACGATGATGCCGTTCTCATCACGGACGGGGTGGACCTTAGCGTACTTGATGGCGGACAGGGAGTCAGCCACGACGGAAAGGCCAGCGATGCCCGTAGCGAACCAGCGGTGCACGTGCTTGTCGTGCAGAGCCATCTGGATGCGCTCGTAGCAATACTTGTCGTGCATGTAGTGAATGATGTTCAGCGAGTTGACGTACACGCCAGCGAGCCACTTCATCATGTCGTTGTACTTGGCCACAACGTCGTCGTAATCGAGCGTATCGCCCTCGACGGCGCGATACTTGGGGCCGACCTGCTTCTTGGAGACCTCGTCAACACCGCCGTTGAGCGCGTAGAGCAGGCACTTGGCCAGGTTGGCGCGGGCGCCGAAGAACTGCATCTCCTTGCCGATGCGCATGGAGGACACGCAGCAGGCGATGCCGTAGTCGTCGCCGTGGTAAACGCGCATGAGGTCGTCGTTCTCGTACTGGATCGAGGAGCTGGCGACAGAAGTCTTGGCGCAGAACTTCTTGAAGTTCTCGGGCAGACGGGTCGACCACAGAACGGTCATGTTGGGCTCGGGGCTGGTGCCCATGTTCTCGAGCGTGTGCAGGTAGCGGTAGCTCATCTTGGTAACGAGCGTACGGCCGTCAACACCCATGCCGCCGATGGACTCGGTGACCCACTGCGGGTCGCCGGTGAACAGGGCCTGGTACTCGGGGGTACGGGCAAACTTGACCATGCGGAGCTTCATGATGAAGTGATCCACGAACTCCTGAATCTGCTCCTCGGTGAAGGTGCCGTTGGCAAGGTCGCGCTCAGCGTAGATGTCAATGAACGTGGAGGTACGGCCGATGGACATAGCGGCGCCGTTCTGCTCCTTGACGGCAGCGAGGTAGGCGAAGTACATCCACTGGATGGCCTCCTGCGTGTTGGTAGCAGGGTTGGAAATATCGAAACCATAGGTCTCGGCCATCATCTTGAGCTCGCCGAGGGCGCGGATCTGCTCCTGCAGCTCCTCACGGTCGCGGATGTTGTCGGCGGTCATGACCGTCGGGGTGGAAGCCTTCTGGGCCTCCTTGTCCTTGATCAGGTAGTCGACGCCGTACAGGGCAACACGACGGTAGTCGCCGATGATGCGGCCGCGGCCATAGCCATCGGGCAGACCGGTGATGATGTGGGCCGAACGGCAAGCACGCATCTCGGGGGTGTAGACATCGAAGACGCCGGCGTTGTGGGTCTTGCGCTCGAAGGTGTAGCGCTCGACAACGTTCTCGTCGACCTTATAGCCGTGCTGGCTGGCAGCCTGGCAAGCGATGCGGATACCGCCGTTGACGTGCAGCGCGCGCTTGAGCGGCTTGTCGGTCTGGAGGCCGACGATGGTCTCCTTCTCGCGGTGGGCGTTATCGATGTAGCCAGCGGGGTGGCTCACGATACCCGTGACGGTCTTGGTGTCCATATCGAGGACGCCGCCCTGCTCGCGCTCCTTGAGCAGCAGGTCGAGAACCTCGCCCCACAGCTCCTTGGTACGCTCGGTCGGGCCGGCGAGGAACGACTCGTCGCCCTCGTAGGGGGTGTAGTTCTTCTGGATGAAGTCTCGGACGTCAACCTCTCCCGTCCAGATGCCTTCCTTGAAGCCTTCCCATGCCTCCTGCATTGTGTAACCACGCTCCTAGTTACGTGTAATGCGGCGCTCTCTCACACCGCTGCTTATTGAATTCTTGAATTATCGGCTTGCACTACCGGCTTCTTCCGTTCTTCACCACACGTTGGTACAGGGAAAAACGTTTGTCCACCTTGGAACTGCAACCCAAAACCCAAGATTTCACCCGTTTGAGAAGGATAACATAGCTACCCCCTTCATCAGTGCTGTTATATGTTTCTTTTTTTATACCATTATGGCGTTTTTAACAAATCCGCAGGAAATGCGAGCGCGAACAACTACCGTTCACCGATTTGTTTGGTATTTTTCCTTGCCTTTGTACGACGTTCACTCTAGCTGTTATGCCAGCTTTATCAGGGTAAAGTGTCCCAAAGACC
>DBFNYT010000072.1:0-12012 GCA_048425625.1 Collinsella sp. | reverse complement strand
CGGGCTCCGGTGCGGCAGGCGCGACTGTGGGAGCTGCAACTGGAGCGGCCATAGCGCTCGGCATGGGCATGGGCACGGCAACCGGCTGTGCGGCGCTCGCGCGCTCGAGTTCGACCGCGGTGCCATCGGGCTCCTCAACGCGGACGCGCGTGAGGCCACGGTCCTCCATAACATCGGCTATCTCGGCAAGTCTTTTGGAATCCATGCTCTAGCTCCTCGTATATCTACGCAGCGCGATGGCGGCGTTGTGTCCGCCAAAGCCCAGGTTGGTCGAAAGCGCCCAGGTAAGGTCGGCGCGAACCGCGCGATTGGGCGTGTAATCAAGATCGCAGGCGGGATCGGGTGTGTGGTAGTTAATGGTCGGCGGCACCACGCCCTGCTCGAGCGCCATGGCACAGGCCATGACCTCGATGGCGCCCGTGGCACCGATCATGTGGCCGGTCATCGACTTGGTCGATGAGACATGCGCGGCGCGCGCCGCGTCCTCGCCGAGCGCGCGCTTAATGCCCGCCGTCTCGGACGAATCGTTGAGCTTGGTCGAGGTGCCGTGAGCGTTGATGTAAAGGCCCTCGGAAGGCTTAACGTCGCCCTCGACCACCGCCAGCGATATCGCACGGGCAATGCCGGCAGCCTCGGGATCGGGGCTCGTGATGTGATAGGCATCATCGGTGTTGCCGTAGCCCACGACCTCGGCATAAATGTGCGCACCGCGCGCCTGCGCATGCTCCATGCTCTCGAGAACCAGCACGCAGGCGCCCTCGCCCATCACAAAGCCGTCGCGGTCTGCATCGAACGGGCGGCAAGCCGTCGCGGGATCGGGGTTGGTGGTCAATGCGCGGCAGGACGTAAAACCCGCAACGGCATCGGGGATGATTGCGGCCTCGGCACCGCCAGCCAGGATTGCATCGGCATAGCCGTGCTTGATGGCGCGGAACGCCTCGCCCACGGCATGGGCCGAGGTCGCGCACGCAGTCACCACGGGCAGGGTCGGTCCTTTTGCCTTGTGGCGGATCGCGATATTGCCCGACGCCATGTTGGGAATCATCATCGCAATCATATAGGGCGATGCACGGCGAGGCCCCCGATCGGCAATCGTGTGGACGTTGTCGACGAGTGTCTGCATGCCACCCACGCCTGAACCCACGTAGACGCCCAGGCGCTCGCGATCGATGGCGCCCTCGACATCAAAGCCCGCATCGTGCATGGCCTCGTCCGACGCTGCCAGGGCAAACTGAACGCAGGGGTCCAGGTGCTTGGCGTCACGCTTGCCAAAGTACTCGTTGCCGTCAAAACCCTTGACCTCGGCTGCCACTTTGACGGCAAATGCATCGGTATCGAAGTGCGTGATCGGACCGATGCCACACGTTCCGGCACACATGGCCGCCCAGGTGGCAAGCGCGGTGTTGCCGAGCGGCGACACGGCACCGATACCGGTGATTGCAACTCTCTGTTCCATCATGGTCTCCTCATCCAAGCCGCTTACCCGGCTTGCTTTCTACATCGCCATTCCGCCGTCGACGCGTATGACTTCTCCCGTAATGTAGGCAGCCGCATCGCCCGCCAAAAAGCGCACCACACCGGCCACCTCCTCGGGCTGCGCCATACGCTTTAGGGGAATCTGCTCCTCGCACGCCGCGCGCACCTTCTCCGAGAGCTTTGCCGTCATATCCGTCTCGACAAACCCGGGGGCAACCGCGTTCACTCGAACGCCGCGGGGCGCAAGCTCGCGCGCTACCGCCTTGGTCAGGCCGATGACGCCCGCCTTGGAGGCAGCGTAGTTGGCCTGCCCGGCATTGCCCATCAGGCCCACAACCGAGCTCATGTTGATGACGCAACCGCCGTGCTGGCGCATAAAGGTCTTGGTGAGCGCGCGCGTCGTATTGAACGTGCCCTTGAGATTGACATCGAGCACGCGGTCGAAGGCATCGTCACCCATACGCATGAGCAGGCCATCGCGGGTGATGCCGGCGTTGTTGACGAGCGCCCAAATGGAGCCAAAGTCGTTGAGGACCGTTTCCACGCACGCGTTGACGGCAGCGGGATCGGCCACGTCGCATTGATATGCGCGTGCCGTAGCGCCAGACGCCTCGCAGGCTTCGCACGTCTCGCGCGCTGCATCGACGCTACCGGCATAGACGACGGCGATATCAAAGCCGTCCTCCGCCAGACCGACAGCGCAGGCGCGGCCGATACCCCGCGAGCCGCCCGTGACCAGTGCCACGCGACGTGAGTCGTTGCGCTCGAGCGCGCCTTTGTTCAAGTTGCCCATGTCATTCCTTTCGGATTACAGCCCTGTGGACTATGCGAGCTCGTCGGCAATAGCTGCGACCTGCTCGGCCGTTTCGCACGAATACACGCGAACGTCGCTCAGCGTACGTTTGACCAGGCCCGACAGCGTTTTGCCGGGGCCGACCTCAATAAACGTGTCGATGCCCTGATCCTGCAGAGTATGCAGCGTGTCGACCCAGCGAACGGCATGGCTCACCTGGTTGGCCAGCACCTCCGATGCCGCCTGCGGATCGGCCGGATAGGGCGCCGCCGTCATATTTGCCATAACAGGAATGAGCAACGGGGACGGCGCGTGACCGGCTTGGATATACGTCGCCAGCCCTTCAGTCGCTTCGGCCATATAGGGGCTATGGAATGCACCCGACACCGCGACCTTCATGGCGCGACCGCCAGCCTCTTTTACCAGGACGTCGAGGGTCTGCAACGCATCGGGCGCTCCGGCCACAACCGTCTGCTGGGGACTGTTGTAGTTGACCGGCCAACAGTCCTCGCGTGCCTGTTTTGCCAGGCCCTCAACTTGCGCCGCATCGAGCTTGATGACGGCGCGCATGCCGCCGGGGTGACGCTCGGCCGCCATGGCCATCAATGCCGCGCGCTCACACACGAGCTCAAAACCCGCTCGCGTATCGAACGCCCCCGCAAAGGTGAGTGCAGCGACCTCGCCCAGCGAGAATCCCGCACAGGCGGCAGGCACCACGCCGCGCTCGCGCAGTGCGGCAGCCGCTGCCAGGTCATGAACGAACACGCAGGGCTGCGTGTTCTCGGTCTGCGAGAGCTCCTCTTTCGAGGCGCTCCGGCACTGCTCGCTGGTCCCCGGGCGCACCTCATCGGCGATTGCAAACATCTCGGCAGCCGCCGGTGATGCCTCGATGAGATCGACGCCCATCGCGGGATGCTGGGCACCCTGACCTGCAAACAGAAACGCTACGCTACCCATGCGGACGCACCCTTCAGGACATGCTCGGCGCCATCAACCAGATCGTCGACGATTTCGCGTGCGCTCTGGCGTTCGTTGACCATGCCAGCAATCTGTCCGCACAAATACGAGCCCTCTTCGTAATTACCGTCCTTGGCGGCCTTGCGAAGGGCGCCTGTGCCCATGGCCCCGAGCTCCTCGGCACTTGCGCCCGCCGCCTCGCTCTTGGCGTAGGCGTTGGTAAAGGGACTCTTGAGGGCACGCACCGGATGTCCCGTCGAGCGACCGGTCGCACGCGTCGACGTGTCGCCCGCCTTGAGCACCAGCTCTTTGTACTGTTCGGATACGGTGCACTCGTTTGCGACCAGAAAGCGTGTTCCCACCTGGACGCCGGCAGCGCCGAGCATAAAGGCGGCCGCCACACCGCGGCCATCGGCGATGCCGCCAGCCGCAACCACGGGAATATCGACCGCATCGACAACCTGCGGCACCAGCGCCATCGTCGAGGTCTCGCCAATATGGCCGCCTGATTCGGTGCCTTCGGCAACCACGGCGGTGGCCCCGCGACGCGCCACGAGACGCGCCAGCGCCACCGAGGCAACAACCGGGATGACCTTGATGCCCGCATCGTTCCAGGCCTTCATGTACTTGGTGGGATTGCCGGCGCCGGTCACCACAACGGGCACCCGCTCATCAATCACAACCTGTGCGACCTCGTCGGCAAACGGGCTCATAAGCATGACGTTCACGCCAAAAGGCTTATCCGTCTTGGTGCGCAGCTCGTGAATCTGATCGCGCAGCCAGTTGGCGTCGGCATTCATGGCCGCGATGATTCCCAACCCGCCGGCCTCGGACACGGCCGAGGCAAGCGAAGCATCGGCAATCCAGGCCATGCCGCCCTGGAACACGGGCTTTTCGATGCCGAGCAGCTCGCAGAGAGGAGTCTTGAGCATCTCTACTTCTCCAATGCCGCCTCGACCGTATCGGCGAACTCGCCAACCGTCTTGGGGTTCTCCTCGGTATCGAGTTCAATGCCAAACTCGTCCTCGACGGCGACGAGGATCTCGACGGTGCCCAGGCTGTCGAGGCCAATCTCCTCGAGCGTGGACTCGGGCTTCATCTCGACGTCGTCAAGGCCAGCGGTCTCGCGGATAACGTCGCAAACGCGTTCGAAGGTCTTCTGATCTGCCATGGTAGTTCTCCTTTGTTTGTGCCCTGGGGGCGTTTTTATTTCCTATGTGCGACTACTTCCAACGAAGCAGATAGCCACCTATATCCAGGCCGGCGCCAAATCCAACGAGGGCGATGGTGTCGTCCTCATTTAGTGCGTCGGTACGTGCCAGCCGGTCAAGCGCAAAGGGAATGCAGGCGCTCGAAATGTTGCCGGTCTCGCGTAGCGTTCGAACCACGCGCTCGTCTGGCACGCCGAGACGCTTGACCGCCTGACTCAGGATTCGTTCGTTAGCCTGATGGAATACAAAATGATCGATGTCTTCGACCGAAATGCCCGCATCGCTCGCAAGCTTATGGACCGTGTCGCAGATGGCGTTGACGCCGAACTTGAACACGCGGCGACCATTCATGGACAGCACGCTCGCGCTATCTGCGGAGTCCTTAAACGGCGAGGTGCCGACCAGACCGGGAACGCGCAACGTCTCGACGTCGGGCGCTGTCGAAAGCTCAACGGCAAGAGGGTTGTCTCCCCCAGCCCCTATGACCGCAGCACCCGCGCCATCGCCAAAGAGCACGCACGTGGCACGGTCGGTCCAATCGAGCGCGCGCGTCATCTGCTCGGCGGCAACGACCAGCACGTGCTTGGCGCGACCGCGGGCGATATAACCCTCGGCGACATCGAGCGCAAATACGAAGCCGGCACAAGCCGCCGAAACGTCGAAGGCAGGACATGTGGCACCCAGGCGCTCAGCAACGGCGCACGCTTCGGCAGGAACGAGGTGATCGCCCGTCGTCGTCGAACAGACGATAAGATCCAGCTGGCTCGCGTCGATTCCGGATACCTGAAGCGCCCGCTCGCTCGCCGCTACGGCAAGGTCGTCGAGTGACTCAGTGGTGCAGACGTGGCGGCTCTTGATACCGGTGCGGGTAAAAATCCACTCATCCGAGGTATCGAGGAACTCGGACAGCTCGTCATTGGAAACACTGCGCGTAGGAAGCGCCGAGCCTGTTCCAAGAATCGTGAAACCCATCACTAACCTCCTTTGAGTTGTTGACGTGTTTACATCGACCAAGAGAGGATAGCGCATTTCAGTCATTGTTGACGTGTTAACATTAAATTGTCCAAATGCGACAAAGGCTTCACATTGTGTCTGTCTCTCGACACCATTGCGTTATTCACTTATTCATTAAGGAGGTAGCAGCCGCTATGGATGCCCAATTAACGATAGTCGACGTAACCGGATCGACCAACGATGACCTGCTCGAAGCAGGAAAACAAGGAGCGCCGCACGGCACAGGACTTGCCGCCCGGGCTCAGACAGCAGGACGCGGCCGGCGCGGCCACAAGTGGGATTCAACCGCCGGCAACCTATTGCTTTCGATTGTCCTGCGTCCATGCGTTAATCCTGCAAAGTACTCTGGTCTTGCCGCCGTCAGCGGCCTAGCGGTGCTCGAGCGCATCGAGTCGCAAGGTCTTGCTAACGAGATTGGCCTCAAATGGCCCAACGACCTCGTCGCGCGAGGACGCAAGCTCGGCGGCATTCTGGTCGAGGCCGCACGCGATAACGAAGGCAAACCTTTCGCCGTCTGCGGCATTGGCGTCAATGTGAACTATGTGCCTTCGGAGGTTCCCGATGGCGGCCTGCCGGCAATCGGTCTCTCGGACCTCAACGAGAATGTTCCCGCCATCGATGTGCTACTCAAGGAGGTCTATCACGCGGTCGTGAACGCTGTAGACACATGGGCAGAGCGTCTCAACGCCATGGAAGAAGACGCCGGACCGCTCGCGCCCGTCCACGGCGAATATATCGGTCATCTCAATTGGATTGGGGAGCACGTTATCGCCCGTTCCCCTGTCGGTGACGAGCTGGCGCGTGGCATCTTTCAAACGGTCGATGACTTTGGTCGCGCGTGCATCGAGACAGAAGACGACTTGCGATCCTTCCATTTTGAGGAGGCATCGCTGCGCCCCATGGGTAAATAAGACGCCATAGCCACCCATTCGGCCGCATTATCCGGACCCCCAAGGTCACCATTCAAAACAAAAGAGCCCCGCTACCGTAATGGCAGCGGGGCTCTTTAAGCTAAGAGCGATATCGCTTAGAGCTTGATGTCGATGTCGACGCCAGCGGGAAGGTCGAGACGCATGAGCGAATCAACGGTGCCCGAGGTGGGGTCGAGGATGTCGATAAGGCGCTTGTGGGTGCGCATCTCGAACTGCTCACGGGAGTCCTTGTTCACGTGCGGCGAGCGGATAACCGTGTACAGGTTGCGCTCGGTGGGCAGGGGGACAGGACCGGAAACGCGAGCGCCGGTCTTCTGAGCGGTCTCGACGATGAGCTTCGCGGACTGATCGACGACCTCGTGATCATAGCCCTTGAGGCGAATGCGGATCTTCTGGGTAGCCAACTTAAACCTCCAAAGAGTGCGAGAGATGTTCTCGCGGATTACGTAACAGGGAGCTCGAACTTAGGCGTTCTTGCTCATGACCTCGTCCACGATGGACTTGGGCGCGGGCTCATAAGAGTCGAACTGCATCGTGTAGGATGCACGGCCCTGGGTCTGGGAGCGAAGGTCGGTAGCGTAACCGAACATCTCGCCCAGCGGCACCTTGGCACGGATGAGCTTGCTGTTCTTGCGATCCTCCATGCCCTCGATCTTGCCGCGGCGACCGGAGAGGTTGCCCATAACGTCGCCCATGTACTGCTCGGGGGTCTCGACCTCGACAGCCATGATCGGCTCGAGCAGCTGCGGATCGGACTTCTTGAGGGCGTCCTTGATAGCCATGGAACCGGCGATCTTGAAGGCGGCCTCGGAGGAGTCGACCTCGTGGTAAGAACCGTCGAACAGGGTGACCTTAACGTCGAGGACCGGGAAGCCGGCGATAACACCGGTGTTCAGGGCCTCCTGGATGCCCTTGTCGATGGACGGGATGTACTCCTTGGGCACGACGCCGCCGACGATAGCGTTGACGAACTCGTAGCCGAAGCCCTCCTCCATCTTCTCGAGCTTGATGACGGCGTGGCCGTACTGACCGCGACCACCGGACTGACGGACGAACTTGCCCTCAGCCTTCTCGACGTCGTGACCAGCGGTCTCGCGGTAGGCAACCTGGGGCTTACCAACGTTAGCGTCAACCTTGAACTCGCGGAGCAGACGGTCGACGATGATCTCGAGGTGCAGCTCGCCCATGCCGGCGATAATGGTCTGGCCGGTCTCGTGGTTGGTGGACACCTGGAAGGTCGGGTCCTCCTCGGCGAGCTTGGTCAGAGCCAGGGACATCTTGTCCTGCTCGGCCTTGGTCTTGGGCTCGATGGCAACGTCGATAACGGGCTTAGCGAACTCGATCTTCTCGAGGACGATCTCCTTGCCCTCGGCGCACAGGGTGTCACCGGTGGTGGAGTTCTTGAAGCCGACGCAAGCGACGATGTCGCCAGCGGCAGCGTCGTCACGGTCGATACGCTCGGCGGCGTTCATCTCGAGGATGCGGCCGAGGCGCTCGCGCTGACCGTTGGAAGCGTTGACCACGTAGGAGCCGGACTCGGCGCGGCCGGAGTAAACGCGGACATAGGTGAGCTTACCGACGAACGGGTCGGTCATGATCTTGAAGACCAGGCCGGAGAAGGGCTCGTCGAAGGAAGGATGACGCTGAATCTCCTCGCCGGTGTCCGGATCGGTACCGGTGACGGCCTCGACGTCGAGCGGGCTGGGCAGGTAGTCGACGACAGCGTCGAGCAGCTCCTGAACGCCCTTGTTCTTGTAGGCGGAACCCACGAAGACGAGGTTGAGCTCGTTGGCCAGAACGCCCTTGCGCAGAGCAGCCTTGAGCTCCTCGACGGTGAAGTCCTCCTCCATGAGGATCTTCTCCATGAGCTCGTCGTCAAAGCTGGCAGCAGCGTCAAGGAGCTCCTCGCGCTTGGTGGCAGCGATGTCGGCAAACTCAGCCGGGATCTCGTCCATCGGCTCGGGGTAGGTCATACCCTTCTCGTCGGCCTTGAAGTCCCATGCAGTCATGGTGACCAGGTCGATGACGCCCCAGAAGTTGTCCTCGGCGCCCATCGGGACCTGAGCGGCCACGGCGTTAGCATCGAGACGATCCTTCATGGTCTCGATAGCGTTGAAGAAGTCAGCGCCCACGCGGTCATACTTGTTGATGAAGGCGATGCGGGGGACGTTGAAGGTAGAAGCCTGACGCCAAACGGTCTCAGACTGGGGCTGAACGCCGGCAACGGCGTCGAAGACGGCGACAGCGCCATCGAGGACGCGCAGGCAGCGCTCGACCTCGGCGGTGAAGTCAACGTGGCCCGGGGTGTCGATGATCTGGATGCGGTAGTCCTTACCGTCCTTGTTCCAGAAGCACGTGGTAGCAGCGGAGGTAATGGTTACGCCGCGCTCCTGCTCCTGAACCATCCAGTCCATGGTGGCAGCGCCCTCATGGACCTCACCGATCTTGTGGGTCTTACCGGTGTAGTAAAGAATACGCTCGGTCGTGGTGGTCTTACCGGCATCGATGTGGGCCATGATGCCGATGTTACGGGTATCGGAAAGCTTGTACTTAGGCTTAGCCATGTTAGTTCCTTACCTTAACTTACCAACGATAGTGAGAGAACGCGCGGTTGGCCTCGGCCATCTTGAAGACGTCCTCACGCTTCTTGACGGAAGCGCCCAGGCCGTTGGAAGCGTCGAGGATCTCGTTGGCGAGACGCTCGGCCATGGTCTTCTCCTTGCGAGCGCGGGAGAAGTTGACGATCCAGCGGATGCCCAGAGCGGTGGAACGACGGGAGTTGACCTCCATCGGGACCTGATAGGTAGCGCCACCGACACGCTTGGGCTTAACCTCGAGCGTGGGCTTGACGTTGTCCATAGCCTTCTTGAAGGTAGCGAGAGCGTCGCCACCCTCGGACTTCTCGGCAACGATCTCGAAAGCGGTGTAAACGATGCGCTCAGCGGTGGCCTTCTTGCCGTCAAGAAGGACCTTGTTGATGAGCTGAGTCACCAGGCGGTTGTTGTAAACGGCGTCAGGCTGAACCTCACGACGATTAGCTGCTGCACGACGCGGCATGTGAAATCTCCTTAAGTGTCTACCGTGCGGCCCTTAGGCGGCACACGGCGAAAGTATCAAAACGTTATCTGGCTTATTTAGCCTTGGGGCGCTTAGCACCGTACTTGGAACGGGCCTGCATACGGTTCTGGACCGGAGCAGCGTCGTAGGCGCCACGGATGACGTGATAACGGACACCAGGGAGGTCACGGACACGACCGCCGCGGACGAGCACGATGGAGTGCTCCTGCAGGTTGTGGCCCTCACCCGGGATGTAAGCAGTAACTTCGATGCCGTTGACGAGGCGAACACGGGCAACCTTACGAAGAGCCGAGTTCGGCTTCTTGGGGCTCGTGGTGAAGACGCGGGTGCACACGCCGCGCTTCTGGGAGTTGTGCTGCAGAGCAGCGTTCTTGGACTTCTTGGGCACGGAACGACGGCCCTGGCGAACCAGCTGGTTAATAGTAGGCAAAGCGTACTCCTTCTCGAATGATTCCAGCTTTCTGTAAAGTGCAACGGCTTGAATCGAGGGGTCAGCATCCCCCTACGAAACACGCAGTTCGATAGGATACGTGGCGTTAGCTGTGCCGTCAACAGACCACGCCGCCGGGCGTATCCCAAAATAGCCATATTTCCGCAAAGCCTACACAAAAGGAATCCCCTCCTGTGCGCGGGGGCGGATTCCCGGCCCGGGCGGCCCGCTGTTTAAGTTTGCTGCTCTACAGTCCTGCGCAAGACGGAAAGCACATTAAGTGCTTTCCTTTGCGTGCGGAACTCGCGACAAACTTAAACAGCGGGCCGCCCGGGCCGGGAATCCGACGTGCTTGTCGGGGCAACGTTCCCTTCCAAATAGGGACAGGTTTATTTTGGTCGGTTTTATCTGGGGAAACGTCGCGCTCCAGCGGTGATCTGCTCTCATCTGTCGCATGGAAATCGGCGGCGTTTCCATTTAACGCAAAAGAGGCCGCTTCCCCTAGTAGGAAGCGACCCCAAATCTTACGAATAGACGATGGTAAAGGGCTCTTTCGTTTCGGTCTCCCCTGTTGATGTATACCTCACAATTTCAAGGGTTACCGAGACAACTTGATCGACATCAATCAACTTCGTTGGCACCCAGATGTTCTCTCCGCTATTGCGCCCATAAGAAAAATATAAGTTGAACACCCCTGCGTCGTCATCTTCGATAATCTGCTCCGATCCATCCTTGTAGCTGACGGTCAGCTTATTATCAACTGCTTCATAGCCCAAATCATCGATGTGCGTCTGGATGGAAAACGGGCTAATCTCAAGAGGCGAGTCACCGGAGCGGAGTTCCTTTGTATCGACGTACGCTCCAATATTGAACTCGGGTGTCGACGCCTCAAACCGCCTCGCACTCTCACCTTCACCCTCGGTCCAATGGATATTCCAGGTGACAGCATGTTGCAAATCTCGCTCGCGATCCATAGCGGCAAAGTACATCGTGCCATTAATGACAGTATCGCTTGATGTGTCCTTATCAATTGTGCTGCGTGTGTCAGGCCATTCCTCGCCGAACTTCATATCGGGCGTGCCGATGCCCTGCTCTTCTTCACCATAGAGAACAAGTTCGCCAATCTCTGCTGCTGGCTTGTAGTAGTTAACTCCATTTGGATTGGACAACGTAAACGTCACGGCTCCGCAGCCGTTTTGGTCGATTGCCATCTCATGGATATCAAGCGTATAGCCGTTGCCCTCGACGGACAGATTAACCTCCTGGACTGCGCCTTCCAGGCTTTGGGGCGCGATGCCATCACCAAACTCTCTGGTGTAGGTGTATTTAGTCCCCGATGAGCCGCCGTTAGTCCAGGTAATGGAATCCCCGTTGCCGTGGTTTCCCCAGGCTGAGGCAAAATATCTGGAATTGACAACGGCGTAGGCGACCCCTCCAGTCGCCAACACTCCGACAAGACATCCGATTACGGCAACATAGAGAGGCTTCGCGTGGCCCTTTCGATGAAGCGGCTCACCAGCAGCGGTATTTAGGACGCGATCTGCAAGATCGCTATCGGCTTGGATGGACTCGAAGGCCTGCTTGATTTGATTGGATTTCACGGTCGCCCTCCTCTAGGATGAATTTGAGCTTCGATCGACCGCGAGCTAAACGCGTTCGAACGGTCGCGGCTGGTACATGCAACAACTCGGCAATCTCTGAGGTCGAAAGGCCCAGATAGTAATAGAGCATGATGGGAACACGGAATCGTTCCGGAAGTCGCATAACGTCTGACAGGACCGCCTTGGTCTCATCCTGCGCTGCCGAGAGCGAATCGGCCAGGTTCTCAATATCCTCCACACGCCTCCATGGCTTTCGAAAGAGCGATTTGCATTCATTGATCGTGACCCGGATAAGCCAGCGGCGAAGATGTTCCCAACTTTCAAAGTGTCCATCGCTTTTAAGCAACTTAAGAAAGACATCTTGGGCAATATCGTCGGCATCGGCACGATCGCGCAGGTACGTCAATGCGATTCGAAACACGACATCCCGGTAATCTTCAACCGCCTGTCTAAATGCTTGTTCTTCCATAATCACCTCCCGGTGACGCTGATGGTTCTTGATGAGGTCCTCACCATAGAT
>DBFNYT010000071.1:0-5268 GCA_048425625.1 Collinsella sp. | reverse complement strand
TTAGTAGTCGAACTGGTGGTAGTAGCGGCGGTACTTGAGGTTGTGCTTGGTGACCAGCTCGTAGTTGCGCGAGAGGCGGTCGGTGGTCAGCACGGACAGGATCCAGGGCGACACGATGACGCGGAAGTCGTCGTCCAGGCCCGGGATGGCGTACTCGGCGGTGTCGATGATGACGTAGTCCTCGTCGCCGGTCACGCCGCTGGTGAGGAAGGCGCGGACGCGCTCGTCCAGGGCGCGGCACTCGTCCTCGCCCATGAACAGGAACACCGGGACGCCGGGCTCGAGCAGCTCGAGCGTGCCGTGGAAGAAGTCGTGCGAGGTGATGTGGCGGATGCGCTTCCACTGCATCTCCTCGAGCAGGCACATGGAGTACAGGATGGTCTCGCCCCACAGCGCGCCGGAGCCGATGAACATGGTGTAGTCGGCCAGGGCGTACTTCTTGGCGAGCTCCTCGGCGCGCGGCTCGAAGCGCTTGCGGATGTCGAGCATGTCCTTCCAGACGTCGCGGGTCTGCTCGATGAACAGGTCGAACTTGGGGAAGCAGCCGCGGCGGTTGAGCAGGCGCAGGCCGAAGCAGTCGGCGAGGTAGTAGCCCTTCTCGCAGCCGCCGGCGCCGTGGTCGGAGGCCATCATGACGCAGTTCTCGGCGCCCACGGCCTGGCCGATCTTGCCCTCGGGGTTGGTCATGGCGTAGACGCGCACGCCCATGGCCTTCATCTTGCCGATGGCCTCGAGGACCTCGGGGGTGGTGCCGGACTCGGAGGCGGTCAGCACGACGGAGCGCTCGGTCATGCGCTTGTGGCCCATGACGTTCCACTCGGCGGCGTGGATCAGGTAGACCTCGAGGTCGCGGTCGCCGAACTTGTTCATGAGGTACTCGAGCTGCATGAACTCGTCCCAGGTGCCGCCGACGCCCATCAGGAAGACGGCGTCGTAGCCCTCCTCGTGCACGCGGTCGGCCAGGGCGGTCATCCGCTTGCCGGCCTCGTAGACGTTCCTGCCGTCCTCGAGGTAGCCCTCCTGGTCGAAGTGCATGATCTCGATCTTCTCGGTCTCCTTCATGTGTGTCCTCCCATCACATGTGCGCAATTCTATACATCGCGCTTCTTGCTGATACCAATTATAGCCATACGATTGCTTGTTATTTAATACCAATCCAAACTCACGGAGATTTGCGGCGAACGGTCGGTTTCCTCGCCCGAGTGGTATTACAACGCCAATAGTTGTCTATTTCGAGCGCTGCTGCCAACGGGCGCTCCACAACTCGCCGGCTATAAAAGCGTTGCGCCAGACCCGCCCAAGCGTTTCCGGCGCAACCGCGCAGTTGAGTTATTCGGCTTCCATCTCCGCTGTCACACGGCGATACATCTCGATAACCTGAGTCGTCGCCTTGGACGGATCCTGATAGTAGCGGCCATCACACGTCTCGGCCGAGACATAGCCCGTATAGCCGTGGCGCATGAGTGCCTCGAGGTCGGCACGCATATCACGCTCGCCGTCGCCCCAGGCAAGATGCGTCGTGCCGCCGCCCACATCTACAAAGTGGGTGTGAACGATCTTGTCGCCCAAAACCTCAAAGTAGCCGTCGATCGTGTCGCCGGCAACTTCCATGGCACCAAAGTCGATACAAGCCTTCAGGTTGGGGCGATCGACCGCCTCGAGGATGCGTGCCACGTCCTGTGCGGTGTTGACCAGCACGGACTCCGATGGCTGCAGCGCCTCGAGCGCGACGCGTATGCCGCGCGTATCGGCGTAGTCGCACACCGAGCGCAGCATGGCAACGCTGCGGGCCCAGGCGTCCTCAGCCGGCTCGTCCAGATAGGCCCAACCACTCGTCACCAGAATCTGCGGCGCGCCCAACTCAACGGCTACATCGATCACATTCTTAAAGTACGAGAGGATGCGTTTTTGGCCCGCCTCGCCGCGCACCGCGACGTTCCACGGCTTGGGGTTGTTCTGCTCGGGGCACACGCACACGATCTTAATGCCGTACTGGGCGGCAAGATCGCGAATCTTATCCACCGATTCGTGCTCATGGCAATCCACATACAGGTGCATCGAGCCGGTCCACAGCTCGATATTGCGATAGCCGGCCTCACCTGCAGCCTTAAAAAACGTCTCGATGCTGTAGTAGCGATGGTTGATGTTCATGAGCGAAAGCTCGGGTACGACCATAGCCCTCCCCTTTCGTACGGAGTTTTAAAAAACAGGGGCCGCCGCAGATGCGACAAGCCCCCAAAGATCGACGCAACCGTTAGACGCGATGGAAGCGCGATTCGAGCATATTAGGCAAGCACGCCAAAGTAAGCGCCGATGATGCCCACGACCATGGTGCAGAGGATCAGGACCATCGGGTTGATCTTCTTGGAGAGCAGCCAGTAGTAGAGCCAGAAGGCGGCCATACCGAGCATACCGGGCATGATGCCGTCCAGGATGTCCTGGAGAGTCTGGGCGGAGTCGCCCTGACCGATGGCGATGGGCAACGAAGCCCAGAACATGTCCTTGCTCATGGCGCCGACGACCATAACGCCGACAATGCCGACGCAGGCCATGATCTTTTGCATCAGGCCGGTCTTCTGAGCCTCGTCGAGGAAGCCAATGCCTAGCTCATAACCCTTGATAGCGCCAAAGATACGAATCAGGAACGCCGGGATGTTGTAGACGAGCAGGAAGGCGATGGGGCCAAAGACGTTGCCGGCCTGGCACAGGCTGATGCCCACGGCAGCGGCGACGACGCGCAGGGTGGACAGGAAGAAGGAGTCACCCAGGCCGGAAAGCGGACCCATGAGGGCGGCCTTGATGTCGTTGACGCTCTCGGGCTCAACCTCGCCACGAGCGACCTTTTCTTCCATGGCCATCGCGATGCCACCCACGAAGGGAGCGAGCTGCGGGGTGATGTTGAAGAATGCGCTGTGACGGTGCAAGGCCTCGGCGTAATCATCGGGACGGCCGGCATAGATCTTCTTGAGCATGTTGGCGACCATCAGGCAGAAGGCAATGTTCATCTGCTTGTAGTAGGTCCAGGAGAATTCCATGCCCAGGGCGCCGGTGTTCACGGCGCTCTTAATGAGGTCGGAGCGAGTAATCTGGTTCTCGGAATTAGAAGTCATCGTCCTCATCCCCTTCCACAGAAAGCTGGGACTGGGCGCCACCGAGGCCCAGCAGGTCGTACTTGTCGATGCCGATGATGATTGCGATCAGGGCGACGCCGAGGACGGGCACGTTGGCATAGGAGCACAGCAGGAAGCCCAGGAAGTAGAACGGCACGAGCTGCTTGGTAAGCACCAGACGGCCGAGCATGGCGAAGCCCATGGCAGGCAGGATGTTGGCTGCGACGCCAAAGCCATCGAGGACGAACGTCGGGATGAAGTCGAGCAGGCCCTGAACGGCGTCGGCACCCAGATAGAAGGAGACCGAGCACAGGATAAAGGCCAGGACGACAATCACGAGACCGATAATCCAGTGCATAGCGTAGATACCCTTGAGGTTACCCTTGCTGGCAAAGACGTCGGCACGGTCGACCAGAAGGGGCATACCGGCGTTGACGACGTTCTTAATGGCCAGGCACAGAGTGGCGATGGGCATCGCGAGCGCGATAGCGGCCTCGGTGCTCTGACCCAGCTGAATAGCGAAGGCGCAGGCGAGCACACCGCCAATACACTCATCGGGCGGCACGTAAGCGCCGATGGAGATTGAACCCATGAAGAGCAGCTCGAGGCTCGCACCGATGGCGAGGCCGGACTGCAGGTCCCCGAGGACTATGCCGACGAGCGGGCACAGAACGATCGGGCGGAACGCATAGAGCGTACCGAGCTGATAATCGAGCTTACCGAAGGCAGCGATAAGTCCGATGAGGATCGCTTGAACAAGCATTGTTCCTCCCTTTGATCCCTCTTGGATCCGCGCGGCGATTCCCGACTTGTCAGCGCGCCCTTTTCCATGCCGACAATCGCCTAGACAGATCCAGCTTGTACCGGTGTGCTGTTAACACCTAAACCGGTGCAAATGATTTGATACCAATTATATAGTCATGAGAAAACTATTTAATACCAATCGCTCAACGGGCGTGTACTCCCGGTGAACGGTAGATGGGGGTAACGGGTAAAGCGTTTATCCGGTACGCCCACGAATAGGGGCGGCGCCGTGCGCGCCGCCCGTGGTTCCCAATTAGAGGGCGCTTAGGGCATCGACCTTGGGGTCGTCGGCCAGAGCGCGAATCTCGACCTCGACACCGCGGCCGACGAGCTCACGAATGTCCTCTTCCTCGGCAGCAGTCACAAAGATCTGGCGGGAGATCTTACGGGCATCGGGACGCTGCTCGTCCTTGGACTTGGTGTTGCCCAGGTTGATGGAGGTGATCTGCGGGCAGCCGTCGACAAGCTGCTTGGCCTCGGCGATGCTGGCGACGCAGATGATCATCTTGTACTTATCGGTAACACCGGAGTTGATGGCCTCGATGGCGTGCTCCATGTCCTTGATGACGAGCTTGACGTTGGCCGGCTTTCCCATCTTGAGCGTAGTCTTCCAGACGGGATCGTTGGCAACCTTGTCGCCAACGCAGAAGATGCAGTCAGAGCCCAAGCCCTGGACCCAAGAGACGGCCACCTGGCCATGAAGCAGACGATGGTCGACGCGAAGCAGTTGAATCATGATTGACCCCCAAAGGTCTCATGCCGGAAACCCGGCGCTGTTAATAGCAAGACGGTGACTAGAACTCTTCCTCGTCATCCGTATCGGTCAGCAGGTCGTTGACAAACTTGACGCGCGTATCGTCGGCAGCGAGGATCTCGCGGATGACCTGATCGGCAGGCGCCTCCTGGTCGGAGAACAGCAGCTGAATCAGCAGCGGCAGGTTCATGTTGGCGATCAGGTAGGTGTTGGGACGCGTCTGGACGATCTTGGTGAACTCGTTGTTGACGCTGCCGCCAAACAGATCGGTGCACACGATCACATCATCGGCGGAGTCGATGGTCGCCAGGAGCTTGGCAGCCTCCTCGGCGACGTCGGTACGACCGTCGACGAACATCGACAGATCGTGAACGTTATCGCGCGCGCCCGAGAGCAGCTCGGTGCTCTCCTTGATGCCGGTCGCAAAATGCGCGTGGCTGGCGAAGATATATTGCCTCATTGTGGTTTCCCCCAAATGGAATTAGTAGTCGAACTGGTGGTAGTAGCGGCGGTACTTGAGGTTGTGCTTGGTGACCAGCTCGTAGTTGCGCGAGAGGCGGTCGGTGGTCAGCACGGACAGGATCCAGGGCGACACGATGA
>DBFNYT010000070.1:0-10597 GCA_048425625.1 Collinsella sp. | reverse complement strand
AACCGGGGTCGTTCGATGTTTCACATGAAACGTTTTGGGGTGCAGCTCCCCTATGCGTTCTTCTGAACTTTGAAGCGCTGCTTAAGCTGTCCGCAAGCAGCGTCAATATCGTTACCACGGGAGTTACGAATCGTGGTCTCGATGCCACGGGACTCAAGACGACGCTGAAGATCCTCAACCTTATGAATCGGCGAAGGCTTGAGCGGGCTGCCCTCGATGTCGTTAAGCTGAATCAGGTTAACGTGGCACAACGTTCCCTCGCAGAAGTCGCAGAGCGCCTGCATCTCGGGATTCGTATCGTTGACGCCTTCGATCATGGCATACTCATAGGTCGGGCGGCGGCCAGTCTTCTCGGTGTAGAGTTGAAGCGCCTCGTGAAGGCGAAGTAGCGTGTACTTCTTAACACCGGGCATAAGCTTATTGCGTGTCGACTGGATGGCGGAATGCAGGGAAACGGCAAGCGTGAACTGTTCAGGGATGTCGGCAAATTTGCGAATACCGGGAATAACGCCGCTGGTAGAGACGGTGAGGTGACGAGCACCGATACCGATGCCATCGGGGTCGTTGAGGATTCGCAACGCCTTGAGAACCTCGTCGTAGTTGGCAAACGGCTCACCCTGGCCCATGAAGACAACGCTCGTGGCGCGCTCGCCAAAGTCGTTGGATACATGAAGTACCTGGTCGACGATCTCTTGAGCGGTCAGAGAGCGCTTGAGGCCGTTGAGACCGGTAGCGCAAAAGGCACAGCCCATGCCACAGCCTGCCTGGGTGGAAACGCAGACGGAAAGCTTGTTACGACGGGGCATGCCGACGGTCTCGACGGAAACGCCGTCGTGGTACTCTAGCAGATACTTGCGAGAGCCATCTTTGGAAACCTGCTTGGTGAGTTCAGTCGGCGTGTCAAAGGCAAAAGCCTCTTTAAGCTGCTCGCGGAAAGCCTTGGGAAGGTTGGTCATATCGTCAAACGAACAAACGTTCTTCTCAAAGACCCATTCGATGAGCTGCTTCGCGCGGAAGGCGGGCTGGCCAAGCTCGGCCACGAGCTCGCGAATATCGTTTTGGCTCAAGTCGCGAATGTCCTGAGATTTAGTCCTGGGATTCATGGAAGCCTTTCGATTTTGGGGAAACGTAGAGGGTATCGCTACAATATGGTATCAGCTGCAGAAATTATAGAGGAGGAGTCTGCCCATGCCGGGTAAAAGCCTAGAGAACATGCACGTAGCGGTCTTGGCGGGCGGTCATTCCGCTGAGCGCGAGATCTCGCTTAATTCGGGAAAGAACGTTGTGGTGGCACTGAAGGAAGCCGGCTACACCTCGGTGGAGCTGCTCGATACGGCCGCTGATGACTTTATGGTAACCATGGCAACCGGCGGCTTTGACGTGGCGTTTATCGCCATGCACGGTGCCGGCGGCGAGGATGGCGCCATGCAAGGCGCCATGGAGACCCTGGGTATCCCCTACACGGCTTCGGGCGTGCTTGCGAGCGCCTGCGGTGCCGACAAGGAGGTCTCTAAGCTCCTGTACGCCAAGGCGGGCATTCCCATTGCCCCCGGCCTTGCGCTCGAGGTGGGCGATGAAGTCGATATCGATCATATCGTCGAGGTTTGTGGCGAGCGCTGCTTTGTGAAGCCGGCCGTCAACGGTTCCAGCTATGGCATTTCCCTGGTCCATGAGCCCTCCGAGCTGCCCGCGGCAATCGCCAAGGCGTTTGAGTACGGCGACAAAGTACTGGTCGAGAAGTGCATCGAGGGTACCGAGATCACCGTCGGCGTATACGGCGAGGACGACGTGCTCGCTCTGCCGATTGTCGAGATTCGTAAGCCCGAGGACTGTGAGTTCTACGATCTGGACGTGAAGTATGTCGACCCTACGGACATCCATCGCATTCCGGCGCAGATTTCACCCGAGAATTACGCTCGTGCCCAGGAGCTTGCCTGTGCTGCTCACAAGGCCCTCGGTTGCCTGGGTATCTCGCGCAGCGACTTTATCGTGAGTGAGGACGGCCCCGTTATCCTCGAGACCAATACCATTCCCGGCATGACCGATACGTCGCTGTATCCGGACGAGATCCGCCACACCGACGACATGACGTTCCCGCAGGTCTGTGACAGCCTGATCCGTATGGGCCTTCGTCGAGCGGGCATTGCATGCTAATCGAGGACGCGGTTTCGTCAGGAACGCCGCAGTTTGTCATCGACTCCTATGCCACGCTTGCCGAACGCGCCAAAACGCAGTCCTTTGGTCTTATCGAGGAAGATGTGATTGTCCTCGATACCGAGACCACAGGTCTTTCGGTGCAGGACAATGAACTGATCGAGATCTCGGCGGCCCGTCTTTCGGGCCGCGAGATCGTCGACCGTTTCGATACTTTCGTGCATCCCAAGCAGCTGATTCCCGCCGAGATTACCGAGCTCACGAGCATTACAAATGCCGATGTGGCAGATGCCCCGTCGGCCGTTGAGGCCGTCGCCGCTCTCGCCGATTTTGTCGGTGGTTGCCCGGTGATCGCACATAACGCCACGTTCGACCGCTCGTTTATCGAGTCGGTCAAAGGCGGCGTCAACGTGAGCGATATTTGGATCGATTCGCTGGCGCTGTCGCGAATCGCGCTTCCGCGCCTGGCCTCGCACAAGCTGTCTTTTATGGCCGATCTGTTTGGCTGTGACTCGGTATCACACCGTGCCAATGCCGACGTCGACGCCCTGTGTGGCGTATGGCGCGTGTTGCTCGTGGCGCTCACCGACTTGCCCCAGGGCCTCATGGCGCGCCTAGCCGACATGCATCCGGATGTGCCTTGGTCCTATCGTCCTATCTTCTCATTCTTGGCAGGGCAGAACCCTGGTTCTATCTTCTCTCTCAGCGCCGCTCGTGCTGACGTTCTCAAGGCCGATCGCGCCGACGATCGGGTGGACGCCGACGAACTGCCGGTCCTCAAGATGCCGAGTCGTGAGGAGATTGAGGCAGACTATGCGCCAGGTGGCCTGGTCAATCGCATGTACCCCACCTACGAGCCGCGTGATGAGCAGATTGCGATGGCGCTCGAGGTCCGCGATGCGCTGGTCACGGGCACTCATCGTGTAATTGAGGCGGGCACGGGCGTCGGCAAATCGATGGCCTATCTGGTGCCTTTTGCCGAGGCAGCACGCCGTAACAACATCACGGTTGGTATTGCGACCAAATCGAACAATCTCGCCGACCAGCTCATGTACCATGAGCTGCCAAAACTTGCCGAGCAACTGGACGGTGGTCTGTCATTTTGCGCTCTCAAGGGGTATGACCACTATCCGTGCCTGCGCAAGCTTGAGCGCATGAGCCGCGGCCAGGTCGAGATTACCACCAAGCGCGATCCGGCGGACACGCTCACGGCGGTCGCGGTCATTATGGCGTACGTCTGCCAATCAGCCGATGGCGACCTCGACTCACTTGGCATTCGGTGGCGCAGCGTCAACCGCCCCGACTTTACGACGGCCTCGCGCGAGTGTGCTCGTCGCCTCTGCCCGTTTTTCCCTGATAAATGTTTGGTCCACGGCGCTCGCCGTCGTGCGGCGCATGCCGACGTGGTGGTCACCAACCATTCCCTGCTGTTCCGCAATGTCGCGGCCGAGGGCAGGATTTTACCTCCGATTCGTCATTGGGTAATCGACGAGGCCCATTCCATCGAGCGCGAGGCGCGCCGTCAGTGGGCGCGCGTGGTGTCGGCGGACGAATCACGCGTTCTGTTTGAGCGCCTGGGTGGCTCGAGCACCGGTGCGCTAAGCCAGGTCTCCCGTGATTTGGCAACCTCCGAGGGCTCTACGCTCTATCTGGGCCTTACTGCCAAGGCGACGTCGACGGTTGCGCGCGCGAGCATGGCAATCGCCGACGTGTTCGATGGCGTTCGCGAGCTCGGCCGCCGTGCCCGTGGGGGTTATGACAATGCCAATCTATGGATTGGCCCCGAGCTGCGCGAATCTGACGACTGGCATGATTTCTTACCGTCGGCCTACGCTGCCATCGACGTATTGGAACAGGCTGACAAGAGCGTCGACGCGCTGGTGCAAGCCGTCGCCGCCGACAAGCCCGAGGTTGTTGTCGACCTGGGTGATATCTCGCGCCGCCTGCACGAGCTGGCCGAGAACCTCAAACTCATCATTGATGGCACCGATGAACACTACGTGTATTCGCTGCAGGTCAATCGCAGGCTGCGTGCCGGCGGAGAGTCAATGACCGCAGAGCGCATCGACATTGGCGAGGCCTTGGCAACCGAGTGGCTGCCCGAGGTTCACACGGCTATCTTTGCCTCGGCGACCATGACGGTGTCCAAAAGCTTCGAACACTTTAACCACGCGGTCGGCCTCGATCGCATCGGCGCTTCAACATCCTCATCGCTGCACTTGGACTCGAGCTACGACTTCGATTCGAACATGGCTGTAGTCGTTGCGGGCGATATCCCCGATCCGCGCGATCGCGAGAGCTATCTTACGGCGCTCGAGCGCGTGCTGGTCGACGCCCATCTTGCCATGGGCGGATCGGTGCTCACACTGTTCACCAATCGGCGCGACATGGAAGACCTGTACGCCCGCGTTGAGCCCAAGATGGCCCGTGCGGGTCTGGAGCTCAACTGCCAGCAGCGCAACTCATCTCCTCGTCGCCTGCGCGATCGGTTTATCAACGAGCCGACTTCATCGCTTTTTGCGCTTAAGGCCTTCTGGGAGGGGTTCGACGCCAGCGGCGAGACGCTGCGCTGCGTCATCATTCCCAAGCTGCCGTTCTCGAGTCCCACGGACCCGCTCTCGTGCGAGCGCAACCTGCGCGAAGACCGCGCTTGGGCGCGCTATTCGCTGCCCGAGGCGGTGCTCGAGGTCAAGCAGGCGGCCGGCCGCCTTATCCGCTCGTCGACCGATTGCGGCGTGCTGATTCTGGCCGACCCGCGCCTGGTGACGAAGGGCTACGGAAAGAAGTTCTTAACGTCGCTGCCCACGAGCTCCTACCAGCGCATCGAATCGGCGCAGATCGGGCACTATCTGCAACTGTGGCGCGCACGCCACGAGCGGCGGCGCTAAAGCGGACAGACGAGGGTTTTTGCCATATCGCACAGGCGCTTTGACAGGGCGGGGTCATCCAAGATGCGGATGGCTCCGCCCGCTGCGATTACCTGGCTCAGTAGCCAACGCTCGGAGCCGTAATGCACAGTTACCGTTGCCATGTCTGCCCCGCCGCGCTCGATTAGGGTGATGCCGGCCCAGTCCAGATGCTCCGCCATATCGAATGGCATCAAGAGCTTTGCGCTGCGCTGCGTCCGGGCAAGGGAATCGTGGAGGGATGCGACGTCCGGTGTGTGAGGCACGACGGAGTCTTCCGTCAAGGCGAGTCCCTCGATTTTATCCATGCGATAGGTGCGCTGCTCATCGACTGTGATGTCCCAGGCAATCAGGTATGTTTGGTCGCCGTTTGCCGTAATGCGCAAGGGGTCGACCAGACGCTCGCGTGGCCGTGCATCGTCCATCGAGCGATATGAGATGCGGCAGCGAACGCCGTCCTGAATGGCACAGCTCAGCTGCTGCCAGTGCGACCCGTGGTTGACGGTGTCAAAGACGCGCTGGTTATAGCCGAGCTCTTCGGGTAGAAGGGCGTGTCGAATCCGAGCTGCCGTCTGCGGCTCGATCCCCAACGATTCAAGTTCGTGGTTGAGCACAGCGCCCTCGGCTGCACTCAAGCGCAACGGTAGCACACGCCCGGCGTCACCAGTGAGGACCACACGCTCGCCGTGGCATTCGCAGATGATGCGCGCACCAGATTCTCGGTCCGCGAGCGTCGAGACGATCTCGAGAATCTCGTCGAGCGATACTCCCGTGATGTCAAAGCGGCCGCAAATCTCGGTTCGTGTCATGCCGCTCTCGCCGGCGGCGTAGAGGGCCTCCATGATGTCGATGGCGCGCGAGAGTCTCTGCTCGCTGGTGAGTTTACGCACGGGCATACTCGTGCACCGTCCTTTCAATGAGGTGGTTCCACGCCTGCTTGAGCGATTTGGGGGCCATGGGCCTCATGCCGTCCATGGCGTGGGCCATGCAAAATGAGGCGGCGGCTTCAAGATCGCGCACGTCGACGGTCCAGGTCCATCCCACATCGGTGTGTACGAGCTCACCTCGCCCGCGCCCGAGGCCGTTGATCATATCGATCTGCGTCTGAGGGGCGAACGAGAACGTGGCTGCAACGGGCGGTCGGTCGGCGAAATCGAATTCAAAGAACAGATAGTCGTTGAGATTGAAGTCCGCAGGGATGGCGTAGGCCTTCGAAGGACGCCATGCGCGAACGATACGGTCGCAGCGGAATGTCCTGATGTCGTCGGTGACATTGTCGAGGCCGCAGAAGTACGCCACGCCCTCGCGTTCGAACATGCCGTAGACGCAGACGGTACGTTCTTTCTGCTCGCCGCGTCCGTTCTGATATAAAAATCGCAGCGCGCATCGCTCGGCAAAGGCGCTCCATACCGCATCGACGGTGGGAGAGCGGCGGATCGGTACTTCGTCCACCGTCGTCCTGCCGGTGAGGTAGGCAATTTTGGAGCGAATATCGGCAAGCGGCGCGGCAAAGGTGGAAGAGCCGGCCGCTAGCGTCTGGTCGATGGCGTTGAGTAGGATATCGGCGTCGTCTGCGGTGATGAGGCCGCCTGCAGCAAACGTGTGCTCGCGGTCGATTGTCCACGAGCTTTCCTCGGTCTCCTGCGCACCGGCGGGGCGAACCTCCTTGATTAAGATGCCACGCTCGAGCAGTTTGTCACGATCGCGCCGAAACTTGCGCTTATCCGAGTCGATATTGCCCGAGCCATATCCCAGGTCAGAATCCAAGACGATCTGCTCGGTCGTCAGCGGTTCGGGGGAGCTGTTGAGCACAAAGAAAAGATTGAGGATGCGCTGAGCCGTTTTATCGAAACCGGGCTCCGAATTCCCCTTTTTAATTGTCGCGGTCGCGTCGCTTGCCGTCATAGAGTCCTCGCATGAGAAGGTGGTTTGCTGCCATGATTTTAGTCCGATATGGAGATTGGGCTATATCCTTGTCCGCTCGAGGCGTTAAGATGGCCCGAATTCGGTCGTTTGCGCTCGCTCGGGGTATACTTTCGACTATATACGGTTCTAATGTGCATGCATTGGGCCTATTTGTCGGATTATGGATGTGGAGCGCACATGGCGAACACCCAGAACTATATTAACCACCTGCTGCAGAACACCGGCATTACGCCGGCATGCAGCGAAGAAGAGCGCTTGGCTGCCGAGGATATCGCTCAGATCTTCCGCAACCACGGCTTTGACCCCGAGGTTCAGGAGTTCAATGCCCCGGCGCCCAGTAGATTGGCATTTGCCGTTACCGGTATTCTTGCGTTTGCCGGCGCCCTGCTGATGGGCATCGGCGGCGGTATCGGCTTGGTCGGCACCTTGCTGGCCATTGTCGGCGCCGTTCTTTACGTGCTCGAGCGCACGGGCCACCCCGTGGTTTCGCGCCTGGGCAAGACGGGCGTGAGCCAAAATGTCATCGCCTACCACAAGGCCTCGGGCCCGCTCGCGTCTCCGCGCAACCGCCCGGTGGTCGTTGTCGCACACTACGACTCTCCCCGTGCTGAGCTGCTCGCCCGCGAGCCCTATGCTTCGTATCGTGCGCTCATCGCCAAGCTGTTGCCCGTTGCCACGATTGCCCCTGCTGCCGTTGCCATCCTGCGTATCCTGCCGCTCCCCGGCGCGCTCAAGGTTCTGCTGTGGATTGTCGCGATCCTCGCTTCCCTCGTTGCACTTGCCAACGCGGCAAACATCATCTCTAACCGCCACGTTCTTCCCTATACGTCCGGCGCGGTGTGCAACAAGTCTTCTGTCGCCGCTATGCTCGGCGTTATGGACAACGTTGCTCCCTTCCAGGGCGAGAACGAGTTTCCCGACGATGTTCCGTTCGATACCTATTTTGGGGAGCAGAAACGTCGTGCCGAGGAAATGGCGCGCGCGGCGGCGGAGTATGCCGCGGCCCAGCAGCAAAACGACTACGGCAACACCATCGAGTACGAAGAGCCTACCTACGCCGAGGACGAGTTCGGTCAGCCGATTGCTCCCGACGCTCAAACCGAGCCCGAACAGGGCGAGGCTTTTGACGAGCAGATTGAGGGCTTTGAGGGTGCGTCTGCCGACGAGACGCTGATTGGCGCCATCGTGCCCGAGGATCAGAATCAGGCTGTCCAGGCCGAAGAGTTCAATGACGAGGTTCCCGCTGCTGAGCCGGCGGAGGAGCCTGCCGCGGCTGAGCCCGAGCCCAAGCTCTATCGCAACGCCGCCGGCAACATTCGCTTTGGTTCGGATGCCATCCGTGCACTCGGAATGCTTCCCGAGTCCTGCACGCTCGATTACGAGGAGGGCGAGGAGCCGACGTTTGAGCCCGAGCCTGCGCCCGTTGTCACTGCGGATGATGAGTCTGCCGCGGTTACCGCTGCCGTTGCCGAGCCCGAGGCGGTGTCCGCGATCGATCCCGCGGCAGGACTGGACATTTTGGCTCCCGCCGCGCCGGCGCAAGACGTTGCGGACGAGTCTGACGACGATTACGTTGAACAGCCGAGGCGCGTGTCTTACGAGAGCGATACTGATTTCTCTGCCGAGATTCCCGCGGCAACGCCCCATGCCGATATTGCATCCGCGTTCTCTTCGATTGGCGCCAGCGCTTCCAGCTTCTTTAAGGGTGCGCTTGCAAAGGGCAGGAAATTTGTCGACGATTTCGAGGAGAAGCGCGCTGCCGCACGCGAGGCTGCCGAGCAGGAGGCTATCGCTCAGCAGCAGGCAGCCGAGGCGGCACGTGAGCGCGCGGCGCAAGAGTTCGAGCAGAACGAGGCTATGCAGTCCGGGCCCGTCGACGCTGCCGAAGCTACGACGTCCTTTGAGTCCCAGCAACCGACGTCAGCGGATGTTGTTGAGGCAACAACGTCTTTCGAGGCTCAGCAGCACGTCGATAGCACCATGTCGTTTGATGCCGCGCAGTTCGATTCCACGATAACGTTTGAAAAGCAAGGCACCGCAATTGCCGAGCCCCTTCCTGTTTCCGATGAGCAGGGCGACGCGGCAGACGATGACGAGCCCATTGATGCTGCCGAAATCCAAGATGCCGCCGAGGACGAGTCCGTCGAGGCCAACTCTGACGAAGAGCAATACGCGGCAGCCGATCAAGGTGATTCGACCGAGGTCGAGCAGGAGGAAGTGCCTGCGGTTTCCGAGACTCCCGAGACGGATGAGTCGAGGCCTTACTCCACGCAGATTTTCACCATGCCGACCCCGAGTGGTTCCGGTGCCACGGTTGCCAATGTCGCTCCCACCCAGGACGAAACGGTCGATTCCCTTATGGCCCAGATTTCCTCCCAGGCATCGCCGCGTCCGCAGATGAATGTTCCCGATCCGGCGTCGGCACCGTCGCCTGCACCTTCCTCGTCTCCGCTGGCTTCGGTCCCCGATCCGTCGCTGCCGTCTATGAAGCAGGCAAACGTTGCGTCTCGCACGTCGCTGTTCGACCTTCCCGATCCCTCTGCCCAGGTCAACGACCCCTTTGCTACTGCCCAGGGTCCCGAACCCACATCGGCACCCGTTGCGCCTTCTATGCCCGTTGCGTCGGGCGCGCAGCCGATCGAGACCATTTCGGCTCCCGCCCCGGCGGCACCCAAGTCTCGCAAACGCGGCCTGGGTGGCCTGTTCGGTCGTAAAAGGAAAAACGAGCAGGACAGCATGAGTGATTGGCTGGGCGTCGAAGACGATTACGATGCCAAGAAGTCCGGTCGCGGTATCGGTTCGTGGGATAACTTCGAGGACGATAACGATGGCTGGAAGGGCGGCGCTACGTCTTCCGATGGCGCTTCTTCCGAAGATATGCTCTCGGCTGTCGCCTCTATGGGCGATGATGAGCTGCTCGGTCACGATATCTGGTTTGTGGCAACGGGCGCCTCGGATTGTGATGGCGCCGGCATGAAGGCCTTCTTGGCTTCGCATCGCGATAAGCTCCGCGGCGTATTCTTCATCAATCTTGAATCCGTCGGCGCCGGTAGGCTTTCGGTGGTGACGGTCGAGGGCGAACAGCAGCTGCTCAAGGGCGATCGCCGCATCATGAACCTGGTCAGCAAGGTGTGCAAGTCGTTCCATGTCGATTGTGGCGCGCTCGAGATGCCCTATGCCAAGACCGATGCCTATGCCGCGCTCGAGGCGAGCCGCCGAGCCCTCACCATCGCCGGCGTGGACGGCACGCGTCTGGCTTGCGCTCGTACCGAGGACGACCTGCCCCACAATGTCAACCCGACGAACATTGCCACGGTATCCGAGGTCGTGACCGAGGTTATCCGCCGTTCGTAGACGGAGCTCTAAGGAGTCAACGTGTTTTCGTATATTAAGCGCCATTGGCCTGTCTACGTGATTTTGACCTTGATTGCCATTGCGTTAGGATTTGGGGCTGCCTACATCGTGGGTGCAAAGGGCTCGACCCCCGCCTCCGCAATCAGCGAAGAGGTGGAGCAAGAACAGAGTACGGGTGCCGATGGGATTCCTGAGTCCGAGCAGGCAATCGTTGATGGTGGATCTTCGTCTGCAGAGTAGATACGGCGATTTACATG
>DBFNYT010000069.1:0-17788 GCA_048425625.1 Collinsella sp. | reverse complement strand
ACGGGTTGATATAGGGAGAGGGCCTGACCCCATATCGTTGGGGCCAGGCCCGATTTTGCCTCTTGACAATGTCCTGCTCATATTAAAAGGAACGTCCCCTTCTGCCGGCAAGCTATGTTGATATTTGAGTTGTCGTCGCTTCGCTTGTCTGGGCCGTTTCGGCGTCGTCGCCTTGCTTGTCTTCGTCCTTTTGCGCATCGGCGATGGTGGAGGCCGCCGCGACGATGCCGCGCTGGGGCGCGACGCCTGTCTGGGTCTGAGCGCCCTCGACAACTTCTGTGCCTGCATGCGCGAGCTCGGGCGATTTAAACACTGCGTCCAAGTTGGCGCCACCGCCGGCGTAGCCAAGCGCTGCGAGCGCGATGACGATCACTGCAACGACGACCGCGATCGGAACATAACGGTGCCAACCAGCCGGATTGAGTCCGCTGCGGCGAGCCGCCCCGCGGCTGATGTAACCGAGCGTTCCGTCGTGCTTGAGCTTTGAGCCCACCACGCGTTTGCGGCCCCACAGTGAGGACTCTGCCTGCATTGCCAAGCGGGCGCTTGCCGAAGGATAGCCGTATTTAGTGCGCTTGAACGAGCCGTCAAACCCCGAGGCGTGTTTACCCCACGTCACCGATGTCGTGCGTCGGTTGACCGGCGCGGCACTCCGCCTTCTGCGGCTCGGTTTTGAAGTCTCAGCCATATGCCCTCGCACGCCGTAACCAAATCGAAACAATAACGCTTTGGACTGTAGCACACGCGTCGCGCGCGGTCACGGGCGCCTCGCTCAACGGTCATCGTCCTTCAGCAAGCGCCACAGCGTTGTACGGCTTATGCCCAGCACCTCCGCCGCACGGGTTCGGTTGCCGTGGAGATGGTCTACAACCAGATGCGCGATATCTCGCTCGGTATCGGCCAGCGGTCGCAGGATATACAGGTCACTTTCGAGCGTCGGGGCGCCAAAGGTTGCGGTCTTAATCACGTCCTCTTGGGCGAGCACTTCCTCCGCCACAGCGCGGTCCACCGTGCCCGCCCCCACCAATATATACAGTCGTTCCGAGACCTCGCGGAGCTGCAGATAATTGCGCGGCCAGCGGTAAGCATCGAGCGTCTTCGTCGCCGCGGCAGACAGCGTGGGCGCTGCCGTCCCAAATGCGTCAGCGAGATATTCCAAATAGCGCGCAACCTTCGTCGACGCGGCTCCCTGCTCGGCGATTGCCGGCGCCACGCCCACCGCACAGGCGAAACGCTCGGTCACAAAGGCGGCTTGATCACTTTCGCCGCCGCCCGGCATGTCATTCGCTGTCAGCACCACATGGCAGCGCGTCGCCAACGCGGTGTCGGTCATCGTGGAAACGAGCTCGCGGAGGCGCTGGGGGACAACCGCGTTCCAGCCCTCAATGCAAAGGGTCAGCCCCGTTTGGAACAACGGCGATTCGGCGCTTTTGAGCACATGGCGCCAACCGCGCTCGGTGAGCTCATCGAGCGCAACGGAAACAAAGGGTTGATCGACAAAAGGGCCAGCCAGATAGAGGCGCTTGGCGATCTCGACCTGACCCGCTCCCAGCTCGCCCTCGAGCATAAGGGGCACACCGCGCGCGTAGCTCTCGGCAACCGGCGCAGCCACTGAGGCCGCCCCCTCAACGATGCCGTACGCGCTCGATTCGTAGCGGGCCTCAACTTCGTCGGCGTTGAGCCACTCGATGCCCGCATGCGCCGCGGCGCCGCGCACCTCGCGGACCACGACGACCCAAAGCCCCCCGCCCTCTTTGTCGGTGGGGCGAACGGTCAGGCTCAGGCGCGTACCCTCACGCCCCATAACCAGACGCGCGCCGTCTCCTATACGGTCGAGGCGCTCAGCGACAAAAGTCGCCACACCCCGCTCAAGCGCCGCGTCATTCATGGTCGAAATCGCGACGTCCCCACGCGCATCGATTGCCAATGCCGATGCCCCGGCAGCAGCCAGGGCATCGGTCAAGATGTTCAGCTTGGCATCGCTATCCATGATTTGCCCCTGTCTGCAGCGACGTGCAACCGCCGGCGGTCGCACGACCGAGTGTTTCAAAATTGAACGATATTGCTCACCAAACACTATAGGGTAGAAAGCGCCGTCCTGCGAGTATAGGTGTTGCCCCGCATCGCCATCCTGGCGGGGCGATAAGAGCTCTTCGGGACTTATAAACCTGCGGACAAGCCATACCCGCAAGAGCTCCTATCGCTCCACCGTGAGAATGCGCGCACCAGCACGCAGCACGCAAACAAGCTACTTCTCTACCAGATTCCCAGTACGTGTTGCATTCCCAAACTCATGCACGCGATGCCAATCCAGCAGCAAAAGCCCAATGCGATGGGCTTGCCGCCCTTTTTGACCAGCTCGACGATATCGGTATTAAAACCAATAGCCGCCATGGCCATCACAATAAAGAACTTCGACAGCTCCTTGATAGGTGCCGTAATGGACACGGGAAGCTGAAGCACCGTGGTGATCACGCTCGCCAGCACAAAGAACAGCACAAACATGGGAAACGCGCGTTTAAGGGAGAACGTGCTTTTGGCGTCGCCGCCGGCCTTGCGCGCCAGATGCATCTGCCAGCATGCGAGGACCAACGTGATGGGGATAATGGCCAGCGTTCTGGTGAGCTTGACCACCGTGGCGCTCTCGAGCACATTGGCGCCGGGATGCATGCTGTCCCAGGCGCTCGCCGCAGCCGTTACGGACGAGGTGTCGTTGATGGCGGTGCCGGCAAACAGGCCAAAGCCCTCGTTGGTCAGCCCGAGCATGCCGCCGAGCGTCGGAAACACGAGCGCCGCGATAACGTTAAACAGGAAGATGACCGAAATAGCTTGGGCGATCTCGCGATCGTCGGCATCGATGACGGGTGCGGTCGCGGCGATGGCAGAACCGCCGCAAATCGACGAACCCACACCCACAAGCGTCGCGATCTTACCTGGCACGTTCATAACGCGGCAGAGCACAAAGGCGATGACAAGCGAGGTTGAGATTGTCGCCACGATAATCGGCAGCGACTGGGCGCCCTTGGACAGAATCTGGGAGAGGTTCATGCCAAAGCCAAGCAGGATAACCGCGTACTGCAAGACTTTTTTGGACGTATAGGTGACGCCGGCGGCGAGCTGTTCGCGACGATTCTTGGGAAAGACGAGCGCCAGGACCATGCCAAAGAGGATGGCAAATACCGGACCGCCGACCACCTCAATTTGTTTGCCGAGCAACGTCGCGGGAATGGCGATGATCAGGCAGAACAAGACGCCTTTCCAGCGCTCGCGTACGATATTTGCCAGTTGCATACGGGATTCCTTCTTTCTGTTTCACGTTTGCGACGGCTTATGATACGGCAACATTGAGCGCAGCCTTGCGCAAACACAGACTAAGATGCCGCAATAGTTCTCAGGCAACAGCCGAATTACCCACCGCGGAGAGCTGATTCGCGGCATAATTAACAACTGACATATGAGTTTGATAGAACAGTTGCGAGGCGCTATGGAAGAATCGATGCACGTCGGCGAGCAGGAAACGAGCCTACAGGACCAGTCCTACCACACCATTCGACGCAAAATCGTCTACCTGGACTACAAGCCGGGCGAAAAGCTGGGCGTCAAGCAACTTTGCGACGACCTGGATATGGGTCGCACGCCCGTGCGCGAGGCTTTGGTTCGCTTGGCGCAGGAAGGCCTGGTGCGCACCGTGCCCCAGAGCGGCACCTACGTCTCACCCATCAACCTCACCCTTGCCGAGAGTGCCTGTTACATCCGCGAACATCTGGAAAAGCAGGTGATCGTGGAATGCTGTGCGCGCGCCACGTCGGCCGGCATCGAGCAGCTCGACCGCGCCATCGCGCTGCAGGAAAAGGCCATGGCCGAAGAGGATCGCATCGGCTTCTTTTTGAGCGACAACCTCATGCATCACATGATTTTTAGCATCGCATGTCGCAGCACCGTGTGGTCGTGGCTCGAAGAGACCAATGCCGACCTGGAGCGCTTCCGCTGGCTGCGCGCCGCCACGCAGGTTCTCGACAATCAGGACATCGTGAACGAGCACAAGCAGATTCGCCGCGCTATCGCCGGTCGCGACCCCATCGAAGCGAGCTTTTTGGTCAGCAAGCACCTGCATATGATGTTCCGCAACCAGACCGAGGTTCTGGACCAGTTCCCCGAGTACTTCGAGACCAGCAAGCTCCGCTAACCTGCCAAAAAGGGACAGGTTCATTTTGGCAGGTTTTATCTGGTCAAATGCAACAAGGCCCGGCTCCGTCTTGATACGGAGCCGGGCCTTAGTCGTTAGGACGGCGGAATATTAGTTATTCCACGGTCACGCTCTTGGCGAGGTTGCGGGGCTGGTCGACGTCGCAGCCGCGCAGAATGGCGACCTCGCGGGCGAGCAGCTGCAGCGGGACGCTCGCCGTGATGGGGCTGAACACGTCGCGGACTGCCGGCACGCGGATGATGCAGTCGGCGATCTTGTTGATCTCCTCGTCGCCCTCGGTGGCAACGACGATGACCTTGGCGCCGCGCGCCTTGCACTCCATAAGGTTCGACACGGTCTTGTCGTAGGTGGCACTCTTGGTGGCCACGGCGATGACGGGGAAGCCCGAGTCGATCAGGGCAATGGGGCCGTGCTTCATCTCGCCGGCGGCGTAGGCCTCGGCGTGCAGGTAGCTGACCTCTTTGAGCTTGAGCGCGCCCTCGTAGGAAATAGCGGCACCCATGCCACGGCCCACGAACAGCGCGGACTGCGCGTCCTTGCACAGCAGGGCGGCCTCATGCACAGCCTCGGTCTGGGTATCCAAAATCCACTGGATCTGCTCGGCCGTATCGGAAAGCTCGCGGAACAGCATGCGCGCCTGCTTGGTGGTCAGGCGGTACTTGACCTGCGCCAGCAGCAGAGCCAGCAGCGTCAGGCTCACGACCTGGCCGATGAAGCTCTTGGTCGAGGCGACCGCGATCTCCTTGTTGGCCTTGGTGTAGATGACGCCGTCGCTCTCACGCGCCACGGGGCTGCCCACCACGTTGGTGATGCCAAAGACCTTGGCGCCCTTGATGCGCGCGTCGCGAATGGCGGCAAGGGTATCGGCCGTCTCGCCCGACTGGGACACGGCAACGACAAGCGTCGTCGGCGTAATGATGGGGTTGCGATAACGGAACTCGCTGGCCGCCTCCACCTCGGTGGGGATGCGAGCCCAGCCCTCAATGAGATTCTTGGCAATGAGGCCAGCGTGATAGCTGGTTCCGCAAGCGATCACGTAGACGCGGTCGATGTCGTTGAGTTCCTCGAGCGAAAGGCCCAGCTCGTCGATGTCGAGCTCGCCGGCCGGCGTCATACGACCGACCAGCGTGTCACGCACGACGCGCGGCTGCTCGTGGATTTCCTTGAGCATAAAGTCGGGATAACCGCCCTTTTCTGCCATGTCCAGGTCCCAGTCGATGTGGGTGACCTTGGGCTCGATAACGTTGCCAGCCTCGTCGGTGTACTCGACGCCTGCGGGCGTGAGCTTGGCAAACTGACCGTCCTCGAGCACCACGACATCGCGGGTGGCGTCGATGAGCGCGATGACGTCGGAGGCGACATAGGCGCCGGTCTCGCCTGCGCCGACCACAATCGGGGAATCCTTGCGGGCCACGGCGATCACGCCGGGCTCGTCAGCGCACACGGCGGCCAGACCATAGGCACCGACCACGTGGGTGCAAGCCTCGCGCACGGAGGCCATCAGGTCGTGCGTCTCGGCATAAGCCTCTTCGATCAGATGCGCGAAGACCTCGGTGTCGGTCTCGCTCTTAAAGTGGTGGCCGCGGCCCTCCAGCTCTTCGCGCAGCTCGGCGAAGTTCTCGATGATGCCGTTGTGGACGATGGCGATACGACCGTCGCAGCTGGTGTGGGGGTGAGCGTTAACGACGGAGGGCTTGCCGTGGGTGGCCCAACGGGTGTGGCCGATACCGCAGGTAGCGTCGCTGTCAATATTGGAAAGCTCGCTCTCCAGGCCCGCAACCTTGCCCACGCGGCGAATGACGTCGAGGTGAGCCGCGGCGCCCTCGCCCACCTCGAGCGCGACGCCCGAGGAGTCATAGCCGCGATACTCCATACGCTTGAGACCCGTGACCAGGATGTTCTTTGCAATATCAGAGCCGGTGTAGCCGACAATTCCGCACATAGGATAAATCCCTTCGTCCGCTTGACTGCAAAACGTCCACGCACAGGGGGCGCTGAGACGCATAACGTTCGAGTATTGTACTCACGCAAACGCAAGCTGAGATACCAGAAGTGGTATCTCAACTTAGATACCACCCGATGCACACACGTCCAGCCGGTCCAAACCACCACAATGGGGACAGGCACCTTCGTGGTGGTCGCGCTGGCAACGGCGTTTCCCCAGATAAAACCTGCCAAAAGAAACCTATCCCTTTTTGGTAGGTTTAGGATGCTACAATCTGGCTTGTACTTGAAACGCATCAAAGGGGCCGCTATGGCAAAGGTAAAAATCAGCGACGTCGCGCGCGAGGCCGGGGTTTCGTTGGGCACGGTTTCCAACGCGCTCAACCACCCCGAAAAGCTGCGCCCCGAGACCCTCAAGCTCATCAACGAGACCATCAATCGCCTTGGCTACCTGCCCAACCAAAGCGCTCGTCAGCTCGCGGGCGGCGCCACCAAGTCCTTTGGCCTGGTGCTCCCCCGTCTCGATCACGGCTTTTCGCTCCAAATCGCCAGCGGCGCCCACAACGAGGCCCGCAAGCACGGCTACGACTTGCTCATCGCCAACGCCGATAACGACGATATTCTCGAAGACCATTACCTGCGCTATTTTATGGGCACGCAGATGTCCGGCGTCATGGTTCAGCCCATGGCGTCCCCCGACTGGCATCCGGCCATGACTAAAATGCCCGTGCCGATCGTCCATCTGGACATCCATTGCTCCGAGCCCGGCTACTACGTAGCGGCCGACAACGAGGCCCAGGGTCGCATCATTGCCGAACTTGCCATCGCCCGCGGCGCACGCCATATCACCGTTGTGGGTAGAGCAGCATTTATGCAACTCACCCTGCGCGTCCTTGGCATTCACAAGGCCCTCGCCCTGCACCCCGATATCAAGATCGAAGTCATCGACGCCGGCGAATGGAATACCGCCGCCGACGGCTACGGCATCGGCGCCCAAATCGCCGCGCGCCCCGCCGACGAACGCCCCGATTTTGTCGTCGGTCTGACCGACGTGCTGGCCTCGGGCGTCATCTCGGCGCTGGTCGACAAAGGCATCGCCGTCCCCGGGCAAGTACGCGTAGCAGGTTGCGATGGCAACCCACTCGCTTGGAGCGGATCGGTCCCGCTCACTACGGTAGCGCCCCCGGGCTACGAGATTGGCCGCAAGGGCGTTCAATTGCTCATGGAGCAAATCGAGAACAAGGTCCCGACAAAGACCAGGCATATCCACGTCAGCTCTGCCGCGCGCACCGTCACCGCGGTCACGGCCATCGAGGACATCAACCGCCTAGAACTCGTGCGGCCGTTCCTGCTGGAACGCGCCAGCACCCAGGCAAGCGGCCAGACCGACGCCACGGCCATCAACCTCGGTGCGTATCTATAGCACGCCCGCAAGTATGCTAAGTCGCCGCTCAAGCAAAAGGGGCCCGACCATTGCCGGACCCCTTTTGCTTGAGCGCAAACGTGGGCAATTGCTCGTTTCAACACCGCAATTGTCTAGCGCACGGCCTTGACCGCCGCCGCCAGATCGAACAGCGTATCGAGCACGGCCTCGCAGCCATCCACCACGTCCTGCGGCAGCGACACGATATCGGGGACGGCGAAGACATGGCATCCGGCCGTGATGCCCGAGACGCAGCCGTTGCGCGAATCCTCGACCACGGCACATTCCTCGGGAGCAAAGCCCGCGCGCTCGCAGGCGAGCAGATACATCTCGGGGTCGGGCTTGCCGTGCACGACGTCCTCGCCACACGTTACCGTTTCAAACTTGTCAAAAAGACCGACCATCTTAAGGTTGCGCTCGGCCGTAACGAGGCGCGACGACGTCGCTAGACCCACGTGATAGCCCGCAGCCAGCAGCTCGTCTAGGCACTCGGCGGCGCCGGCCTTAAGTTCCAGTTCGGTCTTGACCATCTCGTCGCGAATCTCCTTGTGGCGACGATAGATCGCCTCGGTGGTTTCATGGCTGCCGTAATGCTTATCAAGGATGTCCATAACATCGGGCAGCGTGCGGCCGATAAACTGATGGATCAGCGCTTCATCAATCGCGAGCCCCAGCTCAGCGGCGCCTGCCTTCCAGGCCTTAATCCCCAAACGCTCGGTGTCGACCAGCGTTCCATCCATGTCAAAAAAAACAGCCTTGATCATATCGGCCCCCTCACCGGATTGTGTTACTGTCACTCTACCGCACTTTACAAACTTGTATATAACGTATATAGCATATTGCACTTTCGTTACATAGATAGAAGACTTATGGCAAGTAACGCATTAGGATTATAGTTTTCGACCGAGTACTCAACGATAAGGATCGTTTCATGATTTTAGACACCACGGCACCCGCAGAGGAGCTTCAAGACAAGCTATCGGCGCTCGAACAGCTGCTTTTGGCATACGGGCGCGTGGCTATCGGGTTTTCCGGTGGCGTCGACAGCAGCTTTTTGGCCGCCGTATGCGCCCGCATCATGCCTACCGATACCCTCCTCGTCCATCTCACTACGCCGCTCATCGGCACGCCCGAGCAGGCTTCGTTTGAGCAGTCCGTTGATGGGCAGGCCAATGAGGGGCCGCATTTTAAGCTCCCCGTGCTCAATCTTTCGGTGGATCAGCTGCAGCTCCCCCAAGTAGCCTGCAACGATGCTAATCGCTGCTACCACTGCAAGCACGCCGGCTTTACCGCCATCGTCAACCACGCCAAGTCGCTCGGCTTTCCCACCGTCATCGATGGCAGCAATGCAAGCGATCGCGGTGACTACCGCCCCGGCATGCGTGCGGCAGAAGAGCTCGGCGTACGCTCACCCCTTATGGAGGTCGGCTTTACCAAGGACGAAGAGCGCGAGCTGCTGCGCGCATGGGGCTATCCCGTTTGGAACCTGCCGGCGGGAGCCTGCCTTGCCACGCGCGTCCCCACGGGCGAGGAGCTTACGCGCGAGAAGGTCTCCCTGATTCGCGCCTGCGAGGATTACCTGCACGATCTTAATCTGGCACAGGTACGCGCGCGCTTGGTCGGCGGCTGCATGCATATCGAGGCCGCACCCGCAGATGTCGCCAAGATTGCCACCCTCGGCGGTGCCGCCGTCGACGACAAGGGCAAGACCCCGCTGCCCGCCGTTATCGAGTCCGCGCTGCGCGAGCTGGGCTGCGACCATATCTCCCCCGAGGTCACCCCCTACATCCACGGCAACATGAACCTTTAGGTTACGCCGTTTTACAAACGGCGTACCTGCTCGGCGCTGCGCAGGCTCCGGGCACGGCAATCTGACGTTCAACTTCACGGGCGCGACCAAAAGGTCAGCGCCCGCTTGTTTCACGTCACCTTCCCGCACCCGGAGCCCGCTCGCTCGCATATGCTCAACCTGCACTGCGTTAACTGACCTACCAAAAAGGGACAGGTTTATTTTGGCAGGTTTTATCTGGGGAAATATCGCGAGGCAGTCGCCCCTCTAGCGCCCATCTAACTTCGAGAGACACTAGAGGGGCGGTCCGGCTGCATCTACTTCTTCCGATATCGGCGATTGTGGCTCGTCGATGAACCCATTACCTCAATGAGTCCTTTATCTGCCATTTTTGGCAGATGGTAACGGACAGACGAAATTCTGACCCCCGATGCAACCGCTATTTCTCGCGCCGTCATATCCACTTCGGCGCTGAGAGCCTCCAGGATCCTATCCGCCGTCGAAGCTGACGATTCTCTGTTCATATCGATAATTTCATACGTGTCTTTGCCGCATTTTGACAGGACATGTTTATCCACAAGGTCCCCGCAGATCAGGCGAATGTCATCCGAATCCCACTTCAGGGCCTCTCGTATTTTTTGAACATCGCATACGCACCCATGCTCCCGCATAAACATGAGCAGTGTTTCCTCGCGATCCGTCAGCTCGGTGCCCACATGGCTCTGAATCCACGTGCGGTTTTCAGCAAGCTCCGCCCCGTGCCGGGAAAGCAGCACCGTAAACGAATCGGCCTTAACGATAAATTTCGGCCTGCCAAGCGAACGAGACTCCATCTCGCGAATCATAGCCGGGATACCAGATCCCTGGCTTTCCGCAACGGCCCCCTCGGCATGCTCTAACGGCGTCGCCCCCATTAGGCTCATGAGCTTTGAGTTTCGGCAGCGCGATTCCCCGTCTGCAAGATTGTCCACCGTCTTTCCGCCCCAAAGCCCGCCAGGGTTTTTGATCTCTATTCTGTCTGGATAGATATCGACACTCACGGCCTGCCCCACAAACATGGGCGAATATTCTCGATGGATGCAGGCATTTGCCAAGGCCTCGCGCAAAACCTCCTGGGGAACTTCCCAATCATCCCTTCTGCCAGCGCCTTGCACTATCGCCGCTTTGCGCAAGTTTCGTCCAATCGCGGCAAGGGCATCTTCGATGCAAGCCGGAATCGGGCCATCGCACAACTGGCGGTCAATAAACCGGGGTTGCCCGGGTGCAGATTTTTCCACATCGGAATGAACGGCGACATCGATCATCAGTTTGGGATAGAACTGCTGGGGGTAAATTCCCGCCGACAGAAGCCCCGCGAGCTTCACGGCACCATCCTTTGTAGTGATATTGAGTCTGACCAGCTGCTTTTCCAGCGTATCGGCCCCGCGCAAAACGCGCGGGGTCTGCAGCCGGCGATTTGCGATAATAGACCGCACGACATCTGGATCCAAATCCTCGACCGTTGCCTCCGAAACCACCGTGTCGTCTGCATCGCTCGGAAGCAACGCACTCTGCAGCTCATATAGCTCAGCGGGTGACATCTTGATATCTTTATCATCCACGCGCTTGTAGCTACCGTTCTGCACGCCGCGCGCGCCGATATAGCAAGGCTTCGCTTTAAGCTCAAGTTCAAAGATGCGCACCAGAAGCACCTGGAGCCCGTCGACCTCGCCTCGATCAAGCTCGTACCGCGGCGCATGGGTCACCACTGCCGCTGAGCCTCCGTCTCCGATACCCGAAACAAACTGATCGCGCACCCTATCGATAGCAAAGTTAGCCGAAGGAACAAATCCTTCGGCTTCGTTCAGGCCCAAAATAATGAGCCCACCCGCAGTGTTCGCAAAAGCGCTCACTGTCTCCCATACGTCTGCGCTCAATTTATTCGTGCAGGCTTTAACTTCTACCGATGCGTCATCAGTCCCTCGCCTGCGAAGGCGCTCAACGATAAGGCCAAGGGGTTCATCCAGCAGCATTGACATTCCGTCTCTCTAAAACGATAGATTTATCTCTCTAAAGTATAGTATATCTCTCTAACTTTAGAGAGATAAGCACCTTATTTTAGAGAGACATTTAGAGAGATGTATCGAATTCACTGTTAGATTGCCCAATGTTATCTCTTTAACTGACTTTCTCTTTATAGAGACATTTAGAGAGACGAGCGCGACCTCTCTAATCATGGGTTCTTCTTTTTAAAGTGCACACATCCTAACCGTGCCCTAAGTTGCGGTGAAATAGCTCACGATTAACCTACCAAAAAGGGACAGGCTTATTTTGGCAGGTTTTATCTGGAGAAACGCCGACTGATTCCATGTACACAACCGCCGCAGCTCCATATGAGGCAAATGAATCAGTAGCGTCTATCCCAAATCTTAAGTATTTGTTCGATAGAACGGCCCCTGCCGGCTCCTGCTAGACTGGTAGATTCCCAACCGTCCATCCAGGAGCCTCAATGTCGCGCAAGTCCGCTTACAAGCAAGTACTTTCCATCGGCACCGCCGTGGTGCTGGGGTTTGCGCTGTTTACGGGATCGATCGACGGAGCGCCCAAGCTGTTGTCGCCGCAAAGCGATGAGCAGGCGGCGGCTCTGGCCGAGAAGCAAAGCGAGAGCCCCAACCGCACCGACGACGAAGCGGACTTGGTCGCCCGGCTCGAATCGGGAACAACGAGCTCCGAGGACTCCGGCGATGGCTCCGATTCCGCCGCGACCGACACCGATGACGACGTTTCCGCGGGCAGTGCCGCCACCCCCATCGACGAGGTCGAAAACCCCGACCTCAACCGCGCCCGCGGTGTTTATCTCAGCAGCATTCCCGACTACGCCGGCAACCCCTACGTTGCCCTTCGCGCCGACAGCACGCACCCGCTCGGCACGCCGTCATTCACACTCGATGAATACGATCGCGCCACCGAAGAGGGCTGCTTTAAGAAATTCTCCAAGCTCGACAGCCTGGGTCGCACTCGCAAGGCGCTCGCCTGTGTAGGCCCCGAGTCGCTCGGACAGGGAAAGCGCGGCGATATCTCGCGCATCCATCCTGCCGGTTGGCACCAGCAGCGCTACGACTTTATTCCGGGCCAGAGCCTCTACAACCGCTGCCACCTTATCGCCTGGTCGCTCTGCGGCGAAAACGCCAACCGCAAGAATCTCCTCACCGGCACGCGCTATCTCAACGAGACGGGCATGCTGCCGTTTGAAGAGCAGATTCTCAACTATATTCGCGATACGGGCAACCATGTGCTCTACCGCGTCACGCCTATGTATAACGAAGAGGAACTTGTCTGCCGTGGCATGCGCCTTGAGGCGCAATCGGTCGAGGACCACGGCAAGACCCTCTGCTTCCACGTATATTGCTACAACCTGCAGCCGCACGTGCAGATCGACTACACCACCGGCCGCAATCAGGCCTCGGGAGACTAGGACCGACCAAGCTGCCCCAAAGCCTAAATGATCCGTTTTCCTCCGTCCCCAAGGAATCAAAAAGAGCCGCCCCGGTTACCCAGGGCGGCCCTTTCGTCAGCACCTACATTGCAGGCAAAATCACGTGCTACTTGGCGCGGCCCTCCTCATAGCGCTCAACCAGCTTGGCCTGAACGTCATAGGGAACCTGCTCGTAGCCAGCGGGCTTCATGGTAAAGTCACCCGTGCCGCGCGTGATAGAGCGCAGTCGCGTCGAGTAATCCGTCAGCTCGGCTAGAGGCGCCTGGGCGATGACCACGGTGTCGCCGCGCTCATCGGTCTCCATACCCGTCACGCGACCGCGCGAGGCCGAGATGTCGCCCATCACGGCGCCGGCGTAGCTCTCGGGGATCGTCACCGTGATTTCCTCGATGGGTTCCAGCACCACCGGGTCGGCATCGGCACACGCCTTGCGCAGGCCGATGCGAGCTGCCGCGCGGAACGCCATCTCGTTGGAGTCGACGCTGTGATACGAGCCGTCGTACACAGCCACGCGAATGCCCGTGAGCGGATAGCCGGCAATGATGCCGTCCTTCATGGTCTCCTGGACGCCCTTGTCCACGGCGGGGATCAGCGAGCGCGGAATGCGACCGCCCACGACCTCGTCCACAAACTCATAGCCATCGCTCGTGCCGTCGGGTCCAATGAGCGGCTCAACGCGCAGCCAGCAGTCGCCATACTGACCGGCACCGCCAGTCTGTTTCTTGTGGCGGCCCTGCGCGCTTGCCGTACGGCGAATGGTCTCGCGATACGGAATGCGGATCGGCACGCTTTTTGCCACGACCTTGGTGCGATCCTCCAAACGGTTGAGCAGCACCGAAACCTGCGCCTCACCAACGGCGGAGATAATGGTCTGACCAGTCTCCTCGTCGCGGTCGATGCTCATAGTCGGATCGGCCTTGCAGGCCTTCTCAATAAACGTGTAGAGCTTCTCTTCGTCGCCGCGATTCTCGGCCTCAATGGCAATGCGGTACTGTGAGTTGGGGAACTTAAACGCCGCAGCCTCGACCTTACCGGTAATCGAGAGCGTATCGCCCGTCTCGGCCGCCAGCTTGGGCGCCACGATAATATCGCCGGCATAAGCGTGACCGACCTCGGTCATGTCGCGGCCGCACATCACATACAGGTGAGCCAGACGGTCGCCCTTGCGCGTGCGCGCGTTGACCAGCTCAAGACCCGGCTCAAGCGTACCCGTCAGCACCTTGATAAAGCTGATGCGACCCTGCTGCGGATCGGCCAGGGTCTTAAACACAAAGGCCACCGGGCGGTCATCGTCACTCGAGATTTTGAGCGAATCACCGTCGATGAGCGGCATCTCGCCGTAGTCCGTCGGCGCCGGGAAGTATGTGGCGATGTCGTCCATCAGCGAGTTGACGCCCTGCTCCTTAATGCAATCGCCCGCAAAGACCGGCACAAAGATGCGCTCGGCAATCGCCTTCGACAGCAGGCCTTCAAGCTCCTCCTGCGTCAGCGTCTCCTCGCCTTCCAAGTACTTCATCATCAGTTCGTCGTCAGCCTCGGCCACCAGCTCGCACAGATGGTCATGGGCTTCCTCGGCCTGGGCACGATACTCCTCGGGAATCTCCGACTCAACGGCTTCGGTGCCGTTGCAATGGCGCGCCTTCATGCGCACCAGGTCGATGATGCCGTCAAAGTCCTCGCCCTCGCCCCAGGGAAGGGTCACGGCGCCCAGGCGCGTGCCAAAGCGCTCTTGCAGCAGGTCCATCGTGGTCGCAAAGCTGGCCTCGGAGCGCGACAGGCGGTTTACGAACACCGCACGCGCCAGGCGCAGGTCCTCGGCGGCATACCAGAGCTTAACCGTCGTAGGCTGCGGGCCGGCCTCGGCGTCGACCACAAACAGAGCCGTCTCGCAGACGCTCATCGCGGCAAAGGCGTCGCCGATAAAATCGGGGTAGCACGGGGCATCGAGCACATTGATGCGCGCGCCCTTCCAGTCGATCGGCGCGATGGTCGTCGAGATGGAGAATGAACGCTTGACCTCTTCAGGGTCATAGTCGAGCGTAGGCTTGGTGCCGTCGTGGCCGCCCAGGCGGGCGGTCTTGCCGGAAAGGTGGAGCATGGCCTCGGCGAGTGAAGTCTTGCCCACCCCGCCTTGGCCTACGAGCACCACGTTCCTTACGTTACCGGTCTTGGGAGCACCCATGATGACCTCCTTGCAGGGCCGCGCGCAATGCGCGACGCCAACGGGGAGAGTTCGCGGTCGGTGCCATCCCGGGAGCAGCATGGTCGGCAGCCGAGCCGACTCACCCTCCAAATGTCCTATGCCACCACCCTACCCTCACGGGCGGCTGTCCATGCACACCTTTCGGCGCACGTATGAATACAGGCGGCGAGAGGAAGAGACAAGCTTGTGAGGCGATTATTGAACCCCGTCGATGCAAACAAAAAGCCGCCACAGACCGTAAGACCTGCGGCGGCTTCGCCTCAATTAATAGTTGAGTAAATACCTGAGCCTATCCCTCGATACGGCTCAAAAACTCACGGGTGCGCTGCTCGCGCGGATGGTCGATGACCTGCTCGGCAGGACCCTCCTCGACAATACGACCGCCATCCATAAAGACCACGCGGTCGGCAACATCGCGCGCAAACTGCATTGCGTGGGTCACGATCACCATCGTCATATTCTGCGCGGCAAGGTCTTTAATGACACGCAGCACCTCGGCCGTCAGCTCGGGATCGAGCGCCGAGGTCGGCTCGTCAAAGAATAAGATTTCCGGATCGAGCGCCAGAGCGCGGGCAATACTCACGCGCTGCTGCTGACCGCCCGAAAGCTCACACGGCACCTTGTTCTCGTTGCCCGTCAGCCCCATTTGCGCAATCAGCTCGTGAGCACGAGCTTCCGCCTGCTCGCGCGGGCGCTTAAGCACGCGGATCGGCGCGTCGATGATGTTTTTCATCACGGTATAGTGCGGGAACAGGTTGTAATTTTGGAACACCAGGCCGAATCGCGAGCGCGCCTGCTTGGGCACATCGCCCTTCGCATAGACCGCGCCCGAACCCGCATCCGTCGCAACGGCAAGGTCGCCAAACGAGAGCGAGCCTCCGTCGAGTGTCTCGAGCAGCGTGGCGCACCGCAGCAGCGTGGACTTGCCGCCACCCGAAGGCCCGATAATCGCCACGACCTCGCCACGCTTCACCTCAAGCGAGATATCCTTGAGCACCTCATTGCCGCCAAACGCCTTGCGCGCGTTTTCGATTTTCATCACTGAGTTAGTCATGATAATAGTCCAGCTTCTTTTCGGCGGCGCCCAGCAGCATCTCGACCACAAAGTTAAAGACCCAGTAGATCAGCGCCGCGATCGCAAACGGCACCATGCTCACCTGCGAGGCGACCAGCGCCTTGGCCGTCGAGAACATCTCACCCACGCCAATGGCAAACGCCAGCGACGTGTCCTTGACCAGCGTGATGATCTCGTTGCCCATCGCCGGCAGAATACGCTTGGCGACCTGCGGCATCACGATATACAGAAACGTCTGCACGCGCGAATAGCCCAGCACCTCGGCAGCCTCGTATTGACCGCGCGGAATGGACTGCAAGCCCGAGCGATAGATCTCGGCAAAGTAACCGGCGTAGTTGATGATGAACGCCACGACGCACGCCGTCCACTTGGAATCGGGCGTGAGCGAAATGCCAAACACGTAGTACGGGGCAAAGTAGATGGCAAACATCTGCAGCATGAGCGGCGTACCGCGCATGACCGAAATGTAGATGCGCGCAATCCAGCGAAGCGGCGCGATTTTGCTCATGCGCATAAACGCCACGGGGATTCCCAGCGGAATCGACCCCAGCAGCGTCAGCACAAACAACTGCAAACTGACCAAGAATCCCTGGCCAAGCATCTGCATCATGACCTGAATAGACATTACTTGAGCACCCAATTATCGAAAGACAAACCATAGCTTGAATATTTATCGCAGAGGTCCTTGACCGTGCCGTCCTCGTAGAGCGCCTTGAGCGACTCGGCTACAGCATCGGCCGACTTGGTGTCGCCCTTCTTAAAGCCAACGGCGTAGTGCTCGCTGGACAGCGGCTCATCAAGCTGCGTATAGGCATCGGGCTTGGCGGCAAGCTGATACTGGGCAATCGAAAGATCGCACGCCACGGCATCGACCGCGCCGCTCTCGAGCTGCATAAAGGCCGTGTTGTACTCGCCGATCGTGTCGAGCGTGGCAAACGTCGCTGCCAGATCCTTCTGGTCACCCTCAAGCACGTCCTGCGCAGCGGAATCAGTCTGGGTAATCACAGTCTTGCCGGCAAGATCGTCCCAGCCCTTGATGCCCGCATCCTTCTTGGCCACCAGCACCTGCTCGTTGAGCATGTACGGCTCGGAGAACGTGTAGTCGTCCTCACGGCCCTCCATGGTAAAGCCGTTCCAGATGCAGTTGATGGCGCCCGAGTTAAGCAGCGTGTCCTTGGCATCCCAATCGATGGCCTCGTATTTGACCTCCCAGCCCTGCTTATCGGCAACAGCCTTGGCAAGATCGAGATCAAAGCCGGTGTACTCGCCATCGTCGCCCACAAAGCCGTACGGAGGATAGGACTTATCAAAGCCCACCACGAGCTTCTTGGACTCCGCAGCGCCCTTCACATCCTTGGCCGCGGCAGAGCCAGCAGCGGAGCCCTTGCCGGCACCACCGCCGCAACCGACAAGACCAAGGCCAAGCACCGTGGCGAGCGAGCCGGCTAGACCAACAAACTGACGACGAGACATATCGGTGTTCATGGTATTCCCCCTTGATGGCACTTTAGTTAAGTAAAGTGAGTCATGTAACGTTCAGAATCATACACTTTAGCGTGATGGAGCACAAGGGAGGGGTTGCCCGGCACGGGCGGGGGCGGCGCGTAATTAAGTTTCCTGCTCTACAGTCCTGCGCAAGACGGAAAGCACATTAAGTGCTTTCCTTTGCGTG
>DBFNYT010000068.1:0-4455 GCA_048425625.1 Collinsella sp. | reverse complement strand
GTCCGGAGCGGGCGTGCGCGCTTACGGTGTGTATCTGCAGGACGCTGGCATTGGTGCTGGCGTGGCTGCCTGTCGGCTTTCCGTCGATGCCTCGTGGCTTGATGCGGCCGGTGCCGATGGCGGTGTCGCGTGCACGGGCGGCTCGCTTGTGTCCGCGCGGTTTGTGGCGCCTGCTGGCGGGGTCTTTGGTGCTAGTGGCGTGGTGGATGCCTCCGGTGCGGTGGCACCGCATGTGGCGATTGAGCCCGATGTAGCCACGCCTCCGGCAGGGGAGACCGATGGGGGCGACGTGCCTGGCGATAGCGCGGGCAAGTCTCCCGCCGATGCTAACCCCGCTGCCGGAGATCCCACCACAGAGCCCACGGCAAATCCCTCGCTGAAACCCGCGGCCACGACAACCAAGACAACTACGACGGTAACCAAGACCACGGTGTCCACGCCGTCAAGGCCCAAGACCGCAACCGCAACCACTGCGGCGCTCCCCAAGACCGGCGACACCAACTGGATCGCCGCGTCCTTTGCGTTTTCCCTGCTTGGAACAACGCTCCTAGCCGCCGCATATCGCTGCTGAGGCGGCGCGACGCACCTGGCTGCAATACAAGAACTCTACTGAAGCTATGAGGGCAACGCTTCCGGATAGGGAGCGTTGCTATTTTCGTGCATGCAACATCTAACGTGCTAGCCATATGCGTTTTCGCGCTGGGAATGGAGCCGAGTGCCTTTCTTTAAAATATGATCACCCCAATACCTTTCCTCCGGACCGGCGCTAACTTGCACTATTTGGTGCTGTGAGATTCTGAGACTAATGGGCGGCATTCACACTTGCTTGGGGACCATTGGGGGAGCCGTCGGATGAAGTCGTCATCAAGGGCGGAAGCCGCCGTCATCGAGGTTATCAGCAATGAGGTTAGAAGCCGATTAGTATCTAACCCACATCGAGGGATGGGATTAACATAGGGATGAAGGAATTTTGCTTGAGAGGTTCATATAACCGGCCCTCGACCAAGACGGGCAATGGGCCATCTGATATCAACGTTGGGCGATATGCAATTCGCCTGGACAGCATAGGAGGTGCAATTGGAACGCATAGTCACGAAGCCAACCAGAATCGATCTGCATATCCATTCTGCTGCAAGCATCACCACAAAGGACAAAGGCAAGAAGGAACTTGCCGGCTGCGATAAAGGCCATGTTGATGCGCTGCTTCGCGGTTTGAAGGCGCATGACATCAACATGTGCGCAATCACCGACCACGACTGCTTTGACAAGGACCTCTACTTCGCTTTGAAAGAGAGGGAGGGGGATGGTTGCCTGAACAAAGTGCTTCCTGGTATTGAGTTCAGCGTGTCCATTCGCGCCGGTGGCAAGAAGCCGACCGTCGTCCATATCGTTGCCATCTTCGATGACCGGCACCCCGATCTGATCGACGGCATCGCCGAAGTCGTCTGTGATGAGAAAGGGAAACCGCGCTACGACGATCTCAATATTGGCGCTTTCACCGAAGACGGTTTCACCAAGGTCCTGAGGGACATCGGCCTCAACGCTGTCCTCATCGGGCACGAGAAATCGGCCGGCCAGGAAGCAAAGCGGGACGTGAGCAGCCTAGGCGCGGATTGCGCCAGCAAAGTGATTTTAACCGAGTTTGTCGACGCGGTCGAAATACGCAACAAGCGGCGAGAGCTCGACATCAAGAGGCTCATCGAAACCTATCCCAAAGATGCCGTTCCGTTTGTTGTCGGGAGCGATTGCCATGATTGGGCGACCTATCCAGGGAGAGAAGGCGGTGAGATTTCGTTCTCCAGCCTAAAATGCCTGCCGACCTTCGAAGGCTTGCTCATGGCGGTCACTGATCCTTCAAGAATAAAGGTCGGCGACTGCTCGTTCTTCAGCGCCAGCTCCTCGAAGCTCGACTCGCTTGAACTCTCAATTGACGGCAAGCGCTTTGACATACCGCTTTCGCCCGGAATCAACGCGATTATCGGCGACAACTCCATTGGCAAGTCAATGATGATTCACCGCATAACGGGTTGCCGGCATGTGGGCGATTCCAAGTTGGTCGACGGATACGAAGCCTATTGCGCGAAGGAGGGCATAAACGTCGATACTCTTCTCCCAGATGCGGCTGAGTTCAAGTTTGACGACCAAGACAGTGTTCGTAAAACCCTCGAAGAGCTGCATTCGGGGCAGGGGCAAGACGATTATTTCGGTAAGTATTTTCAATCCCACGTTGATGTCAGCTCAATCAAAGAGTCGCTCAAGCGCTTCTTTGACGAGTGCGTTGTCGCCCTCGAGTCAAAAGCGCGCTTCAACGATGCACGCCGTCGACTTGATAAGCAAGAGATGGTTTTGCGCGACCTGCCAAAGTCCGAGAAGCTTACCATCTCCCGATTTACGAAGACGATCTCTTTTAAGGACATCGATGACCTCTGCTCTAAGTTGCTCTCCTGCAGGAGCGACCTTGTCACCGCCAGAGCAGATTACTCGAAACTTTTCACAGAGATGGGACTTGAGGCTGCCGAGGCCCATTCCGATGCAATGGAGGCGATGGATAGGCTTCTCAAGATTGTCGAGAAACATAGGCTAGTCTACGAACGCGACGACGTGAAGACCCGAGCAGTCAAGGGCACAGCGAGCGAGGAGCGCAGAGTTCTTTCGAAGAGGAAGACTGACGAGCAGAAAACTATCGATGATTATTCGGCGACTCTTGACGATGTCTCTGGAAAAATTGCCGACGCAGTGTTGCTTGCCGCAAAGCGACGCGACAGGAAGCTCGAGTATGCCGTTCCTGTTGACATTAGGGTTCCCAATCCTATGGGGAAATTCATATTTGTCTCCGAGCTCACTTCCGGTAAGACCGACGTAGACTACTGCAAAGCGGTGTTCGAAGAGGTGTTCAACAAGCCTAAGCTTTCACTGTTGTTGAATGGCATTGAGTCCGAGACTGAGCTGACTACCGAAGAAATAGCTGCAGCGGTAACAGGTGAAAAACCTTCCGTGGCTATGTGCTACGAGCAGATTAGCAACAAGCTTCATTCGGTGGTTGACCGTGTAACCGAAAGAAGGAAAATCACCAACAAGTCCATAGGCATCGACGCCGAACCGTCGCCTGGCCTGTACGGGACCCTTTACTTCGATCTTTTGGCGGAGGAGGACACTAAATCAGGGGTCTACATTATCGACCAGCCGGAGGATCAAATCTCGCAAGTAGCGATTAAGGAACACGTTCTCGACGCCTTTAAGAGGATGAGCGCCAACCGGCAGGTACTGATGATCACGCACAACCCGCTCTTTGTCGTAAACCTGGACGTCGATAACGTTATCGTTCTCGCGCGCAACGAAAATGGAACAATTGACGTGAAGAGTGGGGCTTTGGAATACGAATGCGACGACTACAAGGTGCTCGACCTTGTGGCAAAGACCGTTGAAGGAGGCGCTGACGTTGTCAGGAAACGACTCAAACGCTATGGCTCAGAAGGCATATAAGGTCGGGCTGAAGGATGGGAAGATCGCGATCGAGGGTGTTGACGGCTTTTCCATTGATGTCGAAGACCCGAAGCTGAACGTAGGGAAGTTGTACTCGGCCCTTTTCGCTGGAATCGACGAACCTACGACGATTTTTCTCGAGCCCACGACTGAACTTAAACAGGATCGCAAAGCCTTCTCTTTCTTTGAAAGCTTGAAGAAGATTGTGGACGGCGCTTGCGAAAAGATGAATCCGGGTCTGGCTGATATCGCCAAGAAGGCTGAAGGGCTCGACGCCGACGACGAGGCAAAGCGGAGTTGATGACCTGCTGCTTGTTCGCGAAAGCCAAGGGCAATGGAGACTTTCATGGTAACTATTGTTTGCGATATACGCGGTAGCGCGATTGGGCATGATGACATGCTAGCTGACTAGGGTAATTTGGAATTGTGGATATGCGCGGCCATCAATAAGTGTGGATACTCAGAGCGTGGGTTTGACGAGGCCCAAGTTTGAAGATACTATAATGACAGTGATTAGGGTCCAGAAACTTTCGATGCCTGGAACCGGAGGGGAGCCTGCGGGTTCCCCTTTAATATGAGAAAGCCATTGTCAATAGGCGTGTTTGTTCGAGCCCGGTTTGAAACCGGGCTTTTTCGTTTCCCGTCGGGAGGGCCCGCGCACGCTGCACGTTTAGTCGACGCTTGCCTGGCAAGCTAATATCCGCGGGCTCTTGTGGGCGCGCTGCCGGCGGTCAGCCCGGTATGTCCGCGCACCCCACCGCATTTCGATTCTCCGTCCGGCGCGCTCGTCCGAAACCAGTCTTGTTCACGGGCGCGGCCCTTGGGCTGCCCAAAAAGGGCTCGTGAACGCGCGCCGGCGATGCGTCGAGGCGCGGGCCCTCCCGGCGGGAGGCTTGTTGTCCGACGGGGTCAGCCGAGGGTCCCCTCCGCCCGGCGCCCGATCTCCCAGACCCAGCAGGCGAGCTCGCGCGC